>JAYUFZ010000036.1:0-44864 GCA_043767845.1 bacterium | reverse complement strand
ATGAAGGGTAATAATATCCGACTGTTTCAGTAATTCATCGAGTGTCACATAGCTAAACCCAAGTGAGGCTGCTAAGTCCGGCTTGGGATAGAGGTCGTAGGCCACGATATTCATGCCGAAACCCTTGGCAATTCTTGCAATATGCGAACCGATCCGCCCCATGCCGGCCACCCCAAGTGTTTTGCCTTCCAAATCACTGCCGGTGATAGTGGCCGGGTTGACCATCCCCCATTCTATGGAGTTGAGGGTTGGCAGGAGCTTACGGGTCAGCACCAAGATGAGCATGAAGGCGTATTCGGCGACAGTCGCCTCGCCATAGGTCGGGACATTGCTGACGCTAATGCCCTGAGCCTTGGCCGCTACCAGATCGACATGATCATAGCCGGTGGAGCGGCAAGCAATGTGCTTGAGCGAGCCAAGCTGTTTAATGAGTGCTTCAGGCATCGACGAGCTCACGTGGATGGCGATGACTTCAGCGTCCTTGGCCTTCCCCAGCGTAGCTTCGGAGAGCGGTTCGGCCACGCAGCTGAGACTGAGGCCATGGTCGGCCAGACTGCCATGGGTGTGCGGCTGGGCATTATTACAATCAAAATAGACTACCGACTTACTCATGTTTGCTCTCCCTTAGTACTACAATAAAATCTGAAATATTGGCCGTGAGGACGCTGCCACTTAACTGCAGCTGCGCTTTGAAGATAGCGGCGATGTCGATCGATTCGTAGCCTGCCTCGGTGATCAACAAGGCGTCGCGACGCAATTGAGTTTTGGCCAGTTGGTCGATGTTCTTGATTATTGGCATAGTTCTTATGCCTAGTATAGCGATAGGGTAGCTTTTTAGCTACTAGACCGGGCCTTCATCCGCTAAGCTAGCGAGCTTAGCTTTGGCTACCGCCCGGGTGGAAGGCGGCGTGGCTGGCAATCTTGGTGGCTTCGTCGATGTGGGCCAGGTATTTGGAGGCAACAACGGCTGATAGGATTGAGAGGCCCCGAAAAATATTCTTTTTAACACGATTGCCTGTAATCTCTGTCTTGAATTTCTCTAAGTCATTGCCCAAGATTACTTCAGTCAGCCGGCCGTAAATCTGCTTGCGCTCTTCTGGGCTTGAGCTAGCAGCGATGCTATCAAGCATCGGCCGTTGCTCCAGGTAGAGCTGCTTGCTATACTCAAGCATCATCTCGGCCGAATAAGGCTTGCCTCCGGGAGCTGTATAGAGCTCTTCGTAATCTTCTTGGATGTTGTCAAAACGTCTCAGGTTCTCATCCTTATCATCGGTGCCCTTTCTATCGCCAGGGATGGCTTCGATTTGGTTGTAGGCCGTGCGTAGAGCAAGGTCGGCAAGTTGCGGATCGGCCGCTAATTCCCCCTTGGCCTTTTTGAGTTTGAAGCGTTCACTAAAGCTTTCGTAGCCCTCGAAAGTACCTTCCAGCAATTCACGGGAAGTTATCATTGCGCCCAATGTCCCGAGGCCTTTCTCGGTTAGCTCGGCTAGGTGCTGTTGGCTTTCGGGTAGGCCGTGCGCCAGAGTAAAAGCGGATGCGGCAAAGATTGAGCCGGCTACGAGTCCGCGCACAACTTTGTTCTTAGTCACCATTCGTACCAGTTTCTTGGCACCTCTGTCGGAAGCTTTCTCTTCGAGGTGCTGGCGGAATAACTGCTCTCGGCAGAGTGCGTCCGCTAAAACGTGTAATTGATTGCCAGCTAACTCTTCAAGTGTCATATCCTTAGAATCAAAGCCCATCTTCTCGACTACCTGGGGTAGCAAACTTAGGTTGAGAGCGGCTTCCCTATCGCCTTTTGGAATACTAGAGAGGTACTCAAGTTTGGCCTTAAAAGCAGCCATGTAGCGTTCTTCGGCGGCGCCCCTAGCTTCTTGTTTCTCTGTGCGATGGAGTAGGCCACGGCTTTTTACGGTCAGTTCCACAAATTGCTTACGGGCGTCGCTGAGCTCTTTGTCAGGTGCTGATATCTGGACTGGGATAAGGTTATCACCATTGGCGGCTTCATATTCGGCAACTTCGGCCATCAAATCCTCAAGCTGGCCGCCAGATTCAACGAACTGCTTTGCAGCGTCGGACAGTCCTAGGTTGTCAGTATCGGCCAGCATTTCGGTGGCTATCAGGATTTTGGTTGTCATTTCACCATGAGCTTGGACAGCAATTTCAGCGGCGGCGGCATTTCTTAAAGAGTAGACTTCATCATTCTTACGATCATTAAACTGGGTATCTGCTACTACTAGTGCTTTACCAAGAAGGGCTCGGCGTGGATCTTCTGGGCCGATGTCCGGTTCCCCAAGCATGCCCTGGACGGTTGCATGAATGAATGTCTCACCACCACTAAAACCTTGGCGCTCGGTCAACGATTCGTCTGCGCCGGGGCCTGCCTCAGTCCCTATCATGTTCTACCGCCATGTCGCTCGCTTGATCTTCGGTTATGAGTGTCGCCAATTGTTGGGTCTTAGCGGCCAATTCAGCTTTCTCGTCAGAAATGATGGTGTCCGTTATTTGCTCAAGGTCTGGAACACGAGCCTCTAAGAAAGCGATTATTTGCTCGGGAGTCGTTGAATCTTCGTCCATGTTCTCGATAGCTGCTTGGTCTTCAGGGGATAGCTTATCGTAGGCTGCAAGGGTGAGCTTGGAAAGCACAATTTCGGTCAGAGTGGTTAAAATGCTACTGCGCTGTGGCTCGGGTACTTGCTCAAGGTCGAACTGCTTTGATAGATCCATAATAGTGGAATTATAGCATAGCTAGATTGCAAATTGAGCTACCTAGAACAGCCATGATACTGCTGACATGGACTACTCCGCTGCTTCAGCCGCCTCGGCATCGGCCTTCGTTTGGTGGACGGTGCCCTCGGGGTGATGAGCCGGCGAATAGATAGAGTAGACCTTGAGCGGCTCTGAGCCGGTATTGGTGATGTTGTGCCATGTTCCGGCTGGCACGATGATGGCCCAGTCTGAGGCTACATCGTGCTCTTCTGCGACTTCAGTTTTGGATGGTCCGAAAGTCACGTGCGCTTTTCCCTGCTCTAGGCGTATGAACTGGTCGTTATCAGGGTGTACTTCTAGCCCAATGTCTTCGCCGACTGGAATATGCATAACGGTCAGTTGACTGTGCTCGCCAGTGAATAACGCTGTCCGAAAAGTTTCGTTCTGTAGTGTTTTTTCTTCGATATTTTCTACCCAACCCAGCATGATATTTCTCCCTTATTAGACTAATATTAACACAGCAGCTCAACAAAAATCCCCGCCCAGTGACGGGCGGGGTGAATGGCGGTCTCGCAGAATTGTCTAGACGGCGTCAGCAGCAATATCGGTGCGGTAGTGCATGCCCCGGAAGTGGATTTTGTTGACGGCCAGGTAGGCCTGAGCACGAGCCTTGGCGATTGTATCTGCTTTCGCAGTAATGCTTAGGACGCGGCCTCCGGCTGTAACCAGATTGCCGGCGTCATCTTTGCCGACACCAGCGTAGAAGACTGTCACGCCTTCAATGCTCTCGGCGGCTTCGATGCCGGTGATCACATCGCCCTTCACCGGATCTCCCGGATAGTTCTCGGCGGCCAGTACAACCGTCACACTAGCACCGGAGCTTTGGACTTCTGGTGGTCTCTGCCCGGCGGCAGCCTTAGCGAAAACCTGCGCAAGGTCGCTGTCTAGGGTGGCCAGCACCGACTGTATCTCTGGGTCACCAAAGCGGATATTGTACTCCAGCACATATATGCCATCGCGAGTGATCATCAGCCCGCAGTACAATACGCCACGATAGTCGATGCCCTCCATGAGAAGCGCTGCCAATGTGCCGTCGATGATCATTTTGATCTCGATATCCGACGGTGCATCCGCGACTGGGGCGAAAGAGCCCATGCCGCCAGTATTTGGTCCGTCGTTGCCATCATGGACTGCCTTGTAGTCACAGGCCGTCGGCAAGCCAACCCAGCCGTTACCGTAGCAGATGGCGAAGAAGGACAACTCTCGGCCGATCAAACCTTCTTCGACGACGATGCCGCCGGTCTCAAGCTTGCTAAGCGCGTCGGCTACTGCCTCATCCTGATCGTTGGTCACCAGCACGCCCTTGCCGGCCATTAAGTAGTCGGTTTTGACGACGATGAGTCCCATCATAGCTCGAATGTAGGCCTCCGCGGCCACCTCTTCGCCGGGCATGAAAGTTTCAAAATTGGCCGTCCGTACTCGGCCGTTTTTGAGTAGACGCTTCATCCAGATCTTGGAACCTTCTAGCTGGGCACCGTCACTACCCGGGCCAAAGACGAGCTGGCCTTTGTCGCGCAGTCTGTCGGCAAGGCCTTCGACGAGCGGCGCCTCCGGCCCGATGACCCAGAGGTCAATATCAGTGTCTTCCATCTTTGGGCCAGTAGATCCGGGTATCGCCGGATTGCCTGGAGTTACCAGAACCTCGCCATAGCGCCTCATGTGCCTGGCCAGTGCGTCTTCGCGGGCGCCTGATCCCCAAACTGCAACTTTCATGACTTGCTCCTGATCTCTTCGAGGTTGATGGTGCCGGCCAGGATGCCCTGGACGACTTCGGGGTAGTACTCATTCTCTCTGGCTTTAATTCGCGCTTTCAGATCTTCTATGGTGTCGTCGGGATATCTCGGCACCTCGACCTGGCGGATGATATAGGAGGCATCGTCCAGGACTTCGGTGGCAATATGGGCTGTTGAGCCAGTTAATCCCACGCCAGCCTTATAGGCGTCTTCTATGGCATGCTCGCCGGGAAAACTGGGCAGAAGCGATGGGTGAAGATTGATGATATCACCCTGAAACAAGGTAAAGAAGATCTCGTGGAGTACGGTCATGAAGCCGGCCATCACGACCAGTTCGGTCTGTCGGGCTGCTAGTACGGCGACTAACGCTCGAGTGAAACCTTCGCGATCCCATATGACGTCTATGCCAGGTTTGTAGCCGAAGGCTTTGCGGTTCACGATCACAGTTGGGATACCGGCTTCGTGGGCAATTATTATGCCTTGACATTGTTTGTCTGCGATCACTTGCCCGATGGGCAACTTCAGGTCTAACATCGATTTCAAGTTTGTGCCACTACCGGACACCAAGACATCCGTTCGCAATGTCATAAGCTTCCTTTCGGATCGGTACTTCAAGGAACAAAAGCGGCACCTTGCCGCTTCAGATGATAATAGTGTAAAACCCTCAGCCTGCCTAGTGCTGGCCAGCTCATTGACTCTCGGATCGGAATACCCGAGAATACAGCTAACAAGTGAGGTGGCTTTGCCCCTGGCTTTGACGTAGTTTGAAATCTAGTCCACAAAACAAAAACCTCAAGAGGAGGCAGGCATGCTTCGACTTAGCCGCCGTACTGGCCCAAGTGGCATTGAAAACCGCCAACTGCGTAGTAGCGGCATCGCCCTGCCCGCCCGAATAGGGGCAGAGTGGTGCTATTACATCAGTACTCTGGAGGAGCAAGATGAGTCAGAAATGGCTCGCTTGCAATGGCTGCTCGGTGAGACCTTCGATCCTGAAGGCTTGCGATACACCAGCTATTTGAGACGTTACCAGACGGTTTTGGAGGTTGGGCCACGGCTCAATTTCGAAACGCCTTGGGGCTCAACAGCCCGCCAGATATGCCAGCAAATTGGCCTTACAAAAGTGGTGCGCATTGAACGCTCCCGGCGTTTTGGCTTTGAGCGGGTTTTTGATGCGCCGGAGCTTGAGCTGTTGGCCACGACTGTTTACGACAGGATGACCGAAACCGTCTACGCTGAGCCGTTGGAAAGTTTTGACACAGGGCTTGTGGCGGCTAGTGTTCGCGCAATTCCGGTTTTGGCCGGAGGCATGGACACCCTGCGCGCCATAAATACCGAGCTCGGGCTAGCCATGAGTGAGAGCGATCTGGTGAGTTACTTCAAGCTCTTTGCTGATGTGCTGTGCCGTGACCCGACGGATGTTGAGCTCTTCCAGCTTGGTCAGGCCAATTCCGAGCACAGTCGCCACCCGTTCTTTCGCGGGCAGCTAGTGCTGGACGGTACTGGTCTGGGCTATAGCCTGATGGACGTGGTGCGTCGGCCCTGGCGAGCGAACCCAAACAATTCGGTAATTGCTTTTCACGATGATAGTTCGGCCATTGATGGCGGCGCGCCGATTCCGGCACTGGTGCCAGCCTACCCCGGCACCCCCACACGCATGGAGATTGTGCCAGTAATTAACCACCGGACGCTGACAGCCGAAACCCATAACCACCCAACGCGAATCGCGCCATTCCCGGGTGCGTCAACCGGTGGTGGCGGGCGGATTCGCGACAACCAGTGCGTTGGCCGTGGTGGCCATGTTGTTGTGAGCGGTGTTGGGTTCTGCGTGGGTAATCTAGGGATCCCAAGTCTACTTCTGCCCTGGGAGCAAGATGGTCACGCGCCACCTATTGATGGGGCGACCCCACTTGATATTCTTATCGAAGGCTCTAACGGGTCCTCGGCCTATGGCAACTGCTTTGGTGAGCCGACTGTTATCGGTTTCGCCAGGAGCTTGGGTATGCAAACGCCAAGCGGCTACCGGGCCTTTGACAAGCCGGTTATGTACAGCGTGGGCATGGGAGCTATTGATAGCCGCCACACCGAGAAACAGCCACCGCAAGCCGGCATGATCATTGTTCAGATTGGCGGACCGGCTTACCGGATTGGCCTAGGCGGTGGAGCGGCCAGTTCGATGATGGCTGGCGCTAATAGTACGGAGCTTGATTTGAATTCAGTGCAGCGGGGTGATCCGGAAATGGGCCAACGCGTAAACCGGGTTATTAGGGCCTGTATCGAACTTGGTGAAGAAAACCCTATCCAGTCGGCCCACGACTTAGGTGCTGGTGGTGATTCCAACGCCTTGCCAGAGGTTATGGATCCGGCTGGCGGTATCATCAACCTTCGGGCCCTGCCTGTGGGAGATGCAACCCTTTCGGCGCTCGAAATCTGGGGCAATGAGTCCCAAGAGCGCAATGTGCTTTTGATATGGCCATATGACTTTGCGCGGTTTAAAGATATTTGTGATCGTGAAAATGTGCCTTGCGCCGAAGTCGGTGAGGTAACTGGCAATGGCCAGCTGGTGGTGTTTGACGCACGTGATGGCTCGACACCGGTGAACCTGCCATTAGAGCCAATCTTGGGTGATTATCTGTTGGCGCCGGTTGAATTGCACAGCTTGCCAATCACGCTCGAACCGCTGGTCCTTCCTGAGAATCTGACTCTCCTTGGTGCGCTCATGAGGCTCTTGCAGTCTTTGGCGGTTGGCTCAAAACGTTGGGCCACCACCAAAGCTGATCGGAGTGTGACCGGGCTCATTGCCCAGCAGCAGTGCGTCGGCCCGCTGCACACTCCCCTCTCCAACTATGCCGTTACAGCCCAAGGCTATTTCGGCATCACTGGTACTGCCTACAGCCTTGGTGAGCGCCCGCTTTTGGGCCTGATCTCACCGGCTGCGCAAGGTCGCATGACTGTCGGCGAGGCCCTAACCAATATGATGGGAGCGGTTATCATCGGCATCCCGGATATCCGTTGTAGCTCGAACTGGATGTGGCCAGCAAAATTGCCCGGTGAAGGCGCGCGGCTGCTTGAAGCGGCGCAGGCCATTACCGAGGTAGCGCTTGCCATGGGTATGGCGATTGATGGCGGTAAAGACAGCCTTTCGATGGCTACCAAAGAAGGCTCGGCTATCATTAAGGCCCCCGGACAAAACGTGCTGGCCTTTTACGCGCCTATGGAGGATGTGCGTAAAAAGGTTACGCCTGATCTGAAGCAGGCTGGCAACTACCTGGTATTCGTCGATTTGGCCCACGGCAAAGCCCGTCTCGGAGGGTCGACACTTGGGCAAGTCTTTAGCTCGCTGGGTGATGAATGCCCAGATCTTGAGGACAGCGGACAATTACTGAGGGCTTTTGACCTCATCCAAACGATGGTATCTGATAGTAGTGTGGTCTCACTGCACGACAAAAGCGACGGTGGTTTAGCCGTGACCCTCGTGGAGATGGCTATCGCCGGAAATCTCGGCGCGACTTTCGATATGAAGGGCAACGGCGAGCCAATCGCCATGTTCTTCAATGAAGAACTGGGGGTAGTGCTGGAGGTAATCCCGGAAGAACTACATGCTGTCTTACGCAAATTCCGAAATGCCAATATTACCCACCAGCTAGTCGGTAGGGTGCAAGCAGCTGAAGATCGAGTTACTATCCTCTACAACAGCGAAACAGTGTTCAGCCTAACCCTCCCCCGCTTGCGAATGGCCTGGGAGGCGGTGGCCCATCACATTGAGCTCCAGCAGGCTAACCCGGCCTGCGTTGAGGCTGAATTCCAGCAGCTGACGCGCGAACTTGTGGAGCCGAATTGGCACCTGAGCTATCAGTCAGAACCCTATATAGCTACGGAGCACCCGAAAGTAGCTGTCATACGAGCTGAGGGTAGTAATGGCGATCGGGAGATGATGGCAGCGCTGCATGTGGCCGGGTTCGAGGTTCACGACATTACCATTAGTGATCTCTTGAGCGGCCGAGCCTCGCTCGACGCTTTCCGGGGAATCGTTTTCCCGGGTGGTTTCTCCTACGGTGATGTGCTTGATTCGGCCAAGGGCTGGGCGGGTGTTATTCGTTTCAATGACCGACTGCGCCAACAGTTTGAGGCCTTCTACGCTCGCGACGATACATTCTCGCTTGGTGTCTGTAACGGCGCGCAACTGAGCACCTTACTTGGCTGGGCACCGTTTAATGAGCTGGCCGACGACAAAAAGCCACGCTTCATTCACAATACTTCGGAACGTTTTGAGTCACGCTTTCCGACGGTAGCAATCTATCCAAGCCCAGCCATGATGCTGCGCGGCATGGATGGTTCGGCGCTGGGGGTTTGGGTGGCGCACGGTGAAGGCCGACTTCATGTGCCAGATCCGGACATTATGCGGCAGATTCTTGAGCTTGGCCTGGCGCCAATTCGCTACGTCAGTAGCGATGGACTGGCAACCGAAAACTACCCTGCCAACCCCAATGGTAGTCCGCATGGTATCGCTGCCTTGTGCTCGCCAGATGGCCGGCACCTGGCCATGATGCCGCATCCAGAACGTTTGAGTAATGCCATGTGGCAATGGCCCTGGAGGCCGGCCGAATGGGTCGACCTTGAGACGAGCCCCTGGCAAAAGATGTTCCAAAACGCCCACCACTGGTGCGTCGAGCACTAACCGCCCTGAGCGGCATCACGAAATAGTGATGTCGCTCTATTTATTTTGTGCGTTACAAAACAGGACGCCCCTGCCAAAAATCTTGGCAGGGGCGTAGGTGGGCGGTGGGCTAGGCGCGCTTGGAGCGCTTCTGAGTGAACAGGGCGAGCAAACCGCCAGCAAGCAGAGCCAGGAAGGCGATGCGAGCCAGGGGCTTGGCGTTGCGGCCGGTGTAAGCCAGCGTGGGCTTAGGTGGCGTCGTCGTTGGCGGCACGGTGGCCACCGGAGTGGTCGTTGCCACTGTTGTGGTGGGCGCGGCCGTTGTCGGTACCACTGTGGGCGCTGCTGCCGGGGCAGTGGTTGGTGCCGCGGTGGCCGTTGTGGGTGGTGCGGTCGGGGCTGGCGGCGGCGTGGTGGCCGGTGGAACCAGGATGAGCGGCGGTGCGGTGGTTGTGACCACGATGATGAGCGGCGGCCTGGTGGTCGTGGTAGTGGGCGGCTGGGTCGTCGTTGTGGCCAGTGCCGTGGTTGTGGTCGCGATTGCCACGGTGGATGTGGTTGTCGCAAGCTGGGTGGTGGTTGTGGTGGCCGGAACCGTGGTGGTCGCTGCTGTCGTTGTGGTGGTCGCAGCTGCTTCCGTGGTTGTGGTTGTCACCGCCGTTGTGGTTGTTGTAGGCTGGGTGGTAGTGGTGGCAGCTGTGGTGGTGGTCGGCGGCTTGGTCGTCGTCGGGGCTTCCGTAGTTGTCGTGACCTCCTCTGTGGTGGTCGTGACCTCGGTGGTCGGCGGGCAAGTCGTACTCGGTGCCCGGGTGGTCGTGGTGGGGTGATAGCCACCGCCACCGGAACCGCCGGCCGTGGCCGATGTTGCCAGCCCGAAGACTGCTGCTATGACGGCACAGAGGCCGAAGATGAACCTTCGCATGTCGCTCCTATCGGGGAAGTACCCGGGTAGTGGCCGCTGGGGAATCCAGCTAAGCACATATTTATCGACCAGCTGGCAGACAAATAAGTGCTTAGCTATTAACGCAAGTTATTAAGGTGATACATAACTATATACCATTGTGGCGAAAAGTCAATAATATCTCAGTGTTTACGGCCTAAATTAGCATTTG
This sequence comes from bacterium, assembly GCA_043767845.1. Taxonomy (GTDB): domain Bacteria; phylum Patescibacteriota; class Saccharimonadia; order UBA4664; family JBBRNT01; genus JAYUFZ01. The sequence goes on along the minus strand of JAYUFZ010000036.1, from coordinate 34,599 downwards.
GTTTGATTGCCGTATTGGCATAGAATTATGGCAACAGCTATGAAATGGAGGCCGCAAGATGTGTAGGAATATTCGTGTTTTGTATAATTTCGACCCGCCAGTAACCGACACCGAGATTCAAGCAGCAGCTGGTCAGTTTGTACGCAAGATCACCGGATTTACTAATCCATCTGCTGGCAATGAAGAGGCTTTTAATACGGCAATTGCTGAGATAGTCCACACGACGCACCATCTTATGGCGGCCCTTACTACCCTGGCTCCCCACAAGAACCGCGAAATCGAACACCAAAAGGCCCATCAGCGGTCGCTCAAGCGATTCGGTGCGGCCTAAGTCGTTACTTGGCATGAAAAGAGCCCGTCTACGGGTAGCCATCGGCTTGATAGCAGTTTGAGAATAGGCTCAGGCTGAGGTTAGTTGTGCACTGCGCGTCAGATGGGTGTAGTTGCTCTCTGGGCCAATGTCCGACATGAAGCCTGTTACGGCGTGGATGTAGTCTCGGCAACGGTTTCGAACGCGGACTTGGATCTGCTCCGCGGTGTCGATTTCGCTGATGAGCTGGCAATCAGCGACCACAATTGCTTCGCCGTCCACCACCATAGCGCTGGTGACGCCAGCAGCCCCTACCACATAGCGCTTGACGCCGTTGATATAGGCCGCAAGTGGTCCGCGGACTTTGACTGTGACACGATTGTTCGTGACTTCACCGATGGTGAAATCGTTGGCATGTTCGGACATCTGCCTTCTTTCGGGGTAATCGAGTTGGATAACTTGGTGGTAGTTTCTCGACATAGGAATAATGCTATCGAAATCGAATAATTACAAGCATGAGTAGTGCTAAAAGGATGACCAGTAGCTATTATCTTTGCCCATACACCACCGAAGCGGCCATAAAAGACTGTGAGGCCGAGTAACTTGCCGGAGAACAGTGCTATGAGCACCTCAGGCTCATTGACTGGCTGGCCTGAAGTATTAGAAAACTTGCTGTATAGCCTGGCGGCCGGAAAGCGCGGCCTGCCCGAGCCTAGAGGGGTTCATTTCAAATAGGCTAAGATTATTTGTCGATGGGCAATCTACGACAAGGATGTGCGGTGGCTTTTCTGAACTGTCCCGTTTTGACTGTAATTGTTTAGACTCAAGAACATTATGACGTAGTTGTTTGCCTAGAGTTGTCTTGATACCGGGCCAGCGAATATTTGAGAATGATGCGGCTAGCTGCTCGACGGGAGATAATTCAGCTTTCCAGGCATACAAATCACGAGCCGACAGTGCTAAGACATGGGTAGCACCAAGCTCTAATGCTTCCGCTATTGGCAGCAGGGAGGTTAATCCGCCGTCATAGAGTCTAACGCCGTCCAAACGCAATGGTTTGCCGGCAATAATAGGGATATGAGCTGATGCACGTATGAATTGCTGCGCCTGCTGCTTCGTTTTGGGTAGGCTTAGAATGCGCGGGCCCTGCGTGCCTGGATTCAGGCTGGTGGCTACGGCATGAAGTTTATGCGAGCCAATAAGTTTATCCCAATCGAGCGGGTTTATCACCTCCATAATGTGCTCGATTAGAATATCATGATCCATGATTGAGCCGCCATAGAGAAAGCGCCAAGGGCGAATAAACTTATGCCTTGCAAGATCCCCCAGGTAGACCTGCATCCCCTGCTTTGCTTGGCCGGTAAGAAAATAGGCGGCATTGAATGCGCCCGCAGACGTCCCAACTACAAAATCAAAAATATTAGGACCAATGTTTAGCAACTCCAGCTCAGCGAGCATTGCTCCCGACACAACGCCGCGTAAGCCGCCACCTTCAACCACCAATGCCAATGTTTCGCTGTCTGATTTCGACAATTGCCTGGATTTGATGAGTTGGTTGACCGGGTGACTCTGATATAACTTTCTGGATTTGCTCACTTCTAGTATTCTCTTGTAGCTAGGGGTATTACTTGTGATTGTATTATGCCATAGATAATCCCAGTGATATTAATTCAAGCAATTTTTGACTACACTATTGTCAATGCACCGCCATACGATCGAATACTTTCTTCTCGGCCTATCACTTCCGGCACAATACCTTGCTTTGTTTGCGCTCGGCATATTACAGGGTTCAGTCATTACGATACTAGCTGGTTTTCTGGTGACTGTTAGTCGGTTGAACTTCTACCTGGCTTTAGGGGTCGTTATCAGCAGCGACATTGCCAGTGACATCTTGTACTACTACCTTGGAAAGGGTTATCGAACTATCGCGTCATACAGCTGGTCGTGGCCTATCAGGATCAAACCAGCAAAGCTTGAGCGAATAGAGTCCTTTTACCAGCGCTATGGCGTCTGGGCGGTGGTGATATTGAAAGTAACAGATGGTCTTGCCGTACCGGCTATTGTGGTAGCCGGTATGTCGAAAATGCCTCTAAAACGTTTCCTAGTAATCAGCATTATCTCGGCGCTGATCAAGGGAGGCTTATTATTTGCTATCGGCTACAAGCTAGGAACTGCCTATGGCGGCGCCGTAGACTTCTTGCAGGCAGCCACTATTGCCCTAACACTAGCCTTAGTCTTCGTAGTGGTGAGTCTATATTTTTACCGGACAGTCATGATGCCAAAACAGCGCTAGTATATATAGTCTTTGGTGGTCGCTGGCCAAACTTGTGACTGAGACGCTGCTAAGTAATCCTGAATACTGCCGAAGCTGGCTAACCATACCGTGATATCTTTTATGCCATCTTCAAGCTCGTGGGTCGGCTTAAAACCCATAGCGCTAAGCTTGTTCATGCTCATTGATGAGTCTTGGTTGAGCTGCCGTAAGAGGTTTTGTGATAAAAGCGGCATTCGTCCAGTAAGCTTGCCGAAGAATTCTGAAGACATGGCGGCCGCTAGGGCGATGTGAGGGTTAATGAGCTTTATAACCGGCCTATTTTTAGAACAATCAAGCAGGGCATTGATAAAACTGAGGCTGTCGACGTAGTCTTTATCGGCGACATTATAGGCTTCGACACCAGGTAGTTTTTGGTCTAGGAAGAAGCGGACGGCAGCGACGATATTGCCAACATGCGTTACTGATAATTCATAGTTTCCATTAATCGGCAGGGATAAGACGTTGCTGTGAACTTTGGCGAGAAGTTCATAGAGCACTTTAGTGTCGCCAGGCCCATAGACTATGTGCGGACGCAGAATGGTAATGGGCATGGCCTTGGCCTGAGCCAGGAATTCTTCTGCTTCGTATTTTGTCCGTGCATATGAGTTGTCAATGGCAGTCACCTTTTCGAACGATTCATCTACCCGATGCTTATCGAGCGCGCTGTTATAGACGCTTGCTGAGCTAATGTGAATAAAGCGCTTTGCTCCAGCTGCCTTAGCGTACTGATAGGCATGGCGCGTCCCGCCGACATTAATATCCTTTGCCCTGCCGTAGTTGGCGCCCAGTTCGGTAATGGCGGCAGCGTGAATGAAGATGTCGATTTCAGGCACCTCCGATTGCCAGGCATCATCTAAATTCCAGATGCTTGCCGTCATGTTGGCAATCTCCGGTAGGATTCGACGGCTAAAAGCCAGTATCTGATGCCCATCGGCGGCCAGGGCACGGGCAATGTGGCCGCCGACAAACCCCGAGGCACCAGTGAGGGCTATTTTCATAGTGCCAAGACTTTCCTGAGGGCTTGTTTGTCTATTTTGCGTTGACGGCCGATATACGGAATATCCATAATCACTATCTCGTCTGGTAAGGCGTTACTATCTATGGAATATGCTCCATGGGTTAGCTGTTTTTGCACTGTAGCGACAGTAAGCTGCTGACCGGTCTCTGGCTCGAGCACCAGTATTACTCGCTCATCGGCTAAGAGTTCGTCATAAACGCCTATCAGCGCCACATCTCTCACACCAGGTATTCTGGCAATTGTTGGTTCGTAGAGCGAGGGATAGATATTGTATGATCGCCGGAGGATCATGTCTTTTTTTCGTCCCTGGAGCACGAGGCAGCCACTGGTGTCGACGCGCACTAGGTCACCGGTCTGGATCCACTCCTGCGGTTCCTGATTTAGATAATGGCGCATTACTTGCTCTCCTGATACAGCCAGCTGGTGGTCAGTTCCGATCTTTACTGAAATTCCCGACACCGGGCTACCAAGCGGGTCGCCTTCTCCCCGGCAGGCCAACTTGGCTCGGCCGCTGATCGTGGCAATGGGAAGAGCTTCGGTCATACCGTAGAGACAAAGCGTCTCGATATCTGGAGAGGCGATTGCGTAGAACTTCTCCAGAAAAGGTTTAGTTATGGGGGCAGATCCGAATAAGACCTGCTGGTAGCTCCCAGGGAAAAGTATGCCACGCTCAATACAGTAACTGATGAGTGGGATAAATTCTCCGGGCGGCCCGAAAGTGACGTTAGGTTGGTATCTAGTGCTGTCGGCCATGAAGTGAGCTGGGCTAAAGCTGGCACTGTTTATGATGACTTCAGCTCCCAGACCTATACCAAGTAACAGAAAATACGGCTGGGTAGTATAAAGCCGCGGCCTCTCGACAGTTAACAGTTTTTCGATGCTGGCGAGGCTCAAGGCCAGCGTCTTGTGGGTATGTACTACCCCTTTCGGTTTACTGGTAGTGCCGGAAGTGAACACTATCAGCGCTTCATCATCTGCCTGCAGTTTTGGTAGACCAGATGGGCCGATCGTGGAATACCGCGGGCCAGCGATAGGCTGAGGCAGGACTACTCCACCGAGATCGGGGATGTCGGGCGCAAGCCGCCTGGCCAGCTTCAGCAGTAGTCGGTTTTTGCGGAGTCTATTGAGAGTTGGGTCGATGCAGGTCCAGCTTGGAAGCGCTTCGGCAATTCGTTGCTTAAACAGCTCATTGCCGGTTCCTGGATCGGCGATCACTAGCGTCCCACCGGCTTTCAAGGTCGCTAGCACCGAAATTACAGCGTCGATACCGGGCTTCATGAGCAAGAGCACCCGATCGCCTCTTTTCAGACCTTTTTCAAGCAGATAATAAGCCATCTCATCGCTACGGCGGTGCAGTTCGCTGTAGTTGATTGTCTGGCCAGCTGTCTCTTGTATGGCTGTTTGGGTAAGCTTTGAACTACTCATTAATTTTGTAATCAGTGGACTTGCTTGCATAATCTAAGTATGGCACAGCTTAGAGAAAGACCAATAGCCGTCGAACAATTTTTAGCACGATTTCAGAGACATGAATTTCATAGTGCTTATGGTACGGTGAGCTATGTCGACGACGGGCCAGAGCATTCGCCTATGACCCTGGTATTTTTGCACGGTAACCCAACCTGGTCGTTTCTGTATCGCCACTTACTTGAACGTTTCGTGGGGGCTTACCGCGTGATAGCACCAGACCTGATTGGCTTTGGAATGAGTGATAAGCCGGCGGGTTTAGTAGCCTATTCGGTCACAGCCCAATCTCAGATATTGCATGAGCTGGTGGAAGCTGCCGGTTTGGGAAAAGTAGTGTTGGTTGGTCAGGACTGGGGCGGTCCGCTAGCTACATTACTGGCTGCTTCACTCGGTGATCGCTGCGCGGGTCTGGTACTGATGAATACCTATTTGCCGGGTATGAACATATTGAACCAATTTGGCCGCCAGGCGATGAAGAGCCATCTCGGTCGGCGGGCGATAATCTATCTTGACCTCTTTCGGCAGGCTGCTTTTCTATGCGGGTTTCGAAAACCGATCACTTCTAGTGTGCGGCAAGCCTACCGCTTTCCCCACCAAAAACGATCGCAACGCCTGGGTGTCTGGGCCTTCCCTGCTCAGATACCCGACAGCAAGCACCAAACACCTCAACAGCAGCAGCTCATGGCTACTATTGATAGCTATTTACTAGAAAGTGCAATACCCAAACTACTACTCTATGCCGACTCCGACCCATTGTTCCCTCTTAGTCAAGTTCGGCTGTTGTGGCCAGCGCTTAACAATGCTAGCTACCACGAAATCGTCGGGGCTGGGCATTTTATTCAGGAAGATCAGCCTGGACTGTTGGCCGATCTGATCGAACCTTGGCTTCTAGGCTTAGTTACTAAAGTCGACTAATAACATACTATAGCCAGGAAAGCTGGTGTGGCTCGCGTAGCGACGACGTAGGATCACTGGATTGCTACTGAGCTTTAGCAGCGTGCCAATAATCGTTCGTAACTCTTTCTTGGCTAGTTCTGAGCCCAGACAGAAGTGTGGGCCAGCGCCAAACCAGAAATTGCGGTAGGTATCACTCGGTTTTCTATCGAAATCGATAGTATAGGCATTTGGGTAGTAGCGGTCGTCGCGCAGAATATTCACAAGCATCACCAGAGCTCGACGATTGCCCTTAAAGCTGTGCCCCCCCGTGGTGTTATCTTTTACCACGCTATGGAGCACCAATGGCGAGGGAGACGTGAAGCGTAAGCCCTCATTGATAGCTAGTTCGAGCTTCTCGGGCTCTGCGGCAAGACCACTCCAAAGCTCTTCTTCAATGAATATCGAAACGATGCGAGGCAGCGCTGAGGAAACAGTTTCGGTGCCGGCCATGATCAGCGTTACGAGCAGCGCTTTGGCGGTATCAAAGTCAAAGTTACGTTCTTTGAGCTTGGCAATGACGCTCGAACTGGGGTGGTCATCTTGATCATAGTATTTCTTGATCAATGCGCTAAATTCACGGTAAATTGCTTGGCCTTTTCGAGTCTCTTGAGCCGATAGCTTGCTGGATGACACGCTGATCATCGAAGTTAGGTCGTCGCTGAGTTTCGCGACTTTAAAGAGCAGCTTTTCAAAGTCTGGCGTCGTAGCGCTAATGCCGAGCATATGGCAGGTGACCCGAGCCGTGCAACGCTTGATAAAGAGTGCCAGGTCAACAGGCTTTTTGGCCTGTATTTGCTCAACCAGCTGGCTTATCTCTAGGTCCAAGGCCTCGGCTACCATCGCGTCGATGTATTTAGGCTGAAATATATCGAGCAGCTTGAACTTGAGGTCGTGGTGCTCGGCTCCATGCATATTGAATAAAGCTTTGGAGTCAGAGCCCATGATGCTTGATGCGAGCTCGCCAATGCTACCAGTGTGGCTCGAGCTAAAATTCTCGACGTCAGCTAGTATGGCCTTAGCTAGCATTGGATTGTTGATGAAATAGGTCTTAACTCCAGGCAGATAAGCCACAGCCTGGAAGCGCATTAGGCGAGTTATAGCGTATTGCAGGGGCCTATTGGCCACATAGACCATTGTTTCATGGTAGCGGGTACGGAGCTTCATATCAGGCCTTACCCAGTATGAACGCCCGCAAATCGGCGAGCGTGTAGATGGCTTTAAAATCTTTAAGCTCTATAACAATTTGGTAGTCGTGACGCAGGACTGCCACTAGCTCGCCGACGTCGATCGAATCTTGGATATACTGTCGCAAGTCAGCAGATTCGCTGACATCCAAGGGCACGTCAAATAATTGCTGCAATACTTTCGAGAGCTCTTCGTTCTTCATTGCAGTCTATTATCTCAGAATTAGCTGCTAATACCAGAGCTAAGCAAAGCGCATAGCCATCCAGACCGCGAGAGATAACTACTTGAAAGCGTTGCTTGGCTGCTTGAACCAAGAAGCTTGAATGCTGGTAGTCATAGACTATAAAGTCGGCAGGCTCATAGCCACTATCGGCACATTTGTAGCAGGCCTCCTTGATAGACCAGGCCCAGATGACGGCTTGGGAGCGTGGCACAACAGCCGCCAGAACGCGCAACTCGCGACTGGTGACGACTAATTTGCCAAAAGCCTGGTGGCGCTTGCCGAGTTTCTCGATGTCGAGGCCATGCTTACGTGAGCCCTTGCTCGTAGCCCACCACGCCCCACTATCACTTGCGCTGCGATAGGTAGAAAGCGACTGCTCTTTGCTCGAATATAGATGTGCTGCCGTTGAATGTTCGCTGGCAGGTTTTATTTCTACAAGAAATGACATAGCATAAGCATATGATAACCATAGATCTTTGGGTAGTAGTGCCCTTCTACAATGAAGCCGCGCTCATCCTCGACACGCTAGAGGCACTCTCGCGCCAGACCGACGGCGAATTTAAGCTAGTACTGGTAGACAACATTAGTACCGATAACTCGCCAGAGCTGGTAAGAGCCTTCATGAGGACCCATCCCTTGCAAGCAGTGACACTTATTACGGAACCGCAAAAAGGTACCGGAGCTGCCTCCGATACCGGCTTCAGGTACGCCATTAACCATGGTGCGACCCATATTGCCCGCACCGATGCCGATGCCATGCCTCAGGCAGATTGGGTTGCGATTATAAAACAGCACTTTTATAGTGGAGCTCGCATTGTCGGAGGCAAGCTCAAGCCTAGGCGCGACGAAAGCTCGTTTCGGTGGATTGATGGCCAAGTATTGCCAATCCTGATACGGATCTCGGAAATTGCTCCATACTATATACACCACCGGCCGAGTCATAAATACCGTTTATTCATGATCCCCGGCTTAAACATGGCCATCGAAAGCAGCCTATATCTAGAAGTCGGAGGATTCGGAAGAACCAGTATTGATGACACTGACGAGGATCTGGTGTTGCATATGAAAGTATGTGACGTCATAGAACCTAGCCAGGCACATTTTGCAAAAGACATGGTTGTTTTTGGATCAATCCGCAAGGTCAAAGCCTTTGGATATGTCGGGATAATGCTCTGGTATTGGGATCGCAAGTTTCGGCCTAAAACCGTGGATGTGCGTTAATGAAGACTTTTGATGAGTATATATTACACCTGGAAAGCCATGGCTCTAGGCCCGCCCTGGTCGATGATGCCTCTGCAACAACAATGACCTACGCCCAACTTGTCGCCAAGGCTCAGCAGGTAGCGGCCCAGCTTCTGGCTCGCGGCCTCCAACCCGGCGATCGAATGCTCATCTACAAAGTCCGGCAGATAGATTGGGTTCCACTTTTTCTTGGAGCTCAACTAGCTGGAATCATCGTGGTGCCAGTCGATAACCGTTTAAGCCTTGAGATGGTTCAGGCGACTATTACACAAACGACACCGAAGCTGGTGGTGTGCAGCGACGGGACAGATCTGAATCATCAGGTTGTCGATGCTTCGAAATTGATAACTGGTAGGCCGCATAGGCAATCTCTTCCTCAGAGCCCCCAAGACGAGCCGCGAATTGCCGAAATACTACTTACTTCTGGTACTTGGTCAAAGCCCAAAGGAGTCACCCTAACACAAGCAAACTTATTAAGTAATTTGAGCGCCACCCTACGCTGCTACGAGCTTGAGCCAGATGAGGTATTTCTGTCGATATTACCGCTAGCTCATGCCTACGAGCAGATGTGCGGGCTACTTATGCCGCTCTACGCTGGAGCGCAAATTGTATATATTGCAGACATAAACGGCCCGGCACTCAAAGCAGCATTGAAAAAGTACCGGGTGACGATGCTGGTGGCCGTGCCACGCATATTGGAACTCTTGCGCAAGGGCATACTGGCAAAAGTCCCCAAGCACCATCAACCACGGTTTGGGAGTGTGGTGCGGGCCGCACGTCATGCGCCATTGCCTCTTAGGCGCGCAATCTTCGGCAAAGTCCATCGTGAACTCGCTCCGCAGCTAAGGGCACTGGTGATCGGCGGTGCGCCATATGATCTCACCATTGACAAATTTTTCCGGGGCCTTGGCTACCAGACCCTGCTCGGATACGGTCTGAGCGAGACATCGCCAATAATAAGTATATGTACGAGGCCAGGTACGCGGCTAGCTGGTTCGGTGGGGCGGCCTATTGATACAGCCACGATCAAGATAAACCATGAAGGTGAGATCCTTATCCAGGCACCTAGTGTTTTTCGGGGCTACTGGCCAGCGGAGCATACCGAGGAGTGGTTTAACACAGGCGATCAAGGCTATCTGCATGCCAACGGTGACCTAGTGTTGACTGGACGAACCAAGAATTTGATCATCTACTCAAACGGCGATAAATTGTTTCTTGAGGATATCGAGCAGCTGGCCAACAGTATTGAGGGTGTCGAAGAAAGTTGCGTCCTCTATGCCAGCGAATTGTTCAAGGGCAGTTTTGACGTAGCGCTGCGGATGAAAGAAGGTTTTGATGGCCCAGCGATTAAGGCTCGGCTACTGGTGGACCTACCGGCTATAGCTCGGATTGGACAAGTTATTAATATCTACCCTTCCGAATTGCCACGTACCCATACCCTTAAACTGAATCGCGGACTGGTGTGGAGACAATTTGGTAAATCGCTAGATAGTTAGCAGCATAATCCCTACGCTAATGCCACTAGCCAGGCCAATCAGTAGTATTGTGTCGCCTTTTGCGATCGCGCCTTGGCTTTGAGCCTGGCTTATGGCAATCGGCAGACTAGCGGATGCCAGGTTGCCTTGACGCTCGACAGTCCGGTAGGCTTTGTCGGTGGGCGCGCCGATCATTTCGAGCGTTTCAGTAGTAAATCCGGCGGCAACTTGATGCAGGAATATCTGCTTAATATCGGAGAAGTTCATATTACAGGCCTTCAAGGCTTCGTCGATGGTGTTGTCACCAAGGTCAAGAAAAGCCTGTTTGAGCTTGCCCCCGTTGCCCTGGAAGCGCATCATCGACGCATCCTTTGGGTACATCGAGCCGCCACCTAGGAACGTGGCCAGTTGCCAATTACTGCCATAGCTAGCCATCTTCATGAAACCGACATTGGTAGTTTTAGACGCACTCACCATGGCTGCGCCACCACCGTCACCGAGCGTCAGACTGGCAAAGCCCTGCTTGAAATCTGACTTATTTTGAAATTGGTAATCGACAACCCTAGATGGCATTTCACCGGTCACCACCAACACGTTCTTATACAAACCGCTACCAATCATGGCAGTAGCAATTTCAAGACCATTCATGAAGCTATTGCAGGCATTCTTTACATCAAAAACGGGGCAATGCAAGCCCAGCTTATATTGAACGATGTTGGCAGTCGCTGGCTCGATGATGTCTTGGCTGGCAGCCGCAAATATAAGTAGATCAATATCACGAGTCGAAAGCTGCGCTTGGGCCATCGTTTTTTGGGCAGCAAATACGGCTAGGTCGGATGACTGTAGCCCAGACTCTGCTTGGGGCTTGCTCTGTATGCCGGTCATTAATTCAAAGAAACCATCGGCGATGTGGAGCCATGGGTTGAGTGACCGTAGTGTATCTTCGATACTTGCCGCCGAAATGCGGTTATCAGGTAAAAAACCACCAAACGAGTGGATGGTAGCACCCCGAGCTGGCATTAGAGGCTGTCGAGATATGGACAGCCAGTCTTCTCCCGCACAGTACGTTCATAAAAATGGGCTGCTAGTACAAGACCGAGCACTGACAAAAGACTTAAGCAACTCCTACCAAGCGGTGCTTTGCTGACAATCGAAAGTCCGATGCCGCTGAGCATGACAGCTATTGTTGTCTGCCACATTCTCTTTACCCGGTTCTTGGCTTGGGGCATATTGCGTTTTCGGGTCGCTATTACTACACCCGAGGCATAGCTGAGTGAGACAATCGCAAGAATAATGTGAGGTAATAGAATGATTGTTTTCATAATGCTTCAATATTAGCACACTGACTGTGTATTGGGGAGGTTGATTGCCAGCTTGAAGCGTTGGCATTCACCGCCGGCAGTGCTCTTGCGCCAGCAAGTTACTGCGTGATGCGTACCCAGTCCACTTGGAAAGTTTGCGGATAAGTATTGGGGTCTGGAGCACCACCAGCACCGCCAATAGCGGCGTTAATCGTAAGATACATCGGTACGTTTGGGATCTTGCTAGGGTCAGTGACGGTGCGCGTGGTGCGGAAACCTGCCCCATCCTCGGCGTCTACTGACCAAACCATGGCGTTTGCCGACCACTGCAAGCGGTAAATTGCAAATTGCGAGCTGGCATTGAATGCCAGCGGTGCCTGGACTTCGCCTTCGCCAACATTGAAGTGCAGGGAGTTGTTCACTTGAGTTCTGTAGTTATGCATGAACTCGGCGATGTCTACCTCGCTCCATCCTCCAACTGGCCAGTTATTGGGGGCGTTGGCCGTAGCGGCTTGAGTTGGCTGCCATAAATACCCGAGCAGGAAGATCGTCGGCCAGATGCCAGTACCGCCAGGCTCCTTGGCCCGTACTTCGACTGTACCGTACTGGAACGAAGGGACCTTTTGGCCAATTTGCCAGGATGTATAGTGCTCGAGCACTGGAGCTTGCAGCGAGTCGCCACAGCTGCGGTCCTCGTGTTTCGAGAGGCCACTCAGGATTCCGCCAGACAGGCTGATGTTGGCCGGTATCACGCAGTTAACCTCTTGGTTTACCTGATCGCTGATCCTGTCGTACACATCCCATTTGGTTCTATCGATTGAGGTTCCGGTGAAGTCGTCGAAGAGAATAGTTGTTCCGCCGCTGCTACCATTGCCAAACCGCAGATAACCACCGTTTGACGCGAGCATATCATTGCCAACGGTGGCTGCGCCAGCCAATGTGCCATTTTCTGGCTCTATAAAGGATGAAGCAGGTGATGCTGCTCTAGTAAAGACTAAGGCAGCTACCCCAATAATGGTAAAGGCGAGTACCCAGGTGAGCACGGGCTTACGTCTATACCAACCAATAAACGTACCGCTTCGCATAGTTCTAGTAGTAAATCCTTTTCGCACAGTGCCCTTACCATAAATTCTATTGATAAAATACTTATGCATATAATAGCACTAACTGTCCGACTTAACCTGTCCTATACGGACTACGGCTGGAATCCATGTCGCTAACATAAGAATATACCCGACAATTGTCGGGTATATTCTTATGGCTGGGGCGGAAGGATTCGAACCTACGAATGTCGGCACCAAAAGCCGATGCCTTACCACTTGGCGACGCCCCATTGTTTATATAGCTGTGAATGGACCACGAAACTGTAGTTTTGAGCAGCTGAACAGTTACATATTCTAAACGATCTGAAGAGTATTGACAACCACACTAAAGTATAATCTAGATATGTACAAATAATTACATTTGTGGTATAATGTATAGCATGTTATCAAATTCACGAAAACCCCTCATATCAATTGTTATCCCAGCTTTCAATGAGGCTCGTTATATCCGTAGAACGCTTATTTCGCTTTCAAAGCAGCGAGCAAGCGTGCCTTTTGAGATTATCGTTGTGGACAACAACAGCAGCGACAGAACTGCAGATATCGCCCGTGAGCTCGGAGCTAAGGTGGTTTTTGAGTTAAAGCCCGGTGTCTGTGCCGCCCGCCAAGCCGGTACCATGGCCGCCAAAGGCCAAATCATCGTCTCTACTGACGCAGACACCACCTTTCGCCAAGGCTGGATAGAAACTATCTGGACTGTTTTCGAAAGCCACCCAGAAGCCGTAGCGGCTAGCAGTGGCGTACATTTCGTTGGCGCCCCATGGTGGGGCCACCTCTATACAACGGTTATCTTTGGCCTGAACGATTGGACTAGTCGCCATTTTGGCTGGCTGTTCTATGTCTCGGCCTGCAATCTCGCTTTTCGTAAAGAATACTTTGAGGGCTACAATACCGACCTCACCCAGGGTGGCGACGAGCTGGATCTGCTGCGCCGTTTCAAAAAACTCGGTAAGGTTATCTTTGTGCCGGGCAATGAGACCCTCACCTCGAGCCGTCGGCTCAAAAAAGGACTAGTCTACAATCTTTTCGTAACGCAGTTTGTCTACTACTTTCTCGACTATAATATTGGACGTCTAACCGGCAAATCATTCTTTGGCTCCTATATAGCTATTCGCGAAGACCATATCTGGACTCTGAAATGGCGTGGTCGGCTTGCTCCGGTCATGATGGGTCTTGCGCTGGCCTTTATGTCGTTACTGTTGTTTTCACACAGGGCGACTGCGGTGCGGGCGGTACGAGGCGGCACGAGCCACATGCTCCATCAGCTAAGGAAGGAGTTCTAATGCTCGCCGGATTTGCTACTATCTTCGCGCTCGCACTGATTTCGCTCATTTTGTTTTATGAGCTCACTATGTCTGAGAAGTTCGAATTATTGGGTAAGGTTAATTGGCACGGTCCAGCCGAAAAAAAACAGGTGGCCTTAACCTTTGACGACGGTCCCAATGAGCCTTTCACCTCTTCCCTACTCGACCTGCTGGATAAGCACGGTGTCAAAGCCAGCTTTTTTGTTGTAGGCTCAAACCTGGTAAAAACCCCTGGCGTCACCAAACGTGCCTTTGAGGCTGGTCACACCATCGGCAACCACTCCTATAGCCATAGCTTCGGCAAATACTTCGAGCAACCAAGCTTTGAAGGTGAGATTGTCAAAAACAATCAAGCTATAGAAGGCGTGATTGGCAAGATGCCAGCGCTCTATCGCTCCCCCTGGCTTTTCCGCCACCCTTTACTACTCAAAACCGCTAAGCGGCTTGGGATGACGCCTGTATTCGGCATCTTCGGTTCTGAGAAAGAGCTGTTGCAGCTATCGGCAACCCAGATTGCCAATCGCGCCTTCCAGCGGGTCCGAAATGGTAGTATTATTATTTTCCATGACGGCTATAATGCGAAGGGGGCCGAACGCGGCCAAACCGTCGCAGCCATCGACATATTGATACCAAAGCTACGAGCGGCGAACTTCGATATTGTTACCGTCGACCAACTCCTCGGCATAAAACCTTACCAGTAGGCTGTCCATGAAACAAGAAATACAAATTTCCAACCGTACTGTACTCCGCGTTCTCGGCGTCATTGCTGGCTTTATAGGAGCTATTTTTGTGGCCTGGCTGGTTCGCGAGCAACTCGCCTGGATCTTTACGGCGGCCTTTCTGGCTATTGCCTTAAACCCGGCCGTCGAGAAGCTGAGCAAAGCACTACCACGCAAAAGCCGAGGTTTAGCAGCCGGTATTGTCTTTACGGCAGTTATTGCAATATTAGCGTTTCTTGCTGCCACATTGGTTCCACCGGTGATCGCTCAGTCTCAAGGCTTTGCCAAAAGCATTCCGGGATACTTTACTAAAATCCAAGACAGCAACAGTGCCCTCGGGCAGTTGGTCAACAAATACCACCTTGTCGATAAGGCCCGTAGCGAAGTCAGTCAGCTTTCTTCATCACTGGGTAGCGCCACGAGTTCGGTATTCTTATATGCCAAGAGCTTTTTCGGTAATATTCTATCGTTCTTGACCATCGCCGTGCTGACTTTCTTTATGCTTACGGAAGGCCCAGCTTGGGTTAAGCTATTTTGGAAGTACTATAATGGCCGGCACAAGGCCCTGCACCGACAGCTTGTTGACCAAATGTATCGGGCAGTCAGCGGCTATGTTGTCGGCAACCTGATCACCAGTGCTATATGTGCATTTGTGACTGGGGTAGCCTTAACTGTACTCGGCGTGCCTTACGCTATTTCAATTGCAATACTCGTTGGTCTACTCGACCTTTTGCCGTTGGTGGGAGCTTCGCTCGGGGCCGTGGTGGCCGTCAGCGTTGGCGCTTTCAAGTCGCTCACTGTAGCGTTCATTATCTTCATCTTTTTTGTAATCTATCAGCAAGTCGAAAACAATATTTTGCAGCCCTATGTCTACGGTAAAACCGTTCAAATGTCACCGCTTACTGTATTCTTATCGGCCATCATTGGCGCTTCAATCGGCGGACTGCTTGGAGCATTGGTAGCCGTACCAATTGGAGCCAGCGTCCAAATATTGGTAAAAGCCTACTTGCAGGACGACTTCTAGACTAAACCCGCGCGATATCGTATTTCTTGAGCTTGGCTTTATTGGCCTTGGTGGGCTGCTGCAGTTCGAGTAGTTCGGCGTATATGCCGCCTTTAAGCTTGGCTAGCTCGGCTGGCGAGCCAGACTCGGCTACCTTGCCGTCCTTGAGGCCGACTATCAGGTCGACATTCTGGATGGTCGATAGCCTATGGGCAATAATCAATGTTGTCCGAGCTTTCATGAGCTGCTCCAAGGCAGTCTGAACTTCGTGCTCAGCCTTACTATCGAGCGAACTTGTAGCCTCGTCGAGTATCAAAATCGGCGGGTTTTTTAGTATGGCCCGGGCGATAGCGATGCGTTGCTTTTGGCCACCGCTGAGCTTCACGCCGCGCTCACCTATTTCCGAGTTGTAGCCTTTAGGCAGTTTCTCGATAAAGTCGTGGGCGTTGGCGGCCTTGGCGGCAGCAACTATGTCTTCTTCGCTGGCCTTGGGCGTGCCGTAGCGCACATTATCACGGATGGTACCACTAAACAGCGCCGGCTCTTGGAAAACGACTCCGATAGCACTGCGCAAGCTTGCTTGGGTCACTCCGTGGATATTCTGTCCATCGATAGTGATAGCGCCCTTGGTGATGTCATAGAAACGCAGCATCAAGTTGGCAACTGTTGTTTTGCCCTGGCCGGATTCGCCGACCAATGCCACCTTACTCCCAGCCTTGGCTTCAAAAGTAATGTTTTTCAAAACGCTTGAGCTACCATCGTAGCTAAACTCGACATCCTTATAGCTGATAACGCCTTTGACAACTGTTAATTTCTTGGCGCCAGACTTATCGGTAATCAGTGGCTTGGTCTCCATGACCTCGAAGTAGTCCTTGCTGCCAGCAGCCGTTTGCTGGATTTGCTCAATGATAAACGAGCTGGCGAAGAGCGGGAATTGGGCCTGAGTCGCCAGCTGGACCATGAGTATAAAAGTACCGACGCTAATGTGCCCGATGAAGGCTAGGTAGATGATGTAGGCGTAAATACCGATAAATACAACGCTGAGGCCCATGCGCCGGGCGACATCGTACTTATGCCACTCGATAGATCGTGCAGCGACTTGCTGCTCAATGCTTGTGCGCTTGGACTTGAAGAGCCGGCTCTCGGCAATTTCTTGGACGAATGATTTAACAACCCGGATCTGGCCAATGGCTTCGACGACTCGCCCGCGATTGAAATCCATGTCCTTATTGATCCCCTCTTGCTTCTTCTGCCAGGCTTTACTAGAAAGACTAGTCAGCCAGATGTAAAACGGGAATAAAGCGGCCATTGCTAGGGCAACTGGCCAGGAATAGTAGGCCATAATACCTAGGGTGATGAAGCTGGTAAGAATAAAGCCTATAAAGTTATTGGCCATGGCAGTTACAAAGCTAGTGATGGTATTGATACCGCGATCCAAGCGATTGGTGATCTTGCCAGATACTTCGTTGTCGAAATAGCCGATCGGCAGCTCCAGGACGTGGTCGTAGTAACGCTGTGATAAAAGCGTCTCCAGTTTGGCTCCTAGTACGTCACCGTAGAACCCGGATATATTGGAGAGGATAGTATCGGTGATCTTAATAACACCAATACCGATGATGAGCAGCACGAAAAAACGCAGTGGCACGGCTTGGCCGAGTAGCTTTTTCTGCAAGCCATCGGTTACGAATTTAAAGAAAAACGGATCGGCCTGGTTCATGATCGAGATAGTGACTGTTAGACCCATCGTGATCAGATAATAGCGCTTCAGCGACCAGGAATATTTGATAATTTTTATAATATTGTTCATGCAGTATCCTTTTAAAGTTTTGTGCGTCGCCAGGTCGAGCCCTCGATTCCATCATGTATTTCAAGATCTTGATCACTTAAGGATTTACGGAGCTTGTCTGATGTATTAAAGTCTTTGATTGCCCGGGCTTCTTCTCGTTGTCTAATCAGTAGTTTTTGCTCTTTAGTGATATCTGGCCTATCGATCATATTCAACCCTAGCAGGCCGTCCAAAAAGCGGACGTCACGCCAATCTGTCGGCATAGCAGCGATAGCCGGAAGAACCAAGTCGGCTAACCCTTTAGGAGTCGGTAGATCGTCCTGAAGCAACTTTCCGAACTCGTGGAGCTCTGTAGCAATCACGATCTCATCAAGATCGCCGACACCAGATTGGTGAGCTGAGTCGGCCCATGCATAGAAGTTGGCTAGACTGGATTGAGCTGCTTCCAGGGAGCCCCAAGTGAAGTTAAGCTCATTCGAATAATGCGCCTGCATAGCCAGAAGCCGAAAGGCTAATGGTGAAAAGCCCTTTTTCTCAATGTCTGAACGGGTATAAAAGTTCTTGAGGCTCTTGCTCATCTTTTTGCCGTCGACGAAAAGATGGTTCCAATGCACGAAGATGGTGGCCATTTTCTGATCTGAGGCAGCCAACGTTTGGGCGATTTCGTTCTCATGATGCGGGAATTTGAGGTCGATGCCACCAGTGTGAATATCAAATGGTTGACCGAGTTCGCCGACACTCATGGCTGAGCACTCGATATGCCAGCCTGGGCGACCTGGTAAAACTTGATCACCAAGCTCCAGATTCCATGACGGCTCACCCGCTCGGGTCGCCTTCCATAACACAAAGTCTTGGGCCTCGGCCTTATCGTACTCGTCATTATCGATGCGGGCTTTCTGGTGGCCGAAGTCGACATTTACCAACTGGCCGTAGGCATGCTTTTCACGGTATTTAGCCAGGTCAAAGTAGACCGATCCATCGGCCACGTAGGCAAAGCCTTTGGCCGAGATCTGCTTAATAAGCTCCCCCATCCGCTTCATCTGCAGGTCGTCGGTGGCTTTGACTATAGTAAAGAGATCAAGGTCAATTCCGACTGCTTTCAAGTCGGCCAGTAATAGGTCGGTGTAATGCTCAGTCGACTTGGCTAGGGCGGCTTTGGGGTCGGTCTTGTATAGATCGGGATACTCGCGCTCGGCAGCGGCGATTGTCTTATCGTCGACATCCGTGATGTTCATCACGGCCTTAAACTTGTCTCGACCATATGTAGCAACTATCGTACGGCGAAGTAAGTCGTCCATAATAAAGCTACGCAAGTTGCCAATGTGTGCTTGATCATAGACCGTTGGGCCGCAGGAATATATAGTGACCGTCTCCCCAGGCTTTTTGACTAGTTCTTCGAGCTTTTTACTGAGACTATTAGTTAGTTTTAACACGTGCGATGACCTTTGCTGCATATTCGATAAACTCGGGCTTGAGAGCGGCTATGGTCCGCTCTGGCGCAGGGAAGGCAGCCGCCATGGGGTGTCCGCCGCCGCCAAAGTGTTCGGCTATAGGACCGGCGACTTCCAGCTTGGCGCGCATCGAGGTGCGGATCAGGTTCGGGTACTCATTCATGACCACCGCGAGTTTCACGCCGCGGGTATTAAGCATATCGTAGAACACAAGCACAGCCAGATTGGTCTTATTGCGATAGAGTTCCAGCATCTCAGCTGTCACTACCACAAGTGCTATCTGGCCATCGGCATAAAACTCAACTGTGCTCAGTAATTTGCCCTTTACGGCCAGCATTTCAGGATCTTGGGCCGTCGACTCCTTGAAGCGCTGGTTGAGCGCATAAAGATTGACCTCGCCAGCTTTTACAATTTTGGCAAAGACTTCTACAGTTTTAGCAGTTGTACTGCCGTTCGTTAGATTCATGGTGTCGGAGAGGATTGAGCTGGTGAGATAACTATAGGCCTGCTTCGATAGTGGCCATTTAAGCTTGCCGGCTATCTCAAAAATCAACTCCCCGGTAGCTGCGGCGTACTCATCGAGCACCATCAGGTCGAGGTACTTAATATCGCTGCCACCAGTATGATGGTCAATCAGAACCATTGGCCTAGCCTCCAGCTCGGTTCGGTGGGCCTCGATGAGCCGTGGGATCTGCTCACTGGCGGCACAGTCGACTAGTATTGCCACATCATACTTGCGCGGCCAATCTTCGCCAATCCGGTCCCAGCCATCTAGGTAGGACAAATACGGTTCAACTCGCCCAGCGCAATAATGAACGACGTTTTTCTCTAGATCACTCATGATCTCTTCCAACGCCAAGGCCGTGGCTACGCTATCGCCATCGGGCTTATCGGGCTGGAGTAGTAGCACTGTGGTCGCGCCATCGATGTAGGCGGCTAGCTTTTTGAGGTCTGTGGTCTTCATTAGAATGCCTGCCTCCCTTGCAGCGCCCGGCCAAGGGTAATTTGATCGGCGTACTCCAGGTCGCCACCCACCGGTAGCCCACGGGCTAGGCGCGTAACTTTGACTTCACTATTCTCCAGCTGGCGACGGATGTACAGCGCCGTCGTCTCACCCTCGGTGCTGGGGTTAGTCGCTAAAATGATCTCTGTAATACCCTGGCGCTTAATGCGATCCATTAAGCTACCAATAGTCAGCTGGTCGGGGCCAACACCATCAATCGGCGAGATTACGCCACCCAGCACGTGATACTTGCCTTTAAACATTGAGGTTTTCTCGAGCGCAATGACATCGAGTGGTTCTTCGACGATGGCAATCATTTGGCCGTCGCGGCCAGGACTACTACAGATAGCGCACAGTGTCTGATCAGTCAGATTATGACACTCTTCACAGAGACGGATATTCTCGCGTAGCTCTATAAGCGCTTGCCCAAGCTGCTCATGATGGCCCCTAGAATCGCGCAGCAGAAAGAAAGTCAGCCGCTCGGCACTCCTAGGGCCGATACCTGGTAACTTGCCAAATTCTTCGATTAGCCGCTCTACCGGCCGGGGGATTAATTGCATAAGCTGCTATTATAGCCCCGGTATACCCAGACCGCCAGCCACCGATTTCATTTTGTCGGCAGCTAATTGTTGGCTTTTGGTTATGGCCTGGGTAATGGCCGATTCGAGCCACTTCTCGAGCTTATTCATATCTTCGGCGGCACTCGGGTCGATGCTTATCTTTTGGATCTTCTGCTCGCCGTTAATACGAACTCGCACCAGTCCGTTGCCAGTTTCAACCTCTATAGTCTCCTTAGCCAGCGCTGACTGAATGCGCTTTAGTTCGAGTAGGGTTTTGGCACGATCAAACATAATTACTTCTCCACGATTACTGTTCTACACTCTATTGTAGCGCAAGTAGGTGTACTTCGGCCACTCTAGCAAGCTTATTGGACTAGGAAGCGTTGTACTTCGACGCGTCCATCATGGAATCTTGGACTGCTGGGTGTCCAGCTTGCTGGAACTTTGGCGAAGAAGTCTTCGCGAGTCTCTTGGGCTATCAGCCAGACGTAGCCGCTGGTCGGTCGCAGATCTTCGTATTTCTCAAGTATTATGCCGTCCATACGGTCATAGATAAGGCTGGTGACGCCATAGCCATCGATGGTCTCTGTAGTCCGCAGCAGGCGAAGCTGGCCAAGATTATACTCTCGCATATAGTAGCTCATGTCGAAGAAAGTGTAGAGTTCGGCCGAGACGACGGCATCGCCAGGCTGATGCATCGACACAATATCGTTGGCTGTGTCACGCATATGGTGGTTCTCGCCGGCATAGACGTTACTAATACCCCAGCCCATTGTGGCTAGAATTGCGGCGCTGATAAGCCACCGGGCGGCGGAAGGAAGTGGCTTCTTGCCCCAGTCTAAGTAAAGCAATACAGCCAGTAACGCGTAGAATGCCACGGCTGCAAAAGTGAAGTAACGATCAAGGTAGATAGCCCGGCGAAGTGATATCAAGAAAACAACAATCGATGGTACTAGGGCATAGCTAACTAGCAGGAAGAGCTGGCTACGCTTGGCCTTATTCGATCTGTAAGCAACCACCAATAACCCCAGAAAGACGATCAGTGCTGCCAAATGCCAAGCTACCGAGACCGGGTTAAAGCTGAGGGTCGATATCTTGAAGGCGGCATGCTCTGGAACATCGAGATTATTAAAGGTCATGAATTGGATGAGCGTGCGAGCTAGTGTGTCGAGCGGCGGGCCGGCGATCCAAAAGCCAGCTGAAACCTTCGAGAACTGGCCAACCGCCTTGGGCAGCCATGGCAAAAAGAGAACTACCAGTCCAACCATGCCAGCGAACCAAGCCTTATCTATGAAGATCCAATTCAATAGGTTTTTGCGCTTAGCGCTTGGAATTGGTTTGGCATTGAGCAGGTATAGCCAATGGACAAAAGCGGCAAAGACTGTGTAGTAGTGAGTGTAGATCGCCGCTGTCATGAGTAGCGCGTAGATTATATAATCCTGTCGCTTGCCCTCCTGGACAGCTCGCACCAAGAAGAAGGTAGCCGCTGCGATCAGGAAAGTGAGCATGGCATACATCCGGGCCTCTTGCGAGAAGCGCACCATGTACGGCCCAAAGGCTACAAATAAGGCTGCTAGGCGGGCAGCTGAGACCGAGAATAACCGTTTAATAAGGTAGTAGGTCACAACGATCACGCCGAGCATTAGCACGGCGCTAAAACTACGGGCCGCAACCTCACTGGTCCCAAATAGCCTGAGCCAGTAATGTAGGACAATGTAGTAAAGCGGCGGGTGCACATCACGAATATCGGCCACCCATATCTCGGCTGGTTTGCGGATGGCTAGCATCATAGTGTAGCCTTCGTCGTACCAGATACTCGACTTAGCTATGTAGGCCCAGCGCACTAGGGCGCCGAGCACAACCGTAGCCGCTAGCCACCAGGCCTCGAGACTCTGGTCGAAAAAGCCGGCCTTACTTTGAACTGGGCTGGTAGACGAACGTTTTGGCATGATACTTCCCTTTCCAGAGAGCGATGCGAATCTTAAATAAATCCAATAGGCCATTCAGTGCCGCGGCGACAGGCGAGTCACCAACTAGGCCCGCCGAATTGGGCTTTGGGTCTCGCCAATCAGGCGCGTTGATAAAGTCGATGGTGTAATGCATGTGCCGAGCTATAGCCAGTATTTCGGCGTCAAAGCTCCAGGACAGCATCGTCTGCCGACCGAACAATTCTTCGGCCACATCCGCTCGGAATACTTTGAAGCCGCATTGCGTATCTTTGATACCTGGCGTTACCAGGATTTGCGCGGCAATATTGCTGCTTTTGGATATTAGTTTGCGTATCAGCCCTTTGTGAATGCTCCACAAGTCACGCACGGCTATGCCAATTTGCGCGTCTTTTGCCATGAGCGCTGCGACATCATCAAGATGGATGAGTGGCGTGGCGAGGTCGGCATCCATAAACATGCGGTAGCGGCCAGTTGCCGCAAAAATGCCGGTACGGACCGCGCCACCCTTGCCGGCACGCTGTCCGAGGTTGATAATGCGGACATTTTTAAACTTGCGGGCTTCAATAGCCGCAGCCTCTACATCGCCTGACTGGTCGTCGTTCTGGAGCATAACAATAATTTCGACTACGCCATAGCCACGGTTGCCGATAAAGGCTTCTAGCTTCTCGAGATTGTCACCGAACTGCTGCCCTTCTTTGTAAGCTGGTATGACTATCGATAGATCAACTTTAGTGTGGGCCATTACTTTGTAACCTCATAGACTAAGTAGAGTTCGGTTTGGTCGAAACCGTCATAGGGGCTGAGCCGTCCACCGGGGAATTTCAGCTTGAAAGCATGGATGGCGGCATCTTTATAAAGTCCCGAGATCAAGAATTGTTTTGGCTTGCCATCGAGTGGCAGCCCGTTGATAGCGGCCGGCTCAATCCGCTGGTAGCTAGCTGACTTATGGTTAGCTGTGAGGTAAGCCGCGATCAGATCCTGACGAGTATCCAGAAGCACGAAGCGCTGACCATTAAACGGCTTGGATAGTAAGAACTTAGCCATTCCAGTGGTGTCTTCGTTGTATAGGCTGTAGGTTTTGGAATCATTTGCCCACGATACGAAGTACTGGGTGAAGCCCTGGAAGCCGGTTAAAAGTAGGAGGAGGAGGATAATGCCCAGTCCACTGGCCCGAGCCGCTGAGTTGATCGGGAAAGTGGCATACCAGCGTTCGAGCATGTAGCCAATACCGATAGTAGCCAGCCCGATTGCTAGTGGGAGAGCGGCGATCGAGCGCGCAAAGTTCGGGCTATTTGAAGCATTCAAAAAGACCGGGATAAGTCCTGCCAGAAGTAGCACCAGCATGGCTAGGTATTTGGGCCGGCCGAGTGAGCTGAGGCAAAGGAGGATGCCGAGAATAAACATAATACCTACAAATACGTTGAGCGCTGGCTGGGCATCATAGTTATAGAGGTAGCTTTCATCGCCATGGACGTTGAACATCAAGGCGGTGCTGGCTGCTGATTTAAGAGTGGCATCCAGTGGCTTGCCAGCAGTTGCATCTCGGTCAAAAATGCTCCCGGCAAGATAGCTATTTTTTACTTTTGTCATATGTGTGGCTGTATAGAGTATCAGGGGGATAAGCATGCAGAGCGCGATAAGCAAGCTAGAAGTAACTTTTGGAGCCCACTGCTTGAAGAATTTACGGCGCTTAAAGTAGACAATCGCAGCAATGAATAGTAGGGCCGCAAACAGAGGTCCGGTAATCGGACAACTGTAGAAACCAATCCCCAGTATTAAGCCGGCGGCAATAAACCAACGTCGGCCACCGGTCTGAAAGCCTCTGGTAAACACCCAGAGTAGTAAGCTTATAAATAAGGGTGCGATTGCTGCCCGAAAACCAACTCTGGTCAGGCTCACGCTCCAGGGGGTGACAGCCATCAAAAAAGCTGCTATTAGCCCAGCACGTTTGCCAAACCAGGTGCGCATCCAGAGATATGTAGTGAGGGTGGCTGCTATGCCTAGTAGGGCAGGAGCAATCTGCAGGGCGGCTACTGAATTACCAAAGAGCTTAATAAATACGAGCTGGAATAACACAAAAACAATTTCGGTAATGCCGCCTGCATTGTAGACCGCCTGGAAATTGCCTTTTAGTAGCTGTAGGGCTTCTAGGCCAACTCGAGCCTCATCGGGGTGAAGTCCTGGCGGTAAGGCGCCGAGTTGGTAGAAGCGAAAAAAAGCCGCCGCGCCAACTATGAAGAGCAGAAGCAAGAGGTGTGTGTGTTTGCGGATGAAACTGGCGATAGGGCTTACTTGACGGGTCATTTGTTGAATACAATCCTTTTATACATTAGGTAGTTCCAGCTCAGACTGGCCAAAGTCGCCGCCACTTTGGCGCCATTCTTTAGCACGAAATCCTCAGACATGAATTTCTTGAGACGGAGGGTCTGTAGGATAACTTTAACCCAGCGGGCGGGCCATTTCCAGGTTTTAGTAAAGAGCTGGATGACTCCATTCTGCAGGATGTAGAGGCCAAAAGCTGTTACCGCGAAAAACTTTAAGGCTTGGATCAATGGGCTGCCGCCTCCAGATCCAAAAACAAGCGAGCGTTGCAGGATGAAGCTGACGATCATAGTGACCGTTGTCGAGCAAGTGTTCGCCTTGAGCTTACTGAATTTTATTGACTTGGAGGTTAATAGGTTGAATAATCCAAAATCGAGCAGCGTGTTGAATAAGCCAACTGAGACAAATTTACCGACTGTTCCGACTTCAGAGGCCAGGGCGAGAATCATACATGCACCTTCGTCTTTTTACTGGAGTAAGCATAACCGAATTGACCAGTGATTGTAAAGCATTGATCAGATGGTACAAAGCGCCTATTACTCAATTGAGCGGTGCACGTGCTTGGCATCGAGATTCCTGAATTGCAGGCGATCTGGCACAAACATCAGATCGATATCACCGGTCGGACCATTACGATGCTTTTTAACTAGGATTTGGGCGATGCCGGATTTTTCTTCATCACGGCTGTAGTAATCCTCGCGATAAATAAACATCACGACGTCGGCATCTTGCTCGATAGAGCCAGATTCGCGAAGGTCCGAGAGCTGCGGGATAGCCGGATTGCGGGTCTCCACACTTCGCGAGAGCTGCGAAAGGGCAATGATCGGCACATTCAGTTCACGGGCTAGGCCCTTGAGTCCGCGCGAGATCTCAGACACTTCTTGCACGCGGTTGTCACTACCGCCAACTTTTCGGCCAGAGATGAGCTGCAAGTAGTCGATGACTATCAATCCGAGATCGTTTTCGGTTTGTAAGCGGCGGGCCTTGGTGCGCATTTCCATGATATTTGTGGTAGCCGTGTCGTCAATATAGAATGGTGCCTCGGACAGCACAGCCATGGCGTGGTTGATTTTAGGGAAGTCACTATCTTCAAGATTCCCGGTTCTAAGACGCCACGAATCAATCCCGCTCTCAGCTGCCAGCAATCTGTCGATCAACTGTTCCTTGCTCATTTCGAGCGAGAAGACGCCGACTGGTATACCCTCCTTGACGGCCACATGGTGGGCGATATTCATAGCCAGCGTTGTCTTGCCCATCGAAGGCCGGGCCGCCAGGATAATGAGGTCTGACTTTTGGAGGCCGGCCAAAAGATTATCCATGGCCTTAAAGCCGGTTGGGATGCCACGCAGCCGATTCTTGTCGCGGTGCAGGTCGTCGAGGCGGTCAAAACTGGCGGCTAGCACGGTGCTAATCGGCACGAAGTTTTGTTTGAGGTGCTTTTGAGAAACACTGAACAGGGTTTGCTCAGCCTGGTCGAGCACATCTTCCAATGGGGTTTGCTCGTCATAGCCAATGCCGGTGATCTCGGTTGCGGCGCTAATAAGCCGTCGCAAGGTGGCCTTGTGCGTGACAATACCAGCGTAGTGCACCACGTGAGCAGCCGTCGGGACCGTGCTTACCAGGTCGGTCAGGAAACTGGCACCGCCGATACGCTCTAGTTCGCCAGCGACATCGAGCTTATTGGAAAGGGTCAAGAGATCGATCGGCGCCCGAGCTTCGTAGAGGTCGATGATGGCCGTGAATATCAAGCTGTGGCGGCGGTCGTAGAAGTCGTCGGCGGCTACCAAGTCGGCAATCCGAATAATGGCTTCCTGGTCGATAAGAATCGAGCCCAGGAGGCTGGCTTCGGCTTCGAGATTTTGCGGCGGTAGCTTTTCGTTCAACTCCTGCCTGAGCTTAGAGCCAATCTTACTCATAGACCACTTCCCCACCGAGAATCTCTAAGGCCGAGCTAACAAGCTCAGTCGCCTTGTCGCGGGTTGGTTCCGGCACTACGGCGTTGGCCTTCACTTGGACTACCAGCCTAAGCTTGCGGCCGTAGACCTGGTCGATGGTACGTTCGATCATTAGGCGGTTCTTGGCTTCGTCGAGGCGGTCACGGTGAAAGTTAAAACGACAGTAAACGGCGATCTGGTCGCCAGCAAATTCGATTTGGCAGGACCGCAGCAGCGCGTAGAGCGAATTGTTCTGTTGCTTTATACCAGCCAGCGCCTTCAGCCAATGATCGTCCTCGGTCATGTCGACTGGTTTGGGATCGGCCAGGGATGGTGCCGGTGACTCGCTACTATTGCCTGCGGCGGGTGTTGTGCTGGCCGCGTCCAGGCTCGTCACGGTGGCAGTCGGCTTATTAAGGCCCGCAACACGTGCTGCAACGCCAGCTAGTGCCAGGCGGGCAATAGCTGCTTCAAGCGCTACCTCCGGCCAAGCCGAGCGCGCCACGCCGAGCAATATCTCGAGGCTACCAGCGATAGCGAGCACTTTGGCGCCGCGCTGCTCGGCAGTCAGATTGCTAGTCAGGGCTTCCTGCAATTGCCCGCGATAGAAGTTGGTGAGTTGGCTGGCAACTTGTCCCGCGCTGACGCCACTGGACGAGAGCTGGTCGAGCGCACCAAAAGCGGCCACTGGGCTCTTGTCCTCAATGCCCTTGGCTAGGGCAGAGATGGCGGCGTGCGTGCCGAGGCCAAGCAGGCTCTGAACGTGGCTGGCAGTCAACGCCTCATCGGTACTACCCGACAGCTGGTCGAGCATACTGATGGCATCTCGAAAGCCACCGCGGCTGAGGCTGGCGATGAGCCGGAGCGCTTCATCGTTGATTTGAATTTTTTCTTTGGAGGCGATGTGCTGCATGCGGCTTACTAATATGTCGCTATCGATCGGCCGGAACTGGAAGTGTTGCGTTCTAGAAATAATAGTTTCCGGCAGCTTATGCGACTCGGTAGTGGCTAGTATAAACACGGCGTGCGCTGGAGGCTCCTCAAGCGTCTTGAGCAGCGCGTTGAAGGCTGGATCGGTGAGCATGTGGACCTCATCGATAATATAGACCTTGTACCCACCACCGCTTGGCGCTAGGGCAATTTTATCGCGTAGCTCGCGTATTTCGTCTATGCCGCGGTTTGAAGCACCGTCAATTTCGATAATATCGAGGTTACCTGCCAAGGCCCCGTGGCAATTATGGCATGTGCCGCAGGGTTTGGGCTCACCAGTGCAGTTCAGGCTACGGGCAAGCAGGCGGGCAACACTGGTCTTGCCGGTACCACGGGGACCAGAGAATAAGTAAGCATGGCTGGTGCGGCCTGTTTTGAGGGCCGACAGCAAAGTCTCCACCACATGTGGCTGTCCGAGGACCTCATCGAAGCCCGCACTGCGATATTTACGATACAGAGCCAAATCTGACACCAAAACCCTCACAAGGTGTTAATCTGTCCCTAGTATAGCTCTTTTGGCTCGAATCTTGAAGCGCCAATCGTGGATTATACCACTTCCATCGGGCCTTACGAACGCACTTGTTTAGTGCAGTTCAAGAAAGAAGTGAAGCACGGAGTGAGGCGTACTAATAATACGTTGAGCGAGTACTGGAGGTTCTGCCGCAGAAATGTGCAAAATAGTGCGTTCGTATAGCCTTTAGGCGAGGACAGCTTCTATGGCTGCCCATTCAGAAGCCTCAACTTCTGGTACAACAATGGTGACTTGGTCACCGGGCTGGGCCTTGAAGTAGCTAACACTGGCAAATAGCACATGATAGTCGACGCCCTTGGCTTCGACATAGTATTGGCCGTCTTTGAGGCTAAGCGTACCTATTAGCTTCTTACGCTCGATTGGGCCGATTTGCTTGTAAATAAATGATCCATCCTCGCCAATCGTCAGCTTGAGGGTATCACCTTGGACTAGTTTCGATTTCGAGGCATAATTGGCTGGAATCGGGTAGGTCTTGCCATCTGGGCCAACCATACTTTGGCCGTCGAAATGGCCTTCGATAATCTTGCCGGCTTGGGGCGGCTCGTTGGTTGCCTGACTATCCCCGGACATGAACTCAGCGCCCACCAAACTCACCAGCAGCTCCTTGGCGCTTGCCAGGTTTACTTCGGCGGTCTCGATCAACTTCTTTAAAGTCTTTATCTGTTTATCTGCAATCTCTGCCACAACAACCTCGCCACATTATTTTGATTTTCTCCACACTTAAACTATTTTTATCACGAGCCTAGGATTTAGTCAAAACAAAAAAGAGTCCAGTCGTATTGACAAGACCCTTTTTCGGTTTATAAAAAACTGTTACTGAAGTTCGACAGTTGCGCCGACAGCTTCGATAGCCTTCTTGGCATCTTCTGCTTCTGCCTTGGCAACATTCTCTTTGAGGGTCTTTGGGGCACCATCAACCAGAGCCTTGGACTCAGCAAGGCCTAAGCCTGTGAATTCACGGACAGCCTTAATGACGTTGATCTTCTGGTCGCCAGCGGCGGTCAGTACAACCGTGAAGGCAGTCTTCTCATCGGCAGCTGGGGCAGCGTCAGCACCACCGGCAGCAGGCATAGCCATAGCCATCGGGGCAGCGGCTGAAACGCCGAAGTGGCCTTCTAAAACCTTTACTAGTTCAGACAGCTCTAAAACTGTTAGTTTCTCGATCGTTGTGACCAAGTCTTTAAACTTGGCGGGCACTTCTACTTTTGTCTCTTCTTCGCTCATAATTACTCCTTATTTTCTAATTGGCTCAATGCGTTTAGGACATTAACAATACTGCGGACGTTTGCACCCATGAGGCCCACAAAGCTAGATAGCGGCGCGGCGATGGTGCCGACCAAATGGCCAAGCAATTGTTCGCGACTTGGCAGGGTAGCCAGGGCTTTGACCTCAGCGGCAGAGAGCAACTGGCCGTCGGCTGTGATGGCGCCTACGATCTCAAGTGCTTCGTGCTCTTTCGCAAACTGGAAAACTACCCGGGCTGGAGCGACTTCGTCGTCGAAACCAAAAGCCAGCGCCATAGGACCCTTGAACATTTCAGGGTCAATGTCTGATAGCTTGGAGTTTGACTTAAGAGCCAGCTTCAGCAGTGTATTTTTCGTAACGCGGTATGTCATGCCTTCATCGCGCAAATTCTGGCGCAGGGCCTCGACTTCGTTGACCGTCAGGCCACGGTAGTCGGTCAAAACAGCTAGGCTCAAACGTGACAAGTCATCGTTTAAAGCTGATACTGCTTTTTCTTTCTCGGCTCGTGTGATTGCCATAGACACTTCTTTCTTTATTACTTAATGCCAAGAACTAAAAAAGCCTTGGCACACAACCAAAGCATAGACGTACTACTACGTTTTCTCCTCGGTAGCCAATTAAGTCTTGCGACAGCTACTGTCTTTGGTGATGGGCTAATAGTAGCGTAATTCGAGCCAATAGTCAACAGATAGAGACCGGCTTGTACAGATAGGCGTCAGATGATAGCATGAGCATGTCCACTCGAACGTTGAAATGAGAATGATATGCCGAATTATTTGCCCGTGAGTTCCCGCAAACCCGATTGGCAATACCAAGACATGCTTCGCCGGATCGCAACCGATGGTGAATTGATGGCCAACAACCGACAAGGAGTAAGCGCGCGGATGCTCATGCAGCAGACCATGCGCTTTGAGCTGAGCAATGGCTTCCCTGTCATCCCCGATAGAGATCTGAGTAAGTTTTGGAATAAAGGTATCGGTGAACTGTGTGCCTTTATCAATGGGGTTACGACCCTCGACCAGCTCAAGCTGTACGGCGCTGACTGGTGGGGTGCCTGGACGACGCCAGAAAAGTGCGCAATGTTTGGCCTCGAGCCTGGCGACATCGGACCGGCATCATATGGAGGTGCTTTCCACGATTTCCCCACGCTCGATGGCGGTCGTTTTGACCAATTCGCAAATCTGGTTCGCCAGATCAAAGAGTTGCCCGACGACCGAGTGCACATGGTTTCGCCATGGATGCCGAAGGAAAACGCTCGAGGCGAAGGCTTTGTCCAAAGTAACACCATTGCACCCTGCCATGGTTGGGTGCATATCCGAGTTATCAATGCGCGTCTGCACCTGCATATGTACCAGCGCTCTGGTGATACGCCAGTAGGTGTGCCGGCCAATATCATCCAATATGCCGCTTTGATGCTGATGCTTGAGCACTTGACTGGTTTTGAAGCTGGCGTGTACTATCACACCATCTCGGATGCGCACATCTATGACAACCAGCTGCCGAACGTGCAAGAATTGCTAACCCGTGAAGCGCGTGTACTTCCGACAGTAGTCTTGACCGAGGAGGGTCGTGCGGTAGCCGACATCCACGATTTCCGTCGCGAACACTTCGTGCTCAGCGACTACGACCCGCACCCGGCCATGAACGGCATCCCGGTTTCGACATGATCCGATCGCTTATCTACGCTTCGGCTCGTAACGATGCCATTGGGCGTCGTGGTGAGCTGCCCTGGGATATCCCAAGCGATCTCGCCTACTTCAGGCGTAAGACGCTGGGCCTTGCGGTGATTATGGGGCGGCTGACCGCTGAGTCCATCATGAAGCGACAGGGCAAGTTGCTACCCGGTAGGTTCAATATCGTTGTCTCCTCTACACTTCGGCTTGATGAGAGCATTGGCCACGTGGTTCCCGATTTGGCTAGTGCCTGGCATCTGGCCGAAACACTCGGTGCGCTTAAGGCCTTTGTGATCGGTGGGCGCCGACTGTACTGCGAAGCCATTGAGCAAGTCGACGAGTTCGAACACACCGCAGTAGAAGCCTGGCCAAAGGACGCCGACACCTTCTTCCGGCCCGACGGTTGTGCCGGCATGGATAATCTGATTGCTGATGCGGCTAAAGGTATCGACCGGCGGGTCTGGCAGTGTACGTGGCATGAAGAGCCGTCGCGTGGCAGTAAAGACGACCACTACATCCGTTTTGAGCGTTGGGAACGCCGAGCATCGCGCCCACAGACCCAAGGAGCCCAACCGCCGCTCTATTACCTTGGTAATTCACGCAGTCAAGCCCAGACCGATGAAATGATCGGGCTTGAGGCAAAGGGGATCTGCATTTTCTGCCCGGAGCATTGGAATCGTGGCGGCGGCAAGGTCGTCTTGCACGAGAATGCTGGGTGGGCACTGGTCGACAGTGACTACCCCTACCCGGGAACCTCGAGACACATGATGCTGCTCCCTCGAGAGCATGTCTCGATGCTGACCGACCTCTCGCCAGTCGCGCGCGCCAGCTACTGGGAAATGCTCGACTATGTCGTTGCGAACTATGGCCTGACCTATTTCGGCACTGGAGCTCGCAATGGCGATATGCGCTATACCGGTGCGACCATCGCCCACCTCCACATCCACATCATTGTCGGCGACCCTGACAATGAAGGTGACGCCGTCAAGCTCTTTCTTAGTTCCCGACCCAAACCAGACCCTTCGCCCTAGCGGCGGAGGGTTATTTTGTTTCGACTATGATAAGTTCGACGTTGGCGGCTCTTAAGATATCTTCAGCATCGACTAGTGAGTAACCCTTACTGTAGTAAACTCTTTTGATGCCGGCAGCCGCCACTGATTTTGCACATACCGGGCAGGGAAAAGTCGTAACGTAGAGCGAGGTACCTTCGAGGGCAATCCCCTTTTTGGCTGCTTCGGCGATGGCCGCGGCCTCACCGTGCACAGCTGTTGTGAGTTCAATGTTCTCACCAGCATCGAAATTACTGCGCGGATCGCCGAAAATATTCACATTTAGCAGGTCGGATTTTGACGGCCGGTTGTGGGTGCTTATTAAGGGTTTGCCATCGCGAGCGACAACCACGCCAACCTGCCGCCACCAGTCTGGACTTTTTGCAGCCTCTAACTCGGCTATTGCTAGGAGTTCTTGATCAAGCTGCACTACTGATACATTGCGGTCCGCGGGCACCTCAAACTCTCGGGTGGTAATGTTGCGGTCCCAGCGCAAAAAAGTTGGCACAAATGTCACATTTACACCAGCCAGATACGTGATCGCAAAATCTCGGCTCACGTCTTCATCGGGCATAACAACAGACTCGCTACTAATAGCCTCGATCTGGCTGGTATTTCTCAGAACGCTCACCTCACTTGTACGCTTAAGCGACCGAATCATTGCAGCCACAACTTCCGGGTTCAGCGCTCTTAGGTCACGCTCTAGTCGAGGTGTTTCCTGAACAAGATTTTTGCCGAGTACATATATTTCGCCCGAATGCTCGGCAAAAAAGTTGATATAACCCTGGTGTAATGCTGGGAAATAGCCGATGATTATCGCCATTAGGCTTTGCGGATTTTAGAAATGAATTCTTTGGTAATGCGATTAATCTCGGCCGCTAGATTCTCGGCACCTTCAATAGTTAAGTCTCGTATTCGAGCAGTTGTCGATGTTGTGGACTGTGGTTCAAGCGTTAATATTTCACCACAGTAGTCCTTGTAGTCTTTGATAAGTTGGGCAGTGAAGTCCTTGGTCGAAGTCGAAGTGACAAGCACATCGGGCTTAACCAGGCGAATTAGGTCGCCAATATCTTCACCAGTGTGGCGTAATACGACAATATCGACGTGGCGTAAGTGCACGAGCATCTCAATGCGCTCTTTTTCTGGCACGATCGGTCGGTTTTTACCCTTACGCTCGCGGGTGAGAGCGTCAGAATCAACGCCGACTATCAAAATATCGCCGTAGGATTTAGCAATTTCTAGATACCTAGCATGGCCCTCATGGATTAAGTCGTAGACTCCCTGGGTGAGTACGACTTTGAGCCCGACAGTCTTAAAAGCCTCGACCACTTCTTTGAGCCGTTTCGGATCGGGTATGTAGCGATCCTCGGAGTTTGTGCCCGGAGCAAAAACACCCTTATTACCTTGTCGAACAGTAGATTGTGTTACTTTTTCCCTCATTACACCTGATTATTACATATTGGATGGATGGTAGGCAAACTTAGACATAAAAAAAGAGCCTACACGGAGCAGGCCCTGGTGGTCAGTAAGCGCACTAATGCCAGGCTCCGCAACTGCAAGGGCCCTTTCGAACATCGCAGCGCACGCCGCCGTTTGTGCCAAGCGGGGCAAACTCCTCATGGGCCTCGAACAGCCGAGCATCCACGGCGACGCCTCCGCCGGGTATAGCCACGAGGCTGCAGGCGGTGAGCATGGCCAAATCCTCATGCTGGTGCTCTTCGGGGTGATGCTGGATATGCTGCAGCCGGCCCGAATAGACGTCGTCGGTCCCCACAATATGACTATCAGGCATGGGCCGCTACCTGGCTGGCTTTTGCGGCTGCTTCGGCGGCCGCGGCTTTGGCTCGGTTGCGAGCGTGCTGCTTGCCAATTTCGACCCGCAAGGCCTCCAGGCCGTCAGCGAGGACGTCGCCCAACAGATGTTCGTCGCGCTGGCCATGGTGGATGGAGAGGTCGAGCTTGCCTTTCTCGATCTGGCTCAAATGCAGCGTAAAGCTCAACCAGGGCGCCCAGTTCTTGCCTACCCCCTCCCCCGTCCAGCAAAGCTCACCGCAGGCTGTGAGTTCGGCAAGATGAACTAGAAAGCGCTGCTTTTGGATAGTTGCAGTCGATAATACCGTCGGCATGGTTATCTCCTCAAGGTGCGAAACGATTACGCGAATAGTATAGCTAGCCTAGCGTTTTGATATTTTGTTTGCAAGAAAAAAGCCGCCCGAAGGCGGATGGTGATCTGCATGGTCGTGGGTTTAGGGTGAGCTGGTTTAAACGTAGGCGATAGGACAAAGCGTGCCCAGCATGGTGCCGAGTGTGCCAAGTTCTTCGGCAATCTGACGCTCGCAGAGCGCTATTTGAGCCTGTTGGCCAACGACTGGTGCCGGAAGGGGCGGCAAGTACGCAATGATGGCATTACGCAGCCCCATGAGTAGCATGGTCATGCGCTTGTCATCAATCAAGAGCTGCTGCCCGGACTTACGCACTGCAAGCTTGGGTTGCGTGTCAATGCAGTCA
>JAYUFZ010000035.1:0-20283 GCA_043767845.1 bacterium | reverse complement strand
TGGCCGGGTTCGCCGTGGTCTGGTACACATCAGCGCTGCGTCCGGTTTTCGGCGCGATAACTGCTGATCAAGTTTTTCGAGTGTCAGCGGGCTCGAGCACGGCTCAAATCGGTGACCAACTGGCTCAGGCGGGACTGATACGAGACTCCAAGGCCTTTAGTATTTACATAACCCTGCATGGCTTGCGTGGTAAGCTGCAGGCAGGAGCCTATACTCTTTCTCCCAATGATAGACTGGAAGACATCGTCGCCAAGCTAACGCATGGCCAAGTGCTGACCGACAAAGTGGTCATTCCAGAAGGTTATAATCTCACCCAGATACGGGCGGCGGCGGTGGCCAAGGGTCTCGACGGCCCGGAGTTCGATAATGCCCTGGAGGCCAAATACCCTAATAGCCATCTACTGTATCGGCCCGAAGATGCCACGCTCGAGGGTTACCTCTTTCCAGACAGCTACACGATTACGGGGACAACGACTGCGGCTGGGCTGGTCCAAGCCATGCTCGATACCTTTGACCGGGAAGTTACCCCCGACCTGGAAAAGGCTTTTGCTGCCCAGGGACTCAATGTCCACCAGGCCTTAACGCTGGCTTCAATAGTCGAAAAAGAGGTGTCTAACGCCAATGATCGGCCGGTAGTTGCCCAGATATTTTTGAGCCGTCTTAAGGCCGGTATAGCCCTCGGCTCGGACGTTACAATCATCTACGCTGCCGACAAGCTCGGCAAGCCCTTCGACACCAAATTGGAATCGCCCTACAATACCTACAAATACAAAGGCTTGCCACCGGGTCCAATCTGCAGCCCCGGCCTCTCGGCTCTGGAAGCGGTTGCAAGCCCGGCAACGACCTCATACCTCTACTTCTTGGCCGGCAAGGATGGTAAAACCTACTTTGCCAAAGACTACGCAGAACACCAGGCCAATATCGCCAAATACCTCAAATAGCAGCCTTTTTTTAAACCCAAAACCACCCCAAAGTTGTGTAATATTTCTTACCTTACCAGATTGGAAAAGACGCTGACATTGTTGACACGGATGGGCCATACTGATAAACTGCAAGAGTACATTAGTAAGCGTTAGAACTATCACGGTTTCTTACTCACAGTAGCCTACGTTCCGATCTTACTAATTGCCTATAAACAATGTCGATACGAAGAGTAAAACTAACGGTCGAATCGCTTCTGCCCCGCCCAATGACGGGGGAAGGACTTTGTTTACAGCAACTCGTCCCCCGCCGATGGCGGAGGAACGGGGTGGAGCAGTCTTATTAGTAGAGAAGCCTTAAGCGGCTCCCTCGAATCGTTTCCCCCAGCAAGCTGGACTACGGGAATCGGGGCCAAAAAGTCCGTCTCGAAAATAAAATTATCCGAGTTAGCCCGGGTGCGCCCCAAAGCTAAACCCCTAAAGACTCAAAACAGCGTTAGCGTACTCAAACGTACACTCGTTATTAGTTCCCGCCTAGCTTGGAAATGGCTCAAAGAACCACGCTTTTTGTCGCACATGGCTGTCTATGCAGCGGTGACTGCTATTGTTGTGGTCGGCGGCGCTGCAAGCCCACGGACTACCAAGGCTAGCCTTCTCCATCAGCAAGCGGGTCAGGGTTCGGTGCTCGAAGCTTCCGCTTCGGCCAGTGTAGCCGCCAGTGTAGCCGCCCAGACCAACCTGATGGTCGCCGGTGAAGCCTCCAAGACAGCCGGCACGCTAAATTCCCAGGTCGCCCTGCCAACCGCTGGCGATGATAGTCTGGCAAAGCGCCAAGTCGTAGCTACGGTCGGAGCAGTCTCGCACACCACACTTAGCTATGCCGTAGCCGCTGGTGATACACTTACTGGTATTGCCAGTAAGTTCAATATCACCTCTGATACCCTCAAATGGGCCAATAATCTTGATGATGTAGATGCCTTGAAACTAGGCCAATCACTGGCTATTCTACCGATTTCCGGACTCGCTTACACGGTCAAGGATGGCGATACAGCCGAGTCACTGGCTACCAAGTATCAAGCCAACGCTGCCCAGATTATCAGCTTTAATAATGCTGAAGTGAAGGGCCTAGTCGCTGGTTCAAATATCATAATTCCCGACGGCATTAAGGTCGACGCGCCCAAGCCAGCCGCTGTCCGAACGGCCGTAGCTGCCAATAGCTACACTCCAGCTCTGACACGTTACGCCTACAGCGGTAATGGCTATGCTTATGGATACTGTACCTACTTTGTCGCGCTCAAACGCAGCGTGCCCAGCTATTGGGGTGATGCCAGGACCTGGTATTACAACGCCCAGGCTTCCGGTTTCTCGGTGGGATCCAAGCCAATCCCGGGCGCTATTGCCTGGACGCCGGCTGGGTACTATGGGCACGTTGCCTATGTCGAACAGGTTTCTGGCGACCAAGTCTTCATCAGCGAAATGAATTTCAACGGCAATTGGAATCGCGTGACCTACCGATGGGTCCCCTCCTATAGCTTCAAATACATCTACTAGCCTGACTTCCCCCAGATCTGGTCAGCTGGTATACTAGACCCACAGACGTAAGGAGGGAAATATGGGAAAACTAAAAACAATTGGGGTTACAACTTCAATCACGCTAACGCTGGCTGTAATTGCCGCCGGTGGAGTGTACTTCTGGCAGCATAATCTGCTCACCAAGAATAGCAGCGACTATGAGGATCAAATCTCGAGTATGCGCTCGGACTTAGCTGCAGCTCGTGCTCAGACTCAGGCTACGCCAACACCGACAGCCACCCCGGCACCGACCAAGCCGCCGGTTGTTTACACTGGCGATGGGGCGGCTAAAGCCGATGCCGAGAAAAAGGAGATAGAGGCCAAGCTTGTAGCGCCCTACATCGACTTTCATAACGGTGAAGGCCAATCCCCAACCGCCTCGCTCCTCATCACTATCCCCACCAAAAAAGGCGACCCGATCACTGTTGTGGCCATCGGTAAGACTGGTGGACAATACGAAAGTTTTAGCTTCGGCAAAAAGGGTGATACAAGCTTTGCCTGGTGGGCACCGACTTGCGTGGGCGGTTGTGTCTACTCTGAGGCCTTCAAAACTGCCTACCCCGAGGTAGTCAAAAAAGCTCCAGCTAAGTAACTATCGGCCACGCCAAGCCACGAAAAGCGCTTACTCCTAGGAGAAAGGCGCTTTTTCTTGTATACTAGGTGACATATGTTCGCAGACAAAGTAGAAATTTTTATTCAGGCGGGCAAGGGCGGCGATGGCAAGCTCAGCTTCTTGCACGAAAAATACCGGGCTCGCGGTGGTGCCGATGGTGGCGATGGCGGTCGTGGCGGCAATGTCGTGGCCGAGGTTAACCACAATGTCAACACCCTCTCATTTTATCGTACCAACCGCCGGATCACGGCCCAGGACGGCCAGGGGGGTGGTGGCAATGAGAAGGCTGGTCGGGCTGGTGAGGATATTATTATCAAGGCGCCAGTTGGTACCTCGATCTACTCCCAAAGTAGCGACCCAATTACTGGCGAAAAAGGTGAGAAAGTCTTAATAGCCGACCTAGCGAGTGATGGCCAAAGGGTGGTGCTAGCCAAAGGCGGCCGGGGCGGTTATGGCAATGGCCACTTCCAGTCATCTGTGCGCCAAGCTCCACGTATTGCCGAAGTAGGGGAGCCAGGCGAGAGTTTTAACATCATCATGGAGCTCAAGCTGGTGGCCGATATTGGTCTGGTAGGCCTTCCCAATGCTGGTAAATCAACTCTGTTGTCAGTTATTACCAACGCTAAGCCAGAGATCGGCGACTATCCTTTTACAACATTGATCCCAAATCTAGGCGTGGTGGATATGGATGATTTCAGCTTCCTTGTGGCCGACATACCGGGGTTAATCGAGGGTGCTTCCGAAGGCAAGGGGCTGGGAGACGAGTTCCTGCGCCATATTGAGCGCACGGCGATTGTTTTTCATCTGGTTGACGCCAACAGCGACGATGTAGGCAGGGATTATAAAGTGATCCAAAACGAATTGAAGTCTTACGAAGTTGATCTTACCAGTAAGCCACAGTTGGTAGTGCTAACCAAGATCGAATCAATCCAGTCCGAAGACGTTATTATCAAAGCCAAGGCCCTTGCCAAGGCTTCCAAGCAAGAAGTGTTCCAGATCTCAGCCATTGCCCATAAGGGCCTCGATCAGCTATTGCGTGCTGCAATTCCATTCGTCCGCAAAGCTCGTGACGAAGCCGAGGCCGCTCGCGAAGAAGCAGCCCTCCTGGTTGTCGACGAGACTACCCTGGAGATTCCTTGGAAAACCCAGCAGCTGGAAGAAGGCCTTTTCGAAGTTACAGGCACGCGCATTGAAGGCTTTGCTAAGCGCACTAACTACCAGCTCGACGAAGGCGTTCGCCGCCTCCGCAATATCCTGGGCAAAATGGGCATCGCCCGCGAACTCGAAAAACGCGGCTGCAAATCTGGTGACACCGTGCGGATAGCTGGGCATGATATCCGCTGGCTGTAACTCCTGCAAAGAAAAAAGCGTATCTTCGTAAATATCCCAAAAGAGGGAAGATTACGAAAATACGCTGTGGTGGCTACAAAGCCATTCCGACAACAAATAATGCTACACAGATGCCAACCATGATCTCGAAAACTACAAATGCCGCAACGATCAATGCCACCAAGACGGCTGCGCCTACGACAATGCCGATTGTCCCTACTATCCCCGCGGCGCTGGCTACAATTCCGAAGGGGCTAGCTATTTGCTCGTGCTGAGCTAACCAACGTTCGGCTGGGGTGACCATCCGAGTCCAGATACGCAGTGCAACCCCGATGCCGCCGAATATTAAGACGAGTATGAGTATGACGAGAGGAACTGATTGATGGTCTTTGGGCTCGGCCTGAACAATGCGGAGCACAGTATTTGCGACCATTAAGGACGCTGCGCAAAACAACGCCCCGGCTAAGAAGCCAATCCCACGTGCTGCTGCTTTATCGTGCATTTTGTCCCCTTTAGGAATACGTTGCTCGGATGTATACTAGTGATTTCAAGATTCAGCCACGCATACCTTGTGGTAATGAGTGATACATCTCTTATACTCCAAAAACGTATGAATACAAGTATTTCTTGATTTGATTTTGAATATATAAGCCACGAAATTATTTAAACACAGGAACGTAGCTCTGCGGTAGCTATCGGATGGTCGGGCGCAGCATTCGCATTGTTGAGGTGGGGAGTTCGAGCCTCCCCCTCCGCCACGTACATTTCCATAGGTTTTATAGAAATTACGCGATATAGTAGCTTTAATGGACTACATACTTGCTGAATATGCGCTTTCTCTCGTGGTAATGACCTTTGGCGTCCTATTTGCCTACGAAATGTATTCCGAGGCACTTCACGGCCCAACATCCGCGCAATGGCTGTCTATCGCCGTATCGCTCATCTTGGGCCTTGGCTTTGGCAGCGTTTATTTATCGCTCTACGCCGCCAAAGTGCGGTCTTGGAAACGGTGGGCCAAAGATCAGAACGCCACCTACGCGCGGCCCAAGGCCGTTGAAGAGCCAGGATACGGCACTGTGGTAGATGAGGTACGCTGGTTCGACCAGCAAACGGGCAGAAAAATGATTGTCCACCGGGTCTACAATAGCTCTGTTTCATCCTGGGGAAAATCCGGCCCGCATGTAGCTATCAAAAGATACGCCATTATCAAATTAGACCGAGACGCCGAAGATAACGAGCCGTTGGGGGTCGTGAAAATCATATTGTTTACACCGTCGATATCGAAGCTGATTGATACATCCAGGTTGCACATTGATGGTGGTAGTTAACCCTCAATAGTGCATTTTGCGCGTATTTTAGGTATGATACCCGGGTTCCGATAAATCTTTGAAATCGAGCATGAAAGGTCGTTGTGACGACTAATCCGGGTTACCATATCGCCCATGTCAATATCGCGCACTTGAAAGCGCCGATTGATTCTCCGCTGCTGGCTGGCTTTGTGGCCGAGCTCGATCCAGTCAATGCCTTGGCCGATAAGGCAGCGGGTTTTGTCTGGCGGCTGCAGTCTGATTCGGGTGACGCCACGGCCATCCCGGTATTTGGTGACCCGGAATTGATCATTAATCTGTCAGTCTGGGAGTCGATCGAAGCCTTGAAGGCATTTGCCTACGGCGGCCAACATTTGGCGGTCATGCGGCAGCGAGGGCAATGGTTCCACCGCATGGTGGAGGCCTCGCAGACGCTCTGGTGGGTACCGATCGGACACCAGCCGACTGTCGGCGAGGCCGAAGAGCGGCTGCTTATGCTTAGAAAGCATGGGCCAACGCTCAGCGCTTTTAGCTTCCAGCAGCCATTCCCAGTTCTGGTCGAGGTGCTGGAGTAATGAAAATTGGTGACCTGGCCTATCTTATTGTTGACTGCCGAGATGTCGAGAAAGTGGCGGGTTTTTGGGGCAAACTCCTTGGCTTAGAAATCAGCAACCACTCCCATCCCTATCTAGATCTGATGCCAGCCCGGCCTGAAGGCCCAACCCTCAGCTTCCAGCAGGTTTCCGAGCCCAAGATGGGCAAGAACCGGCTACATATGGATATCAAGGTTGAAGATCTGGATGCCGCGTGGTCACAGATTGAGCTGCTGGGCGGCAGACTCACTAAGAAATGTACTGAAGGCAAGTGGCAATGGTATGTCATGGCCGACCCAGAAGGTAATGAATTTTGCCTGGTTCTTGGCTAGCCCTGCTCTATCCGCTAGCCATGCGCCTTGACCTGACCAAGCAGGAAGCCCAAAGCTACCTCAACTTCCAGCCCCGCCCCAAGTAGGCGGGGCTTTTGCATTGAAATCAGCTGCACATTCTGCTATAGTTTCCAGGTGTTTTGGGGCATTAGCTCAGCTGGTAGAGCGCTTGCATGGCATGCAAGAGGTCAACGGTTCGATCCCGTTATGCTCCACCACGAAAAGCGCCTCACGAAAGTGGGGCTTTTTTCTTGGTAACGGAGTCAAATATTTAGCCGCCAATCATTTCTGACTGGCGGCCTTATGCAGTTGGGCTATTGGACCAATTGGACCTCACTAGCGGCGTGGATGGTCTGCTCAAGCCTATCGATAATCCCGAGTTCAAGGGCCTCGGCGACCCGAAAGGCCATATCAAGTGGCCAGGGCGCCTGCCAGACCAGTGCTCTGACGCCGATGGGGGCTATGCCAAGTAGCCCGGCCACGTCCTCAACTCGGCGTGTGACTATCTCTTGCAAACAACGATCGGATAAGGCCTTACCAAAGGCCAATTCACGCTGGGTGGGAATTGAAATCTTTGTGGGCATCTTCGCTCCCGAGTGATAGAGTTGATTCTATTCTTATGCCAATCGGTTTCAGCGGCTAGTCAATTGTTTTTGACTACTGTTGCCGGGCGTCAACCTTGCTATACTTATGCTATGTCAGATCCAGAAACAACCCGTGAGTCGGCCGAGGCGACGTTTACCGATTACGCAAAGCTACTCAGCGAAGCCCAAACTCCGGCCAACCATGAGCTGGCGGTAGTACCCGCTGCCGTTGACACTATGCCGGAAATTGGAACCGAAGTGGCTGAGCGACAGAAAGCTCTGGAGTTACAGATTGAGGGAATTCTAGACAAGAACGTCGACAGCAAATATGAGCAACTCATTGTCGAT
Organism: bacterium; assembly: GCA_043767845.1. Lineage (GTDB taxonomy): Bacteria > Patescibacteriota > Saccharimonadia > UBA4664 > JBBRNT01 > JAYUFZ01. Next base: position 12,685 of record JAYUFZ010000035.1, on the reverse strand, counting down.
GTTCGTGCCGAAAAGCTAGCCTGGGTAAATTCAGCTGAGTTTGCCAGGCGTATTAAACTGACTGGTGCTGATGATGCCGATGTAGTTCAGATCCAGGATTGGGTTCGGGGCAATCTTGAGTCAGGAAAGGTTCACGTACTCGAGCCTGATGATATGGGCCTGCTCAAGGCAGCAATGGGGGAGTATGCCAGGTCTGCCGGTGTCCCGAACTCAGTTGAGCAAGGGGAGGCCTTCAACGTTAGTGATTCCCTTGAGGGCGCTCCCGAAAGTGTACTTGGCGCTGTTTTCGTACCCGATACGTCAGTAAGTGAACGGCCAGGCTTTACTATCGGTGGCCCGAAAACCGAGCAATTATTGCGTCACGAACTCGGCCATCAGGCGCAGGATGGGGTTCTAGAAAGTGAACTCTATAAGGATTGGGCGCCAAGATTTAAGGAGGGTGCCAGGGATCCAGAATACATCGGTTTATTAAGGGAAACCGACACGCGTGTCAGATCTATGTTTACAGTTTTGGGCGATTCTTTTAACCCTCAAACTACAGCTTTTGGACCAGCCCAAATAGAACAGCTGCAGCAAATGAGAGCTGAACGTAGGCTGAGTAATGATACGGATGTTACAGACTTGCTCGACCACTATGATGACGCCGAGTTAATGCACTTAGCCAACACTCTGCCTGCTATTTAGCCGCTCTCGGGTTTATTGTGATGAGTTTTGAGTTTGGTAATTATTTCATCGGCTACGAGCTCAGGCGCCCGGTGGGCAATAATTTTGATATCACCCTGGTCTTTGTATAGGTTAAAGCGGCGCAGGTAGCGCTGGCGCTCGTCTTCTGGATCGACTTCTGGCCAGCGGGCTACTTGACGGGCAACTACCAGATCGACTCCTCGCAAAGGATCTACGGCGGGTAGTAGTAGAACTGAGATGCCAGTGCCGATTACTCCCAAATGTTTTTCAATAAGATGTGGTGAGTCCTCATGCGCTAAAAAGCCTGAGGGCGTGGCAAAAACTGTGTCGGAAGAATATTCAATTAGCAGTCTGTCGACAAGCGCAGAATTAGCCTCACAGTAACGAGCGTAGCCATATGCATCGATGTACTTCGGGATGAGCATGATCTGTTCGCAGAAACGGAAGTCGATATCAACAAACTTACGGCCGAGTTTGGCCGCCAGCACCCGAGCCGTGGTAGTTTTACCGACGCTAGCCGGACCGATGAAGAAAATATTGGGTTGACCCATGGTTTAATTGTAGCCTGCTTTGGGGCAGCCGCAATGAGCCGATGCAGCTTGTTATTTGGCTCCAAACGAGTATTATGTGGGTGTTCGTTGAAAATTCTCATGTAGGTAGGGAGCACAGTTGTTGGCAATGAGCTTTGGTATTCGCTTCACACTTTTCCTAGTAATTGTTTGTATCCTGGCTCTCGGGGCAGGATACTACCTGGACTATCTCACCTCGGGTGGCCGTCGCCGGAAGAAAAAGGTATAGTATGACCATGACTGAATCACCATTTGAAGGCAATGTCGTTGAGAGTGGGGGCGAGATTGGGTTCAACCCCAACCTTGACGAGGATAAGATCATGCCGGCCGCAAACCGGCCGGAAAATGAACATGTGCTGTGGGACATGCACGCCGATATCGCTGCTGGCGACATTCCTATGAAGCCTGAAGCTGGGCCCGATGCCCAATTGTTCCCGCCGGCACCACGAACCGTTAGTGCCGAGGACCGGCAGCGCGCTGGGTGGCCAGATACGGCCACCTCGGAGATCGGTAAGGCCGGTTTGGCAGAAGCACGCCGAGCGATCGCTGAAGCCATCGACGTGCACGCGGCTAAGACTAATCCGGGTAGCTCAAAGACTGCTTGACGGCGCGTAAGCAAAAGAGTAATCTAGGGCTTGTCTCGTCCCACCTTGGTGGGACGCGTCGGCGGTGTAGCTTAAGCCAAAAGCATGTACCTTCGGGTATAGAGTTGGGGGTTCAAATTCCCCTGCCGCCTCTTTTGAAGCCTAGGCCTCTCTCACTCAGATTCACTCCAAACTCCGGGGGGAACGGAGTTCGACGGGAAACTGTCGACTGGGTGAGGGACTATTCGCTGGTGCTGGCTGGCTGGACGCGTCCAGTGGTGGCGACGTGAATCTAGCCGCCAGCACCAGCACCAATCTGGTCGATCTATTCGTCCCACGACGGACGAGTATGTCGGATCAGAAGCTGCGCGTCGCAACACCCTTACTCCTTAGGGTGAAATCGAAACGGCAGCTGGTCGCAGTCTCGAAGGTTCGTCACCTCGAGTTAGGCCGACCTCCCCTGGCCACTGCGACTCACGGGACGCCCTGGAACGTAACAGACTCCAGGGCGTCCCACCGCTCACAATTCTTGCTCCACGAACCTTGGTTTGTGGAGCTTTCGCTTTTTATAGGCTATTATGACCTGGTGAGCACTCCATCAGACACCAAATCATTCTTGTCGGCTGCTCAGCAGGCGACCGTCCGCGGGCTTATAGAACAAGTCGAAATATGGCGGTCGGCTGGCAAAGTGGTAGAAACGATTAGCTTTCACGATCTCAATCTCCTCTTAGATCAAGATCAGCAGAAGTTGGTTAAACTCGTTCGTCGCCTTGACCCACGCGAGCTGGGTTTTACCGGGCCTTTCCTGGGTCTCGAGGAAGCACGGCCAGATATTGTGGCTGTTTCGTGTCAACAACAAACCGTGCGCGGCCCGGATGGGGCTATAGCAAATGAACTGCTGCCGACCAAATATGTACCACGGCGGGCGTATGTCGCCTATCAACGCATGCACGCCGGCTTGTCGCGCGACCTAGGAACAGAATTGATTATCGTCTCGGCCTACCGCTCGCCAGCTTATCAAGCGCTGGTTTTTTTGGCCTCGGCGGCCAAAAACGATGATTTTGATTTCACCAAAACCGCTAAGCGAGTGGCTTTGCCAGGATATAGCCAGCACGGATTGAGCAAACAGACGGCGCTTGATCTCGATCTGCGCGTTTTGAACGTCGAACGGGATATGCTAGGCGACGCCTTTGCCCGCACACCAGAGTATGCCTGGCTCACGGAGAACGCCCCCGATTTCGGCTTCTATCTGAGCTATCCACCAGGTAACCTTGATGGCATTATGTATGAACCCTGGCACTGGCAGTACACGAAATAAAAACGGCCCCCTTCTCCATAGAGTAGGGGGCTTTACATTATGCCATTGTTCCCAGCTTGCGGTGTTCGGACAATTGGCCAAGCATGATTTCGAATGGTCTGAAGCCGAGTTGTAGCTCGGCATCGAATTGATTGTCCGCGGCCCGCAATTTAGCGTCGAAAGTATTGCCGACCAGAGTGTCCATCAAGTCCATGAAGTCAGACTGATCTTTAAAGCCTTCACCCGACCCCACAGGCTTCCAATACTTAGTTAGCACGCAGCTGACAAACCGCCGCCCGAACCAACTGTATCGTAGCTGATAGCTGGCTTGCTCCAAGTAGAACGTGTAGTGCCGAGCTTCCTGGATAAGGATTTGACGAAGTAGCTCGTCCAGGGTAGCTTCTTCGGTAGTTAGGTGGCAGCGGGCCATTTTATAGCCCTCAAGGGTTGTCAGCTCGTTGATTGCGCCCCACGCCATGACGCCAGCAATATATAGTCGGCGGGCCGGGAAAAGCGCTATACCGATTATGGCCCGGCAAAGCTTGTAACCTCTGCTGAGTTTGAGCTCGGGAAGAATCGGCTGGCTTTCGCCCGTAGGGTGTCCGGCATCAGCCAAGATTTTGGCCAAACACAACTCGTGGCCTTTTTCTTCCGGCGACCAGACTTTGAAAGCGAAATGGTATTGGGTCGGCATGAGCCACAGCCATGGGTTACGAGCGACCTTATGCAGGTAGCCATGGCGGCCATCGGTATAGCCCTCGACGTCACGGAAGTAGCTCAGGATGGCCGTGACTTTTTGGCTGATGCCTAGAGCCCTAAGTGTTGTGGTATCTAGGCGTGTCGGGTCAAGCGGCGCCGACTTGGCGGCTAGCCGCTGCGCCTTGGCCTTTAAATGGTGATACTCAATCCAGCGCTGCTTGTAGTTGAAGGTGCTTCTGAAATGACCCACGACACCTCCTTAGGTAATGGGCAACTGAGAACGAGCACATTGTGGCAGATTCTGAGAAAACTGTAAATGGTCGATGCTTCAAAACGAGAACCGCCCCGGTTGGGATTCCGTAGAATCCCGCGCGGGGCGGTGGTTGGCTCAGCTGAGCCAGAGCGTGGTGAACTCCTGGAGCTCTCGTTCCGGCTGGCCGGGAGCCTTGGCTGCCGTCGACATAACCAGGCGGATGTAGCTGTCGCTCGAGGCGGCCCGCTCCGTCATCCACTGGATGTGGGCCGGATCGACCACGTAGTCGAAGCCGATGGTCTGGCCGAAGGCGTCGCAGTAGTCATCGAACAGGACTTCCGGGTCGGGGAGCGGCTTGGGGGCCCGCTGGCCGTCGACCAGGAGGTAGGTCTCGGCGACGACGCAGACGCGGATCACGGCGCCGCTGGGGTGGTTGATGACGTGATGGCCATTGGCGGTGAGAGTCGTGGTGGACATGGTGGGCCTCCTAAGGGCGCCAGGGGATAGGGACATTCCGCATTAAGCATGAGCTTTTTGCAAGAATCATATATAGTAGCATAAGAGTTACACAATGTCAATATCTATAGCTGCAGCAGCAGTCTTGACAAACCCTCTGTTCTCGGAGTAATATCTGACTACTAACTCGCTCGTAATAGCTGGAGTTACGCACCAATCGCTGCCAGTAATGGCACAGGGCTGCTGCGGCAGCCTCGGACACTTTAACAGCAAGGTGTCCGGGGCAACTTCGCTCCGAGCGTCCCCATCCCGCCGGGGGCGCTCGGGGCACTAGCCTCTCGTGTAGTGGTCGGGGAAGTCCACGAACGAGACGCGGGGTGATTGCAGCGGAGAGACAACCGTTGCAATCACTTCTGATTAGGCTTCCCCGAAAGTTCTCTTCATGAGCACTATCGGGGGAAAACTCGCTCCATGAAGCTGCGTGTGGCACTGCCCGCGATCTGCTCTGGTAGCGAATGCAACCTACATCGCGTCAGCCGTGCGATAAGGTTGCGGAGGTGGCCTCCGCCAGGCCACCTCCCAGTCCGATGGCTTCGCCTCCATCGGACACGATCCGGCCCCGAGTATGGCACCCTCCCCTTTCGGGGAGCCACCTCGGGCCGGATCACCGCTCACAATTCTACGCGGCATCTGCCGCATAGAGCCCCCCAGAAGTTTTGGGGGGCTTTTTTGTGACAATTTGACCCCAAAATGGTAAAGTATCAGCTATGAAACGCTACAATCCCAAAGAAATCGAGCCCAAATGGCAGGCCATTTGGCAAGAAACCGACATCTATAGAGCGACCGATGATACTAAACGCGAAAAGTATTACTACTTAGTCGAGTTCCCCTATCCCTCCGGCGACGGCTTACACGTCGGCCATGTTCGTAGCTACACAGCTCTCGACATTATGGCCCGCCACAAACGCATGCAGGGCTATAATGTTCTCTACCCCATGGGTTGGGACGCCTTTGGGTTACCGACCGAGAACTATGCTATCAAGAATAAGATCGCCCCACAGCTGGCCACCAAGCGCAATGTGGCGACCTTCAAGCGCCAGATGCAGTCGCTGGGCTTTAGCTTTGATTGGTCACGCGAGATTAATACGACCGATCCGAGCTACTATAAGTGGACGCAGTGGATATTCTTGCAATTATATAAAGCTGGCCTCGCCTACCAAGACGAAATCGCCATCAACTGGTGTCCGTTTGAGAAAACTGGCCTAGCCAACGAGGAAGTTGTCGATGGTAAGCATGAGCGTTGCGGCACGCCAGTCGAAAAGAAGTTCCTCAAGCAATGGCTCATCCGCATTACTAAGTATGCCGATCGGCTCGTCGAGGACCTGAAAACGGTTGATTATCTTGACCGCATCGCCAACCAACAGATCAATTGGGTTGGCAAAAGCGAAGGCGCACATGTCGACTTTGTGGTCGGCAAAACCCAGAATACTGCTGATACCCTCAAATTCACTCCTCAGTTGACTAAGCTAGTAATGGACGGCAGCAAAACTAATACCATCCGGCTCGAAGCCAAGAAGCTCAAAGTCGGCGACTATGCTGAGCTTGCGACCCGATTTGACCCTAAGCGCGTCGAAAGCTTTACTACAGCCAAAATTACTCAGCTCGAAGAGCGCAAGCTTGGCGAGGTACCGCTTGATTTTGATGGACATGAGTCTTTTAGGAGTCGCGATGAGCAGCTAGCTGATTATCGTCGATATTATGGCGATCAAGTGACACTCGACACTGTAGTAACCATTTATCATTTTGAGCTGGTAGCCCGTCGAATCACCGTATTTACCACACGCCCCGACACATTGGCCGGAGCGACTTTTCTCGTACTAGCCCCCGAGCACGGCTTGGTACCGACTTTGACCACTGATTCGCAACGAAAGGCCGTTGAAACTTATGTAAAAAAGACCCAGTCCGAATCTGAGGTTACCCGTCAGGAAACCGACAGGACTAAAACCGGGGTTTGGACTGGTAGTTACGCCATCAATCCCTTGACTGGCAAGGAAGTGCCTATCTGGATTGCTGACTATGTACTCATGGGCTATGGGACCGGAGCTATTATGGCTGTGCCAGCTCACGATGGGCGTGATCTCGAATTTGCCAGGGCTTTTGATCTGCCTGTAATCCCAGTTATCGAACCGTTCACCGGTGTAGTCCAGAAGGATCCAGAGTATCGCAAAAGCATAGTGGCACTGGTCGTCGACCGTAAAGCCGGTAAGCTGCTATCCATTAATTGGGGTGAAAACGGCGGCAACCTATTGGTTGGTGGTGGCCTTGAGAACAACGAAGATGTTGTCGAGTGCGCCGAACGTGAGATCGAAGAAGAGACTGGCTATACTAATCTGAAATTCGTCGACAAGACACAAACCATCCACCACAATTACTTTGCCAAGTCTAAGAATGTCGCCCGATTGATTGATGCCACGGGTCTGCTCTTCGAGCTCGAAAGCGACAAGCAGATCAAAACTAAACTGGAAGCCAATGAACAGGGCAAGTTTAAGGTCGAGTGGCTTGACTTCACCACGGCCGACAAGAAAATTGAAGATGCTCTTCATCGCTTCGTCTTTGAGCACTTTATCCAAAACAAGCCCTATACCGGCCCTGGAATCTTAACGAATTCCGGCCAGTTCGACGGCCTGTCTACGGATGATAGCAAGCAAGCCATTGTCAAATACCTCTTTGACAATGGCTGCGGCCGCGGTACAACCACTTATAAATTACGTGATTGGATTTTCTCCCGCCAACACTACTGGGGTGAGCCGATCCCGATGGTCCACTGCCCGAAATGCGGAGTGGTGCCAGTGCCTGAGGATCAATTGCCTATTGAACTTCCCAAAGTCGAGCATTATGAGCCGACTGAGACGGGGGAGTCACCTTTGGCCGCGATCACCGACTGGGTAAACACCACTTGCCCGAAGTGCGACGGACCAGCCAAGCGCGATACTGATACTATGCCCAACTGGGCTGGCTCGAACTGGTATTTCTTGCGCTATATTGATCCAACAAATGACAAAGTATTTCTCGACCCCGAAAAGGCCAAATATTGGCTGCAGATCGATCTCTACAACGGTGGTATGGAGCACACCACCCTGCACCTGCTCTATTCCCGATTTATCCACAAATTCCTCTTTGACCAAGGCCTAGTGCCGACTAGCGAACCATACGCCCGGCGCCGCAGCCACGGTATGATCATGGGCCCTGATGGTGCCAAGATGAGCAAGAGCAAGGGGAATGTCATCAACCCCGATGGTGTAGTGCAACGTTACGGGGCTGATATATTACGCCTCTATGAAATGTTCATGGGGCCTTTTGATGAAGCCACCGCCTGGAGCGACGAGCGCCTTGGTGGGGTCAGCCGCTTTAGCTATCGCATTTGGGAGATTGCCCAGAAGTTGATTGCGGCCCAAGGTCAAAACCATGATGGAGCTTTCGAGCTGGCCACCGAGCGTATCACCCACAAAACTCTCAAAAAAGTACACGAAGACATTGCCGATATGCACTTCAATACGGCTGTCAGCGCCATGATGGAATATGTAAACTACTTGTCCAAAGCCGAGAATACTGCTAAATTAGTGTCCGACCAAGCGTTGGCCCAAAGGACGGCACGATATCTAATATTGATGCTTGCACCGTTTACCCCTCACCTCTCCGAAGAGCTGTGGAATGATCTGGGGCAGACCGAGAGTGTGCACCTGCAGTCCTGGCCGGCCTACGATCCAGAACTCATCAAAGATGAACTGGTAACGGTGGTTATCCAGATCAATGGCAAGGTACGGGCCAATATTGTCATGGAGGCCAGTGTTTCCAAAGAAGATCAGGAAGCTAGGGCCAAAGCTGATCCGACCATCATCCGCCATCTGGCTGGCAAAACGCCCACCAAGGTAGTCGTAGTTCCGCGCAAAATCGTCAACTTTGTGGTCACCGGCGACTAGACGAATTTGCAAATATGCCCTATGAGCGCTATAATTAACACCAAGAGTGCAACATGCACATCAATGTTTCCGACATTTTAGCAAGCGAATTGGCTGCCAATCGAACCTTCATCATTACCGATGAGCGTCCAGAACTTGAGGGAATTACCCTCATTAAGCCACTATCAGGTGAAGCGAGTATTATCAAGACCGAGACCGATCTTGAGTTTGACGCAGATCTTGCTTGTAGTATCGAGCTCGAGTGTCATCGTTGTTTGAAGCAGTACGAGCACCCTTTGCAGCTGGAAATTGAAGCCGATTTTGCCACTGCGCCTATTCCGGGCGAGCAGTGGCCGATCACAGAGGACGGTGACATCGATCTTGATCCCGTGATAAGTGATGAAATCATGGTTCAAATTCCCATCCGCCAAAGCTGTGGCCCCACCTGCCCAGGCCTTCCAGAAGCCAGCAAGTACGCCTCAGAACCAGTCCAACGCCATCCAAAAGTAATAAAGAAAGACGAGTCAAAGTAATGGCAGTACCAAAAAAACGCACCTCCCGGGCTTCGCAAGGCCAACGCCGCAGCCACCACGCCATCAAGCCTACACAATTGCTGCTGGCAAGCAATGGTGAGCGCCTCTCTCGCCGTTTGCTGAAGGCCGCATCGCTTGGTTTAATCAAGGGCCGCACCAAATAATATGGCATCAAATCGTCACCTCGGCCGGATAGTCTCTATGCAAACGCTCTATGAGTATGATTTTCGTAGCCACGGCGAAGAGACCGATGTCCAGGTAACGCCGATTCTTGAGCGCAATATCAACGAATTTAGCGGCAGCATTGACGATACCAATTTTGTGCATGATATTGTCAACGGCGTCCTGGCCCACACCGAAGAAATCGACAACATTATTGGGCCAGCTGCTCCTGAATGGCCTGTCGACCAGATAGCCAAGATCGACAAAACTGTCTTGCGCATTGGCATTTATGAGCTGATGATCAAACGCGATGTTCCGCCCAAGGTCGCTATTAACGAAGCTGTTGAGCTGGCGAAAGCCTTCGGCGGCGAGAATTCCAGCAAATTCGTGAATGGCGTACTGGGAACTATTTACAGATCTAGTGAGTTTTATGAAGCAGAAGAAGATACAAAAAAGAAAACCGAGCACGCCGGCTAGAGCCATTCGTGAATATTCGGCTGGCGGGGTAGTATACCGCCGCGTTGGAGCCGACCAGCTCGATATCCTAATGATCCAAGATCATAAGGGGCGCTGGACGATACCCAAAGGCCATGTCGAAGAGGGTGAAAGCTTGGAGCAGACGGCTGTTCGCGAAGTAGGCGAAGAGACTGGACTCAAGCACCTAAAAATCCGTGACAAGCTGGACAAAATTCACTTTTTCTACCGTCGCGAAGGCAAACTTATCTTCATGACTACTTATGTCTACCTTATGGAGGCCACGCGCTTTACTGGTGAAATAATCCCCGGTGACAGCGAGGGGATTGTTGACACTCGCTGGTTTAAAGTTGATGAAGCGCTTAAGCTTATAGAATACAAAGATACCGAGAAACTATTCCGTATGGGGCTAGCAAAATTAGAAGCCATAGAGGCGGCAAAGGACAAAGAATAATGACTGATTTACGTGATTTCCAAGATAGTATTGGAATAGAGTTTAACGATGTAGCTTTTTTGGAGCGAGCTTTTATCCATCGCTCGTACCTCAATGAGCACCCCAAGCTAGGACTTGAGCACAATGAACGCCTGGAATTCCTAGGTGATGCTGTGCTTGAGCTCGTAGTGACCGACTACCTCTATCGCCATTATTCAAATCCCGAAGGCGACCTTACCAATTGGCGCTCAGCCTTGGTAAAAACTGAGTCACTTTCAGCAGTTGCTATTACCACCGGTCTCGGACAATTCCTGAAATTGTCGCGTGGTGAAGCCAAAGGTAACGACCGCAGTCGGGCTTTGATTTCGGCGAACGCTGTCGAAGCTTTGATCGGCGCGATTTACTTGGATCAGGGCTACGAGGCAGCTCGCGGTTTTATCGCCAAATACATTATTGCCACCCTGCCGCACATCCTCAAAGTTGGGAGCTGGGTTGACCCGAAAAGCAAGTTCCAGGAGATGGCCCAGGAGCGCGAAGGCCAAACGCCGAATTACCGGGTGCTCGATGAGTCTGGTCCCGATCACGATAAGGTCTTTGTGGTTGGCGTCTATATCGGCGACCGTCTCGGCGGCAAGGGCCAAGGCTCCAGCAAACAAGCTGCCCAACAGATGGCGGCCGAGAATGCCCTGAAGACTTACGGTTATAAACCGACTAGCCTAGAAGCTTAATACGCACTAGAATCAAGGAAGAGGCGTAAGCCTCTTTTTTGTTGCGCGGCCGAGAGTTGTTGTAATTTCTAAGCATAAGGACTATCGTACCGGTAGGCACACGCCGCAGCTTGAAATATTCAAGGGGGAATAATGCAATCACTGGTCATCGCCGGTACCGGCGTTCCTGGACCCGTTGCCAAGCGTTTCTACAGCTCCATGGCCGGCAAGTTGCCGAATGCCACAATTCTGAGTCTTCCAGGGTTCGGTTTTGGCGGCCTCGATCACTGCTACGAGCACGTTGAAGCCGAATTCCTCAAACTATTGGTAGGCAAAGACCCTGTTATCGTTGTGGGCCATTCCCAGGGTGCCTTGCTAGCTGCCCGCCTAGCTTATGCTCATCCCGGGCGCGTGTCGTCGGCATTCTGTCTGTCCGGTCCTTTCAATGGCGCCAGGTCGGCAGAGCTCAATAAGTTCGTGCCAGCGGCATCGGACATGTCGCAAGGCAGCCCTTTCCTGGTCGCCCTGCGTCAGGCTCACGAGCGCTATCTATCGCGCGGACTGGGCGGCCGCCTGCATTCTCTGTGGGTAGCCCCCAGCCACAGTTTTTTGCCCGGAGATGGTGTGCTCTGGCCTACCCGGTCATCGTATCTGCCAGGAGCTAGAAATCATCTTGTCGTCCCCGCTAGACACCACGCCCGCTTGCGAGCCAAGATTCCTGGCGACATCGAGCTTATAGATGGCTCGGCCGACCACTTCAGCGAACTTTCGGAACCCTGCGTGCTCCAGACCATCATTAGCCACTCCTTGCAGCCAACGCTTGCTGCCTAGCCCCCAGTAATGGGGGATTTTTGATTCATAGAGCAGATGTATTTGCTATAATTGTAGTAATGCTACCTACGGACAATCTGATATGTACTTAAAACGGCTCTACATTCACGGTTTTAAGTCTTTTGCTGGTGTCTCGAAGCTCGACTTCGAGCCCGGGATTAGTGCGATTGTGGGGCCGAATGGCTCGGGTAAAAGTAATATTGCCGACGCTATCCGCTGGGCGCTCGGCGAACAATCGACCCGCAACTTGCGCCTCAAAAAAAATGATGAGGTCATCTTTGCTGGCACCGAGAAACGAGCCAAGGCCAGCCTAGCCGAAGTGCGCCTGCTTTTTGACAATAGTGCCGGTAAACTGCAAGTCGATGCTTCAGAAATAGAAATTAGCCGCTTGCTCTACCGAAGCGGTGAAACAGAATACCGGCTCAATGGCAAAAAAGCCCCTCTGAAAGAGATCCAGCAAATTCTCGGCGAAGCTGGTTTTGGCGCGAACTCTTACTCGGTTATTGGCCAGGGAACTATTGATAGTTTCATTTTGGCCACACCAAGTGAGCGCAAACTATTATTCGACGAAGCCAGCGGTATCCGCGTCTATGAGCTGGGCCGTAAATCAGCTTTGGCTAAACTGGCAGCCACCGAGGCCAATATGGTTCGCATTCGGGATATTCTGGGTGAGCTGGCGCCACGGGTGAGTTCACTAGCCACAGCGGCCCAGGCGGCCGAGCTGCAAATTAAACACCGGGCGAGCCTGAAAGTTGCTAGAAGCCGTTACTACGGCACGGCGCTGGCGGCGGCAATCACAGATCAAGCTAATTGCGAGCAATCCGTTTCCAGGCTTACGCTACGCAGGGAAGAGAATAGTCGTCAGTTGGTCAGACTACGCGACCTGCAAGCGGCCTTAGCTGAGGCCGAAAAAAAACACGCTGGCGAACAAAAGCAAGCGAGCCGTATCTTACTCGATCTTGAAATGAAGCGTGACAGCTTAGCTAACGACCTGAGCGTCAAACGCGCCGAGTTGCAACATATGGTTGAGCAGCAAGAAACAGC
>JAYUFZ010000034.1:0-8285 GCA_043767845.1 bacterium | reverse complement strand
TGCTACTAAACCAGTGGTGCGATCCAAGGCCTGGCCAGCTCTCGCGCCACAAGTCGCTGTCTAGCGCCTGCAAAGCGATTGAAAGTATGATGCGCAACCGGGTAACTACTGGGTCTGGCAGCGCTTTTCGCCTACTACCCGATGCCCAACATTGGCTACCCCGAAACCATCAATCCATACTCCACAGCGTCCAAATTCCCCTCGCCTCCTGAGTTCGCTCAGGGGGCGTTTTGTCCATTGGGGAGTGTAGTGCAGTTAGGCGCCGGTCTCGTCTTGCAAGTACTCCTCCAGCGGGCTCCAGTAGTAGTCGTGCCAGCCAGCGGCAATGTCGGCCGACCGATCCTCTGGTACCTCGCTATGCACCATGCCGAGCTCACAATCACCATCTTCGTTGGTGCTTAGCTCGATACGCAGTTTCGAGTAGTGACCTGCAGGCCAAGCCGGGTCCAACTCCTTCCAAGTGGAAGCAATGACCTCACCCGGTATTAGCTCAGTGAATGTGCCAGCCGCGTAGCCATCATAAACCTCAAAGCGGCCATCGACTTTTGGCACGATCACCGCTTTGGCGCCAGTAAACTCGGCATGCTCTTCGGCTTTCATATAAGCCTCGTAGACGCGGGCTGGCGATGCCGAGAACGTCACCGATTGCTTAATAGTTGTAGTTGGGATATCGGACATAATTATTTGGCCTTCTTATGCCTTTATTATAACCTCCTTTGGTTATTTGTTCATGCTTATGCTTGAGAGATATGCCATACCGTTTAAGATTAGAATATGACTACTCACGATGTGCCGATTGCTGAAATTACTTCCGAAAACCCGGCAAATTACCGGGTGGCTTTCGCCAAGCGATCCGAACCCTTCTGGCAACGTTATTTACTATTCGGCTACGCCGCGATTGCCCTGCCATTCGCCATTTGGCGAATCACAGCTGTGAACTGGTTATTTATTGGCGGGCCGCTGATGCTTGCAGCCGACTTTTATGGCGTCACCACCGGCCTGCTCCACCTCTGGATGATCCGCGACGTTTACTACCCGATCCACCGTCCGTGGCGCGGCAGAGCGAAGGTGGATATCTTTGTGCCTACTTATAACGAACCCCCGTCGATATTGGGACCAGTTCTGAAGGGCGCAGTCGGGGTACGAGGCCATGGCCACGTCTGGGTGCTTGATGATGGCAACCGTCCGTGGGTGAGCGAGCTTGCTACACACCTGGGCATCAACTACCTGCCGCGCACGACCAACCTTCATGCCAAAGCCGGCAACCTCAATAATGGGCTGGCTCATTCCAAAGCCGACTTCATCCTGACCCTCGACGCCGACCATATCCCCCAGGCCCACTTCCTAGAACGCACCATGGGTTACTTCGATGACTCCCGGATCGGCTTCGTGCAAACGCCTCAAACTTTCTACAATACCCACAGTTTTCTTTTCAGGCGCAGCCACCGAGGCAAGCTGTGGAGCGAGCAGAAGATGTTCTACGACGTCATTCAACCGGCCAAAAACCGCTGGAATTCGGCTTTCTTTGTCGGTACCTCAGCCGTGCTCAGGCGGTCCGCCCTCGACAGTATTGGCGGCTTTGCCACCGGCACGGCCACCGAAGACATTCATACCTCACTCAAACTGCATGCCGCCCGCTGGCAGTCGATCTTTGTACCGGAAGCCCTGGCCTACGGGCTAGAGGCCGAAAGCCTCAAGGAGTTCTACAAGCAGCGCCGGCGCTGGGCGGCTGGCTCACTGGGCTTACTCTTCCGCTCGCCCGACTCACCGCTGCGGGCCAGGGGGCTCACCTTCCAACAAAGGCTCAACTACCTGAGCGCCACACTCGCCCACTTGCAAGGTGTGCAGAAATTGTTTTACATACTCACACCAATCCTGTCGCTCGCACTGCTCACCTCCCCCGTTCACCTTTCCAGCCAATACTATGGCCTGATGGTGTGGGCTAATGTGGTCACAGGCATTACTATTGCTGCCATTTATGCTCGGGGCAGCTATCACTTCATCCACAGTGAGTCATACCACGCGGCCAGCTTACTAGCTCATTTCGGCGGCCTGTGGGGCATTATAAAAGTCCAACGCAAGTTTGCCGTCTCCAGGAAAATAGTCGCCCCGGGTGAACGCACTTACCTCAAAGCGCTCCTATGGGCTCTGGTATTTGTCTCAGTCGCGGCTATTACTCGTGGTGTACTGCTGATGGTGCGCGGCAGCGGCAGCGGGCTTGTAACTACCAGCGTGCTCTTCACCGCCCTCAATACCACCTACCTACTCTCATTCCTGATCTACCTGGGCAGATACGAAAAACGTGCACCAATAACCGATATTCCTAGCTACGCACAGCCCACACCACTGTTGCAGCCGGTCAGAGAACTTCAGCCGCAGCTAGCCTATGCCGCTAGCGAGAGTATAGACTGATCTATTTCGTTGACTCGCCCTGAGTCCCAAGATCAAAAACTTGTGGCAAACTGCCAAGGCTTTATGTCGTTGTGGTATTTTTGCATATCTACCACTTTGTTCTTAAGCTATTGTGAGGAGTAGGACGGACGGCGTCAAACCTGTTTAGCCATGCTGGGCTACTAATATGGCCACCATGCCAGTCGCCCAGACTACCTCGGTCACAATTCCCCAGGGCGTTTCCGACCACTGAATGCGCTGGTGAAATTTGAAGAGCTTTTTGCTCACATGGAATTTAAAGAAATGCAGCGGGATGAAAAACAGGTCTGGCAGGCAAGCAAAGAAGGCCCCTAATGTGAGCGGCCAAAACAAGCCTGGGAGGAAATAGATGGCGCTCAGGGCGACCAGTGTAGACAGTAAGCTATCTTTCCAAGCCAGGGATTGGAACTGTTTGCTAGCAAAGACATTCTTGGGCCGGACCTTCAAGCCGTAATGCGGCGTGGTATCTAAAATGAAATGTGAAGCAAAGGCGACGGGTGCTATGAGCAGTGGTTGGCGTAAAGTCGCGCCGATGACCAGGCCTGTGAGGGTGTGGTTGGTTAGGAGCATGGTTTGATTATGGGCGTATACATGGCTGCAAGACAACCATCAAAAAAGCGGCTTGGTTATTCAAACCGCTTACTCCGTGGACCTACCCCGGGGCGAAGTCTTGCCCTCGGCCTCGAGTATCCAGGCCTCATTTCGGTAAGTGATATATATGCGAGTCTGGCCCATGGCTTCACCGACGAAGCTAGCAAGTTCATCAAGGAGTTCTTCTACCTGCTCGTCGGGCATGTCCGGGGCGTAGATGATTGATACTTCTCCCGAAAAGACCAAAGCCTCCTCGATACGCATTTCGGCACTATTCCCATTTTGCCAGGCATATACCAGCTTTACCGGAGTAAAAATCCCCGTTAGATAGTCGAGCTGCGACTGGCAACGAGCGCCCATCCAGCTAGCTGCTAAGGCGTAGGCTTCATCACGACTGTGCTCGATACTTCCCGGCTCATAACCCTCGACCAGCGCAAAAGTGATGGTATATGAGCGGCGGAGATTGGTCTTCGTCGATAAACGCGGATAGTTCATGGTGCTCCAGTTCACGAGGTGGATAGGACAAGCTTATGCCCCTGCACTTATTGCTACAAGCACAACCAAAAAAACGCCCGGAGGCGTTTTAGATGTAGATCCCAAATGGTGGAGCATGTCGGGCTCGAACCGACCACCCCCTGCTTGCAAAGCAGGTGCTCTACCAAATGAGCTAATGCCCCAGCATTTGGGATCTATTGACTGAGCAATACTACAACAGCTTTAGCTCTCTTTCAAGCGTAAATTGGGTTAGGCCGCCTTCTGCTGGGATTCCGGAGTTTCGACCTCTTCGGCAGGCTGTGGCGTTTCAACTCCACGCATAGCGTTAAGCTCAGCGATTCGGGCGGCCTGTGCAGCTGCCAGCTCGGCTGATTCGCTGTCACGCTTGGCTTGCAGCTCATCATGCGCTTGTTCGGAGCCCAGATTTGGATTAAAAGCTGGCATTTCACTCATAGTTCTGATCCTTTAAATTACATGTATCATAGCATGTCGAGTTTATTGACATAAGCAGTCTCCAGATGTAGTATCCACCCATACTTCAGGCCCCACCCAATCCTCAAAGGAGCAACATGGCTACCGTGGTTGAGTTGTACCGGAATGGTCACACCGACAAAGACAACATCGACAAACTGATCAGTGATGCGGCAGGCTCGGCTTCCAGAAAAGAGCTGTGTCAATCGCTAGGCTTAGGGAGACAGGCGCAGCACTCAGGCGCCTCACCCGAAGATGCCGCAGTCTTCTACCCTCGGCTCAGCACTTACGAGCTGGCCGTTTGGAGTGGCTTCCTCCCCACCTCCCATTCCAAGGCTGGTGGTGGGTGGGCAGACTACGATCACGACCTCATCCCCCGCCAGGTGCTCGAAGAGACACGGCTGGCCGACGCGCTCAATGTTTTTGATGATCTAGAGATATGGACGCCTGGCCGGTTTGACAGGGATCCAATGATCGTTGGTATCGTTGGACAAAGACCTATTGATCGGAATTGGCTCCCTGCTTTGCGCGGCGGTGGATCGGCCAACACTGGCGAAGCCCACTTCTTCGGTATAGCCCGCTGGGGCGAGAGCCTCGAACCTTTCGAGACAATTGAGAGGCTCGTCAGATCACGGCTTATCGAGCAGCAGCCCATGAAACAGTCAGATCTTGGCCAAGGCGCTCAGGTAGCCATCTACGAACGAACAAGAGCAGGTGACGGCTTGCAGCCGGTCGACTTCCACGTCGGCAGCATGTTCAGGCGCCACTGCGGCAAGCCCGGCCTTCTCGTAAATAAACGCGAGTCAATCTGCTGGGAGTGCGGCACTCTCATCAAGAAACACTGGTAACATTGCGGCCGGATCTCCCAAGGATCCGGCCGCTTCTCATCTATAGACAAAAAAAGCCCCGCCGTTGGCGGGGGCAAGTAGACATGGACAATGGACTAATTACATTAAGCGTCGAGCAGGCCTTCGGCCTCCATGGCGCGGAGTTTGGAGTACAGGCCGTTCATTTTGGCAAGCTGCTCGTGGGACCCGATTTCAACAATCCGGCCTTCATCGATTACAATCACCACATCTGCACTCATAATGGTGCTAAAACGGTGGGCGATGATAAACATCGTGCTCTCGCGCCTGGCAATGATGTCGGCAAACGACTGCTGGATCTTTTTTTGCGAGATAGCGTCCAGCGAGCTGGTCGGCTCATCAAGAATCAGTAGCGGCGACTTGCGCAGTAGCGCCCGTGCGATTGCCAAGCGTTGCTTTTGACCACCGGATAGCCGGATGCCATTCTCGCCTATCTGGGTCTGGTAACCCTCCTCCATTTCGCAGATAAAATCATGCGCATAAGATTGACGCGCCGCCTCATAGACGGCTTCATCACTGGCCTGTGGACAGCTCACCCGGATATTCTCCAGGATGCTCATATCGAACAGATCAGCCGATTGGTCGACCACCCCGATACTGCGCCGGAACCTATCGAGGTCGAGCTCACGAAGGTCGATACCATCGATCAAGATCCGGCCGGAGGTCGGGTCGTAGAGGCGCTGGGCCAAGGCCATCGCAGTGGATTTGCCACCACCAGAGAAGCCGACAATGGCCACACTCTGGTTGGGCAATACTTCGAATGAGACATCACTCAGTACTACCTTCGGACTAGCCGGGTAACTAAAACTGACGTTCTCAAAACGGACATCGCCTTGAAATGTCTCGGGCCACAACGGTTTTTCCATTTGTTGGACGGTCGGCGGCAGGATCAAAAGTTCCACCAGCTCACCGAGCGCTGTCCAGCCGAGACCCAGCCAATGCTGGAATTCGGCATAGCGGCCGTAGTTAGAATACGACTTCTCCATCCAGCTGGTGGCCAGCACCACGGCGCCCAGGCTGGTCTGCTGCTTCGAAAGGCTCAAAGCGATCAGGCCGTAAAGGCACATGCGCGAAGCGGTCAAGACATTTTCCTGCTTGACCATGTACTTCATGTAGCGTTTGTGGCGTGGTATTTCGCCTTCGCAGAAGTCGAGCAGTTTTTGCTCATTCATGGCAGCGAAGTCGGTCTCCCGACCAAAGCCTTTGATGGCCTTCCAGTTGCGCGTCAACTCTGAGCCGAAACGCTCCAGATCTTTCATCTGGGCGTGGTACTCCTTGCGCTGCGGGGCAATTGCCCGCTCGGTCCGCCTCGCCTGCAAGGCGTAAAGCACAACCGTCGCAAGCGACAAGAGGCCATAGCGCCAGCCAAGGACGAACATGAATATGGTCGTAAAGAAGATGCGCAGGGTAACCGGGATAGTCTCAAACAGAAACTCATTCACCAGCCCTTCGAAGCGGCTAATATTCTTCTCCACAATCGAGTCTTTCTCACCCGTGGAATGGGCAATGTGCCAATCGCTGGAGAGCAAAAGCTCACACAAGTGACCATAGCTCCACCAATCGTGCCACATGCGATATTGCAGGGTGTTACGCCGCTGGCTCATAGCCGAACGAATGTGCGAGCTGGCCTTATAGGTCAAGCCGATGATCAATGAGATCAGCAGCAGTTTGCGGATCGAACGATGCCCCCGTCCAAGCTCATCAATGAAGAACTTGATCGGGTAGGACTGCAAAACCAGCGCCAACTCGGCTACAAACAGCCAAGCAAAGGTGCCAATTGCCATCTTCTTAATAATTGGCAACTCCGGCGCAATCGCCGGATCATCGCGCATCACATCCAATAACAGCCTAAACGGGTGTTCCTTTTGCATAACTTACCTGCTTTGCTTGGGGTTGTGGGGATTTTGGATATTAAATTTTTAGGGAACTGAGTACAAGATCGGACGTTTGCCGCAGCTTGCATACAGTTCTATAAAAACTTACAAACCGATTACGAGCGGGCAGCACCCTCGGAGACTTCAGGGGTTTCAAAATGAAACATGATTGGTTTCCTGGTTACTTAATATTGTCATCACTAGAGTGATGTTTGCACACAATACAGTTAAATGGTTATGCTGTCAAGCTTTTTTCTTTACGAATATATTGCTCCACGCGCTGCTGCAACAAATCACACCGGTCAATCGTCTTCTGGCTGTCCCCCAGTGCTTCCCTGCCACGAATCTTGAACCAAAGAACTTTTGATCCCGTTGGGAACTGCTGCCAAGTCAGATCAATGTGATAGAGCTTGTCGCCGACTACCAGCACGTTCCAGAAATGACTATCTGGCCGGGGATTGCCGGCGTCAACTTCGCCCTCGACGATCTCAAGCTCCGGAAAAAATGATTGCACTACACGCGAGGTGGGATAGCATTGGCCAAGCGCTGGATTGCCAGCTTCTTTAACGTTCATATAAGATGTCGCGTCATCCCACGACGCCTCGAGAGCTTGGCGAAGCTTGATCATATCTAAAGCGTGACGTTCCATGTAACTATGATACCAAAATCCAAAATAAAAAGAGGCACCGAATGTGCCTCTTTTTTATGGTCAGGACAGGTCAGATCAAATCAGGAAGATTTGCGCCCACAGATGTAGCTTACTAACTAACAAACGGACGACGCACCATCGAACATACTTACTAACTTGAACTGCTACATTTACGATTGCGCTGTATCACTTCGTCTTCCTGAAAATAATTTATCAAACCAGAATTTTGCCGTCAAGGGTTTTTTACAAGGCGATTTTATACCCATCAAAGAGATATGGTGGGGCTATCTTTTATGCAATCGTTACTACTGAACTGCTATGATTTCGTTTTTATTATTAACCTTTAACACAACTTGAGTATGTTTTTCTTTTGCGCTTATTATTTTGGCAGATAGTGCATAGTACAATTTACTATCTCGATCATGATCACTATAGCCAGCCACCTTATAGGTAGCTTTTTGTCCCCCATTCGTCTGCACGGCTACCTTGTATGATCCGCAGCTTGAGGTCGGAATGTCTTGAGTGCATACGCTTGACCCATAATCAATTATTGTGACGGTAATTTCTTTTGACGATGCGCCATTCAGAAAATACTTAGCTCCAATTAACACAAAAATGCTTATCGATAAAATTAATAAAGATATCTTTGTTTTTGACTTCATGGCATAAGTATAACAAAAGATAATTAAATGAGTTAAAGATACTTATGCTTCATGGGCTTGGGAGGACTCGAACCTCCGACCCTGTCATTATCTCGCCTGCGCGAGAAAATTGCCTGTAGGCAATTTGCAGTGACATGCTCAAGGCAAATAGTTGAAAAAAAGTGGTGGGGCTATCTGGAATCGAACCAGAGACCTCGTCATTATCAGTGACGCGCTCTAACCAGCTGAGCTATAGCCCCTCCACACA
>JAYUFZ010000033.1:0-21164 GCA_043767845.1 bacterium | reverse complement strand
CCGCCTAAAAAACGGCAAGGCTGTATTTTGTGTTGGGCCGTTGCCGGGGGAAGTGGCTGAAGTGGAGATAATTTCCGAGAAAAAGAGTCATGCCGAGGCGACAGTTGTGAAAATCGTGCAGCCGTCAAAGTACCGTAGCGGCGAGACCGAAAGCCATTATCTGGCTTGCGCGCCATGGCAGGGAGTGAATTACGACTATCAACTGCAACTCAAACAAGCGATATTGGCCGACGCCTTCGGGCAGTACAAGCTGGATATCAAGCTGCCGGCTGTCGTTGCCTCAAACCAGACAGTAGGCTATCGAAATAAACTTGATTTTGCCCTCAGCCTATCCAACGGAGTCTACCGGCTAGCTTTTCACAGCCGTGGCTTGAAAGATCAGATTGTGGGTCTGGAGACTGGCTGCCGTCTGGGGAGCCAGCGGATGAATGCCCTGGCGCTACAGGTAGCCGCGCGGCTTGGCGAGATTGGTGTCAAGAAAGCGGAGGCTTTGATCGTCCGCCAGAGTACCAGCAACCAGCAAGTATTGATCCAGGTAATTGTTGCTGCCGGCGAGCAAGTCGATTACTCCAAACTCTATATCAAGGGCTTGACCGCCCTGGTTATTACCCTATCGGCTAAGCCGCCATTACAGCATGGTAAAGTGTTGTTTCGGGCCGGTGAGCCAGAACTTTGCGAGGTGCTCGGCGGGCTGAGTATGAGCTACGCTTACGATAACTTCTTCCAGACCAATCCTAGTACTTTTGCTAAAACCCTGGCCGATATTACCAGCTCGGTATCAGCTGGTCGGACAATTGTTGAACTCTTCGGTGGTGTCGGCGCTATTGGCTTGGCGCTTGCCGCCAGTGCCAAATCGGTTAGTATATTTGAAATCGCTCCCCCGGCTATCACTTACGCCAAACGCAATATTAAGAAAAATAAGATTGGCAATGCTACAGCCGAGATTCTTGATAGCACTATGGTGACCACTGCGATGCTTGAGAACGTTGACACGGTCGTAGTCGACCCGCCTCGGGCTGGGCTGGCGCGAGCGTCCATAGACGCGTTACTGGCCTCTAAGCCGCAGCAGATTGTGTATTTGTCTTGCGATCCGGTAACGCAGTGTCGTGATATCGCCCTCCTGTCCAGTGGTTACGGGGTGAAGAAGGCCTTGGCCTACGACTATTATCCGGGCACGCCGCATATCGAAAGCCTAGTGGTATTGACCCGTCGCGCCTAGTCGGTCAATGTGCGAAAAAGGAGATAGGAATAGACGACTGGCAGTAGTCCAGAAGCTAGGGCGGCGCCTAAGAGTAGCCAGACTGCTCCCTGTGGTAGTAGCGTGCCGAACAGGGTGACGGCCGCAGCCGCGAAAAACAGCTTAGAAGCAAGCTGGTGGGTCTTGTCCCATACCTCTTTATTCTCGATGGTCCATGGGCTACGAATACCGATGCTCCAGTTTTGGGTTACATGAGCGAGGAGGTCGCCAATAGAGGCCAGAATCAAACTAAAACCTGGCATGAGAAGCGCAATGATATTGAATTGGTAGGATAGGTTCCAGGCCAGTACCAGTATTTGGAGGTAGGTAAGGAAGAGGCAAAAAGTCAGTATAAATTGGTCAAATTTGCGCCGGAAGAGAAGAATATTCGCGGCTTTGGGGTCAATGCGGGGAACAATAACCAGCAGTATGAAAAGCACTGTGGCGATCGTCGGAATGAAAAAAGCTCCATACTGTTTACTCATATAGCCATTCACAAGGCCGGACGGATTCCAATGGCTAGCGATTCTTTTCGGTAGTGCTGGGTAGACTATAAAAGTACCAATATAGCTGGCGGTAAGAACTGCTACACTACTGTAGATAAAGTTGAGACGCTTCATGAGGCAATCATAGCATGGCCAGGCCTTAATATGCAGCTCGCTTGGTTGGGCCGCCTAGGCGCCTAGACAGGAAAAGACCCCTCCGCGTGAGCTTCGGGGTCAATGTCCTCCCCCTTTTCGCTACCTTGTAGCAAGCTACTTGGTGTCGATCAAGGTTGTACATATCTTAGCATTGGCTAGTGGGCGATTGTAGGGAATATTGCCGAATTTCAGGAACTTTCTGAAGAGATATTTTGTGAGTCACGCCAGGGTAAGCGTTTACTGACCCACAAAAAAAGACCGTTCTCGGTCAGCGAGCTTCTAGCAAGGAATAGTTTTGAGGTACTTGGATGGGATGAGCTTGCTGGCGTTCCCCAGAATGATCATACCGCAGAAGGCAAAAGCCTTGTTTGCTGGCGAATCACTTTCGAAAAAACCTCTGGTCAGTGCCAATATGTGGGCGACACAGATGTTGAAGGTAAATATCTCGAGCACATTAGCCTGGGACTCTTCGGATTGCTTGGCAAGTATCTGATCGAATTCGGCTATTTTTGCAGGGTTTTGGTCTTGCAGATGTACCGCGACCCAGCCGTCAAAGACACCTATCATCTTTGGCGCTAAGCTGAACACGCTCCACGCAAGGGCATCTGGATCGGTTGCCGGGAGGTCAACTATCTGTGCATACTCTTCGACGTCAGGGATGGAGTCGGGCAAATAACTACCGAGCGCTAAGATTAAATCGGCCCAAGCACAGATCAATGCATACTCCATCGCCTCCCGATCGTCGTCGCTAACATCTGTATAGTAATCTTTCAGCCCATTGGGGATTGCCTGACAAAGTAGGAAAAGATCTGCCAGCGAGGCAAACATTGCGTGTAGTATTCGTGGGTCTTGCAGGTTAATACCAAAGACGCTCGACAAGCTGGCCGCCATATTGGCGCAAAACTCGCTGTCTGGCATATCCAAATAACCATCATGGGAGTAGAAGTCCCTGGCGATGCCAATTAGCTTATGCGGGTTGATCCAAACCAGTGTTTCCATGGTGGGTACGTCCTCGGTCTTGAGATAGGAATAGCCTACTCTACCACAAAATAGTCTGCTAGACTAGTGGGCTTGGGGCGGCTTTATGGCATTGCCGCGGAAGCAGCTGACTGAGTATGGGAAGTCTTGGGTCATCACGTAGTGGTAGCTGGTAACTTTTTTGCCGTCGAGCGTGATCTCGCTAACGATGCCGTGGCACTCGTCGAGGTCATCGGTGGTGAGGATATTACCTACTCCCAGTTTCGGGCCTGTGATGGGAAACCCGTCGAGGGCGAAACCGATAACGGTCGAGACGGCAGCATCGGTTATGCAGCGGCTGAGAGTGTGATAATGATATTCACCCTTGTTCTGGGGATGGCCGTCACAATTATCTTGGGCCTCCCAGGCACCCGCGTCGCGGCCGCCAGCATCGAAGCCATTGAATATTGGTATGCCGGTGAGCATAATGCCTGACTCGCCGCCCATGCAGCTGGGCGAGGTGGCTACTGGCGCGGCATCGAGTTGGTAGGTCAAGGACTGTGCCGAAGAGATTGAATTCGGGTTTTTGTCATAGGCAAACACCGGATCAGTATTCTTGACCGGGAAGATGCCAGTAATGTGTGGCGGCAGGTCGTTGGTGGTGACAGTCCGTCGTCCGCCGGCAATCACATTGGCCATCTTGGGTTGCCAGGAAACACTACCCAAAACTGTTAATTTCTTATTCATGTCCCATTGGGTATTATTACTTGTAAACCATGGCCCCCGAACCCCCGCCCCTCCACCACCACCTGGTGTTTGGCAAAGGTATACGACGCCCTTTTTGGCACCAGTTGTTTGGTATTTACCATCGCCAACTGGCAACAGACCGCCCGCGTATTTATTACCATAGTTTTTGCTGCGGTCAAGCTGCAGTAGCCCGGAGGTGTTGGGGGCAGTCGCCGGTGTGCTACTCGGCTGGGGCGTCGCAGTCGATATTGGGCTACTTGAGGGAGCCAAGGATGTCAATATCGGGGCGGGCGTTGAGCTGGTAGGGCTGGCTGTCATCGGTATCAGCTTGGCGTAGGCGTAGACGCCTGCCCCGCCCAATCCCAAAACGGCCAGCAGTGCTATGACTACCGGCCATTTGGGGTGAGCCGCTGGGTCGAGACGCAGGCTAGCGACATCAATTTTCTCGGCTCGCGCAGGTTTCTTCTGGATGGGTTTCGCTAGGGGTTCGTCGATTTCTGGGGCAACAGCACTTTCGGGCACCTCCAGGCTTGCTACTTGATCAACTGTCGGTTCGGTATCAGCGCTGGGCGCGACATTTAGCAGGCTCTCGGAGACAGGCGCTATTGGCTCGGGTGGAGTTGCTGCAGCGGCGGTATGGTCTGCGACAGTTGGCGGGGCGGGTGTAGTTGGCTCTTCTAGCATAAGCATATTATACGCCTAGCTCGACGAATCTACCAAACCGCCCGAACCGAAAAATAGTGGCCTAGATGAGGTCTTTTTTGAGGGCTTCGAATTCAGCCTTGGTGATTTCGCCCTTGGCATAGCGGGTCTTGGCAATATCTAGCGCGCTGGTTTGGCCATGAGCGTGGAGGCGGTGGTCAAAGTGACGATGACGGCTTAGCAAGCGAACAATCAACACGACGATCACTAGCCAGAACAAGAGATGCAGGACCGGCAGCACAAAACCGAAGACGCCTGGCGAAGTTGCCGGCAGGAGATCGGGGCGGACCGTATGGTAGCGATATATGGCTAGTTCCAAATTAATAACTTAAGCGTACAACATAATCCTGAAAAATTGCTGAGTATACGTAAAGGCTAATCTTGGGCGTATAATGGAGCCAACTAAGTGGAATTATTATGACTACACAAACCCTTTTGCAGATCGTCGCCGCCTTGGCAATTGCCCACCTCATCCATGCCCTGGTTGAACTCGGCAACGTTGGAGCGAAACTTCGTCGGCTGGCCTCAGCAGTTGCTGGCAAGGATTTACCAACCTACCCGGTTAATATTGATACCCGCCTAAAGGCCTACACAATAGGACTAATTGCCCCAGCAGTATTTTTCCTAATTGTCTATTTTGTAATATCCGTACTCGGCACCACTGTTGAGTCGGCAGCTTGGCTTTCGGTTATCGCCTTGCTGGTCATAGAGGTGGTCAATGTTGTAGGCTATGACCGCTACCATATTGGTATTGAGAAGTTGATTAAGAAATTCAGTAAGTAATTGATTGTTTGTCGTTAAACAGAAATAGATCCCTCGGCTTGCGCTTCGGGATCTACTCTCCCCCTTCGCGCACTCGGTCTGCAAGCAGAGTGTTGTGCGTTTCAGGATGTACCTATAATAATACATGTCACAAGACAGCTGTACATCAGATATCCCAATTTTGATCGAGTCTATGGATAAAATCTTGTCGTATACTCTAGGGTAAGCGGCTTGGCTTGGTGTTTCTGCCAAAAGCTATTACAATCAGGCTATGAATTACTACTTAGCCAAAACCGAACCGAGCACATATTCTATCGATGACCTCAAACGCAAGGGCACAGATACCTGGGAGGGCGTGCATAATTTTCAGGCCATAGCTTTTATTAAGACCATGAAGCCGGGTGACAGAGTCTACATTTACCATTCACAAATTGGTAAGGCCATAGTCGGGCTGGCTGAAGTGGCTAGTGACCCATATCTTAATACTAACGACCCGCGTACTAGCTGGATGACTGATATGCGTTATATCAAAACCTACCCGACTCCCTTAACACTGACTGATATCAAGGCCTCGGCGGACTGCGCTGATTTTCTGCTTGTCCGCAACCCTCGCCTGTCGGTCATGCCCGTGCCGCCCAAGGCCCAGGCCTGGATCGCCGACCAACTCGGCGATAATTAATTAGCTCTTAGGCTTATCTGCCCCAGCTTTGCCCCCGAGAACATGTTTATTGGCAATTTTGCCATGCTCGTCAATTTCGTAGATGTAGATTTGGGCGATCTCAATCTCGACCTGCTCAACCCCCGCGTCGTCGATGCCCTCGAGGTATTTGATCAATGTCCGCAAGGTATTGCCGTGGCTTGAGACGAGTACGTTTTTGCCTGCCAATAGTTCTGGCTTGATATGCTCTTCGAAATATGGAACAACACGCTCGGAAACCACTTTGAGCGTTTCACCACCTTCGACCGGATAATCCCAGCTACGGCGCAGAGCCTGGAATCTGTCGGCACCAAATTCTTTCTCCACTTCCCACTTATTCTTGCCTGTGTAAATACCATAGTCACGCTCGTCGATGGCGTGAGTGGCTATCGCTTCAAAATTCTTGCCTAGCACTGACTCGATCTCGTGTAGCGTTTGGACAGTACGGATGAGACTGGAGACATAGACCCGATCTATATGAATGTCTTTTAGAAACTGGCCGGCGGTCCGAGCCTGGGCCTTGCCCTCCTCAGTGAGGCCGATATCGGTTTTGCCTGTCCACTGGCCAAGGGCGTTCCACTCTGACTGGCCGTGGCGTACTAAGATAAGTTTAGCCATAGTTATAGCCCCAATGCCGATCTACCGGCGTAGTGGGCATTATCGCCAAGCATTTCCTCAATCCGCAGTAGTTCATTGTACTTGGCCAGGCGATCGGTTCGGGATAGTGATCCAGTTTTTATCTGTCCAGTGGAAAGCCCAACGGCCACATGAGCAATAGTCGTATCCTCAGTCTCGCCGCTGCGATGCGAAGTAATGGCTTTCCAGCCAGCATTTTGGGCCATGAGCACCGCTTCAATTGTTTCGGATAGCGTGCCGATCTGGTTGAGTTTAATTAAGATGGCGTTGGCTGATTTGTCTTGAATGCCTTTAGCTAGAAACTCGGTGTTGGTGACGAAGAGGTCATCGCCGACCAGCTGGATCTTTGACCCGATGCGCTCAGTCATGTGCGCCCAGCCGCTCCAATCTTCTTGGTCCAGCCCATCTTCGATTGAGACTATAGGATATTTTTGGGTCAAATCAACCAGCCAATCGATCATCTCCGCGCCTGACAGTTGCTTATTTTCAGTTGCTAGATGGTATCCACCGTCTTTGGCTAGCTCACTGGCTGCCACGTCGAGTGCCAAGACGATATCTTCACCGAGTCTATACCCTGCCTTCTCGACGGCTTCGGCGATCAGATCAAGGGCCATTGCATTGCCCTTTACGGCTGGGGCAAATCCACCTTCATCACCGACGGTTGTGGCATAGCCGGCTTTTGAGAGTACGCTTTTAAGGCTATGGAAAATCTCGGCGCCCATGCGCAAGGCTTCCTTAAAGGTTGGTGCGCCGACCGGCGCGATCATGAATTCCTGGATATCAGTTGAGCCGCTGGCGTGTGCCCCGCCATTAATGACATTCATAAGGGGTACTGGCAGGACATAATCGGCATTTGACTGGCTTACCTGATGTATGTATTCAAATAATGCCAATTTTTGATTAATAGCTTCGGCCTTTGCGGTGGCCAGCGACACTGCCAAGATTGCATTAGCTCCAAGGCGGCCTTTATTGGCGGTTCCATCAAGATCAATGAGCTTACGATCAAGATTGGTCTGATCGCCTGCATCTTGATGGGTCAAAGCGCCGGCGATCTCACCATTAATATTGGCAACTGCCTTAGTAACGCCCTTACCGAAGTAATATTTGCTATCGCCATCGCGCAATTCAATAGCCTCGTGGGTACCTGTCGAGGCACCGGATGGCACAGCGGCTCGACCAATGGTGCCATCTTCAAGCGTAACTTCTGCTTCTACCGTCGGTGTGCCGCGTGAGTCAAGTATTTCGCGGCCATGTATTTTGGTAATTTTCAATTTTGATCTCCTTTATCCCCTAGCTTCTCATGCTAGCGGTAAGAGATCAAATAGCCGGGACGGAGGTGAGTAGTGCGCGGGCTTCGGCGATGCTGGTTGTATCCATGAGCCTAGTGCGTAGTTCGCTAGCACCCGGGAAGCCACTAATGTAGATTTTGAAGAAGCGCTTGAGTGGCGCGAAGTTTTTGGTATCACCCCAGGTGGATTCGAAGAGTTCCAGGTGTCGTAAAAGAGTGCTGATCCGCTCACTTGGTGTGCGGTCAATTTGGTCGGCGTTAAACACCCAAGGATTATGAAAAATGCCGCGGCCGATCATGATGCCGTCTAGGCCGTATTCATCCGCCAATTCGCGTCCCTGCTCCGTACTCAAAACATCGCCATTGCCGATAATGACCGTCTGTGGCGCGATCTCATCACGTAATTCCCGGGCCTTCCCTATCTCGTCCCAATGAGCCGGCACTTTGCTCATTTCCTTTTGCGTGCGGCCATGAACGGTTAGGGCGGCGATGTCTTGGCGCAACAGATGGCTAATCCACTCCTCGGTGGCAATTGTCTTAAACCCAATCCGCGTTTTGACGCTCACCGGCAAGTTTCCAGCACCTCCTTTGGTAGCTTGGATAATCTCAGCTGCCAGCTCCGGGTGGTTAATGAGGCCACTGCAGCAACCCTTTGACACAATATTCTTCTCTGGGCAACCCATATTAATATCGATTCCTACAAAGCCGCGGTCAGCTAGATCGCGCGCCGTTTGGAAGTAATGTTCGGGCACATTGCCCCAGATTTGGGCGATAAGGTTCGAATTCTTCTCACTCTCATCTATATAGAACTTCTCCCCCACCCGTTCGCGCCCAGCCGACTGGAACCCGGTAGCATTGCCAAACTCCGTAAAGAAGACATCGGGCGCACCAAGTTCACCAATAAGCCGTCGAAACGACGAATCGGTAACGTCGTCCATCGGCGCCAAAACGAAGAATGGCTTCTTTAATTTTTGCCAGAAGTTAGTTTGCATAGAGGATTACTTTACAATATTTCAATGTTATAAGCAATATATTCACTTGGAAGTTTCATCAGGGCGTGGTGTATTTTCTCACTTAACTACTAACAATATTGACAATAACCCAAATATATGATAGCATAGTCCAGATGAATCAGAAGCTATCCAAGCGAATAGCCTACAAACGCCCCCACAACCAGTGGGGGCGTTTTTTTGAGCCCCAGCAAGAAGCGCAGCTTTTCCCGCTAACAACCCCGACATAGTTCGGGGTTTTTTGTACCCTCCGGCGGCACGGCAGAGTAAGCCAGGCTACCGGAGCGCGCAAAACCGCTCCGCTCACCGCACCTAGACAGAATAGAGGAATGATGGCCTACTTCAAAAACTTCTACATCACTTGCAGCAGCTGCCAGCACCGCAACCGCCCCAATCCCTCACCGCGGGTCTCGGTCCGCATGACGCTGCTTGGGCAGGCTGGCGACTGCAGAAACTGCGGCAAAACCCTTAAGCCAGTACTCGACAACCGGCCGCTGGTCGTCCAAGTACGCGCCGAACTGGCCGCCGAAGGCCTCACAACCACCTGCTAACCACACCGCCCCCTCCCGGGGGCTGACTCTCCCGATAAACAATCGGGACTGATGAGTCCGGAAGGACGAAAGTCAGCATGCATCTTGAAAGGTATATATGAAGACACGCGAAGAAATTGTCGAACAGGGCAGGGCGATCGTACTCGGTGCACCACAACTTTATGTTGACGTCGATGTGGAGGCCGATGGCATCGCCGGATATGGCAACATGCTCTCGCTAGGCGCTCAAAGCCCGACCGGCGAAAGCTTTTATACCGAAATCCGGCCACTTTCTACCAAGTTCAAGCGAGGCAATCGTGACTTTTGCGAGGCCCACGGCTTGCAACGCGAGAGACTATTAACGGAGGCGCCGGATGCCATCGCGGCCATGAACAGTTTCAAGAATTGGCTAACTGGTCTGGAGATCAAGTATACAAAAAAGCTGATCTTTACGGCCTTCAACGCCGCCTTTGACTGGGCGCTGGTCGACCTCTACTTCATACTGGGCAAGGCCGGGAACAATCCGTTTGGCATCGCGCCCTTTGACCTCAAATCACTGGCTCTGCCGCTGGGCGGCAGCTGGGACTGGAGCTCGACGGCCAAATCCAAGCTGCCAGCTATCATCATCCCTGATGGCGATTTCACCCACCACGCCTTGGAAGACGCCCAATACCAGCAAAAGCTGCACCTTGGCATGGCCGGACTACTTGGGCCAATCCGTTGGCAACAGCTTGCCACTTAGATAAACACAGTCCCGCTGGATATTCTCTAGCGGGACTGCAACTTTATACATTTGCGAGCCGGGCAATGGTAGACGTTACTGTTAAATAATTGACGAAAGCGCTTAATACTAGTATAATGTCTTTAGTGTTTTGGCATCCGGCCGGAACTAAACATTGGGGAGCCCCAGTGCCTGTACCTCTTACACCGTTCCCAGCTCGGACGTCCTTCGAGCCAAATAACTTGCATACCGTCTTCGACGTCTCAAACGTCCAGCCGGGTCAGATTTTGCGCATCCGTACCGCCAATTCAGATTGGTACATCACCGTCACGGCCAGGCGTCGTGTCGATGCCCATGCCATTTATGGCGCCTTCATCCAGACATCGTCCAAGACCTTCGGTCAAATCAGGCGTAGCCCTGACAATGTGACAATCGGTCGGGCGATCCACAAGGGAGGGCAATTCATGATCAATGGGCGGCCAGGAACCGGCGCCGTCGAGCAAGTTTGGCTCGACAACGACCTGATCATCGCCTAGCGACCACGCCACATTCCGAGTACTGACCCGATCAGTACACAAGGCGCCGACCTCCCAGTCGGCGCCTTTTTGATTCAAAAATAGGCTTGCCCTGCTACAATTAAACGATGAAATACACCCTCTCCCAAGATCAAGTAGATGCGCTCAAGGCTGTTGGCGCCTGGTACAAAGGCCGGACTTCGCCTTACCTGACTTTAGGTGGATATGCCGGGACTGGGAAGACGACTTTGGTGGCCTACATGCGCGAGGCTATCGAGCAATTAAACCCTGATCTAAAGGTCGCATTTTGCGCTTATACCGGAAAAGCGGCGATGGTGCTTAAGAATACGCTCAAGGCTAATAATGTGGCGCGGCGTGGCGATAATATATCGACTATTCACAGCTTAATTTACGATGCGGTGAGTGACGCTAGTGGCACTGTGCATTGGTCGCTCAAGGATGGGCCGCTGGGGTACGACCTGATCGTGGTTGATGAGGCAAGTATGGTAGATGAGAGCATCTGGCAGGATTTGCTTGGCTACGATGTGCCGATTTTGGCAGTTGGCGACCATGGTCAGCTTCCACCCGTTAATTCACGCTTCAACCTGATGCAAGAGCCGCAGATTAAGCTGGAGCGGATTTTTCGTCAGGCCGAGGATAGCCCAATCATCGAGGTCGCTCGATTGGCGCGGACGACAGGAATCATACCCGTCGCCGAATACGGCCCGGGCGTCGTCAAACTAGCTAGAAACGATAGTGAAACCGGCAGTATCGTCCAGGAATTATTAGAAAGTTGGTCGAGCGACTACCTGGTGCTCTGTGGCTACAATCACACCCGCGTTAAGCTGAACGCCGAAATTAGGGCTATGCGCGGTATGGAGAGCCCCGAGCCGCAATCCGGCGATGCTGTGGTATGTTTGCGCAATAACCGTAGCGACAAGCTCTTTAACGGCCTGACCGGCATTATCAAGTACATCCAGCCAGCCGACAATGATCCCGACGAAAAGTGGTACGAGGCTACAATTGCCCTCGATGGCGAGGAACTGCACTACACCGGCTACATCTTGCGCGAACAATTCGGCGCCAAAGAAACGATCAAGGACATCCCGCAAGCACCCGGTGGCCAGGCTGGAAACCTATTTGATTTTGGATATTGTTTGACAGTCCACAAAGCCCAAGGCTCGCAGGCCCCAAAAGTATTGGTATTTGAAGAACGCTTCCCCAAGATGACCGATGACGATTGGCGGCGCTGGCTGTATACGGCCGTTACACGGGCCAGTGAAAATTTGACGATCATAGGATAAAAAAGCCCCTCGGTGCTTAGCTGAGGGGGTTGATTGGTCCGTGGTAGCGAAAGCGCTTGACTCGCCTGTGGTTACCACGCTGCGAAGTGTAGCCCTTGAAGCCCGCGCGTCCTTCTACCGGCCTTACGGCTAGTCGTGGCGTGGTGTCGCCCGGTGTAGAGTATAGGGCGCGATACACGACAAACTGTGTATTCGGGGGAAGTCGCTTATCGGGATCGAAGATGCAATGGGTGTCGTCCCCCGGGAAGACACCGGCAGCCTCACAGACCACTACCCGAACGCTTGGGTCTTTGCTGAAGTGCGCGGTCTCGCGGCTGTTGGTGAGGGCTAAATACTGCTCCCGGTCGGCCACCCGCCCTAGCCCGTAGACATAGTAGAACTTGGGTTCATCGGGTGTGCTTTTATAATGGCTATAGTAGCCAGTACGGATTCCAGACATTTAGCTCCTAATCCAATCGTACGATGGTGGGCTGACGTTGCCCGGCGTATGCAAAGTATTGCGCCTGCAGATAGTTGCCGCTAAAGTTTCCAAGAAATCCGTTGAGTTCCATGAAGCCAAGGCCGTCCATATGGGTCCGCTGGGGGCCCTCTATGATCCGGTACAGGACGAATTGCGCCACAGGATTGAGCTTGTGCTCTGGGTCCAGTATGCCGAAGATATTGGTGTGCGGCAGCAACTCGACCGCCTCGCCGATGTGATAAGTGGTCCAAGGTGTCTCGGCGTAGTATGCTGTGCGTTTATCGCGCAACTGTGGCCTGAGCCCGCCATCGCAAACAGTGGCTAGGCCGTAGGCGTAACAAATGGTGAATATTGGTGCGCCGACGCTGTGGTAGTAGCCAGGGATGAAGTCCACTATGGGCATTGGTGCTCACTTTCAAAGGTGCAATAGATCGCTACAAGAGTATCAGTCGGCCTCGGGCTTGTACAGCTTGAGGTCTTTGATTTCGTCGGGCAAAAAGCCCTTGGGGTGCACAAACCCGGCCTCCCATTTGGCACCTTTGCCATAATCCAGCTCTTTCATGAGTTTGGTCGGGGCGTTGCGAATGTGCAGCGGCACTTCGGCCAGCGGATGGGCCTGGGCAGCAGCCCGGGCGGCACCGATTGAGTCGGCGGCGGCCCGTGACTTTGGTGCAAGTGCTAGGGCGATCGTTGCTTGGGAAAGGGTTAATTGGCCTTCGGGTAGCCCGATGCGTTCGACGGCCATAAAAGCCGACGTTGCAAGCGTGAGCATGCTATTGTCCGCCGGGCCGATGTCTTCCGAGGCAAATATCACAAGCCTACGGGCGATAAACTTGGGGTCCTCACCACCTTCCAGCATCCGGCCGAGGTAAAAGAGTGCCGCGTCAACATCGCCACCACGTAGGCTTTTAATATATGCGGAGATGAGATTGTAGTGATACTCTCCCGACTTATCGTAGCGCAGGCTGGTTTTCTGCATGGCCTGCTTGACTATTTCAACAGTGATTTTCTTACTCAGACCGGCGGCTGTTTCAAGCCCGTTTAGAGCTACGCGCGCGTCTCCAGCCGCAAGGTCGGCTAGCAAACTAGCGGCATCCTTATCAATAGACTGAATCTTTAGCTCCCCTATACCCTTGTCGATAATTACATGAAGTGAGGCCTTACTCAGCGGTTCCAGAACAACGACCCGACTTCGGGACAAAAGTGGCCCAATGACTTCAAATGATGGGTTCTCGGTGGTGGCGCCGATTAAAATAATTGTGCCATTCTCGACATGTGGCAGGAAGGCGTCCTGCTGCGCTTTATTGAATCGGTGGATTTCGTCGACAAAAAGTATCGTTCCCTGCCCCAAGTCTTTGCGGGCCTTGGCCAACTCAATAACCTTTTTAACTTCTGGTAGCCCGCTGGTGACTGCCGAAATTTCTGAAAAGGCATGGTCGCTGTTGCGGGCAATAATCCGTGCCAAGGTTGTTTTGCCACTGCCTGGCGGACCCCACAGAATCATCGAAACCGGTTGGCGGTTCTTGATAACCATTTGCAGGAATTGATTGTGCCCGACCAGCTGCTCTTGGCCGACAACCTCAGTCAGGTTGGCTGGGCGAATCCGCTCGGCTAGAGGCGTGTGGGTTTGTGTATCAAAAAGGCTCATGCTTTTAAGTATACATCTACCGAATGGAGACGGCTTTGTGCAAAATCACAGCTAGGTGAGTAGGCTCTTGACCTGTTTTCCCAGCACTCGCCAGAATTTTGGGAAGTAAGCTATGCTTAATAACAGGGCGCCGACCACCACCACAGCGTCATAGCTGATGCGGGTGTAATAATCGTCGCGTAGACGCAAAAACATGCCGAATTCATCCACTGCTAGACCGAGGCCGATGCCGTAAATGAGCGCGGCGATATCCAGACGCCGACGTTTGGTGTCGAGC
Organism: bacterium; assembly: GCA_043767845.1. Classification (GTDB taxonomy): domain Bacteria; phylum Patescibacteriota; class Saccharimonadia; order UBA4664; family JBBRNT01; genus JAYUFZ01. Next base: position 7,032 of record JAYUFZ010000033.1, on the reverse strand, counting down.
AACGACCAGAGGCCAGAAACAGCCAGCAGAAAGAAGCCATAGTTGTAGTGGTGGACGTGCACGCCCTTCACATTTAGGAAGAGTGAGCCGGGCAAAACTTGCTGATACACCAACCGAACAGTTAAGCGTGCCAACAGAAAGGTTACTAGAAAGCTAAAAAAGACGATGAAGGGAATCTCATCGCGCCTATTCCAGACCAGACTATCGAACACACGGCGGGAAAATTTAAGCATAAGGGTATTATACTCGCTTTGGCCAAATTAGCTCAATGTGTAGCGGCAATAGCGGCCTTGTAGCTGTAGTAGGCCGGCTTCAGGCTGCCATCGGCCCGGACAAGGCCGAAGAAGTTTTCGTTGGTGTCTGGCGTGGTGCCTGCATCTTTATAACTGTACCAGAAGAAGAGACCGACCCAGGTGTAGCTTTTAAATAGATTAGTAGCTGAAGTAACGGTTGCCGCTTGCAGGGCTTCATCAACATGCCATACATCATGTTGGGTGGTGTAGTTCGCAAGCGTGGCTACATCACCCGGTCCGCCCGTTGGGCTCCCGAACTCAGTAATCCATACTTTTTTGGAACTGTCACCGTTATTTACCATAATACTATGAATGCTTTTACTGGTTGCGGCCATCTGGTTCCAGGCGTGGTCACCGGCAGTATCTGGTGGGGCGGGAAAGGTATAGGGGTGGTGGCCGATAGCATCGATATATTTGTTTACGCCACGGCTATATAAACCACTTACAAAATCGATTGGTGATATATTGGTACCATCGCTTGCAGCCGGAGATGTACTGCCACTTACCACGAAGGCCGATGAATTCACGTTTTTTATCGCCTTGGCGGCTAATTCGAGCATTTTGCTGTAACTATCCAGATTAGGCTTGGGTTGGTAGAAGTCGTGGTTATTTGGCTCGTTCCAAATTTCCCAGCAATTTACGCCATAGCCTGAATAATGTGACGCAGCATCTGCCGCAAACTTGGCGTACGTTTCCGGATCAGCCGGTTTGCATTTGGGGTTGTCGGGGCATTCTCTAGACCGTGCCCAAGCTGGCGTGTAATCAATGATGCCTAGAACATTTAATTGCTTAGCTGTAGCAGCCGACACTACCCGGTCATATGCTTCCCAGCGATAGCCTGAGGCGTTGTCGGGTTGGATATTATTCCACTCTACATCGAAGCGTACCCAGCCCACTCCCAGCTGGCGTAGTTGTTCAAAGCGAGCATCCAACTCAGATTTGCTGAGGCTGGTAAGGCTGCTACCGGCAGCGATACCATAGCGCGGCCCTCGGTCAATAGTTTGTTTGCGCGGGCTGCTTCTTATGGCAATAGGAGCTTCTTTGGAAAATTCTTCAAGACGCCGTGTAAAGACAGGTGGTAAGTCTTCGGTTGTAGAAATGTTGTCATCCAAAACTGTCCAAGTGGGTATCAGCCGCTCACTAATACGAGCACGTACAACCTGAGGAGGGCGCCCTAGGATGACACCACAAAGGAGAGCCACCAATACCCATGAGCTTGATTGTAATCTACTCAGACCTTTAATAAGATCCCCCTGATCGTTAAGCTATTGTATTATATTACTTAATATGCTATAGTAATCAAAATTAAATTGAGTTACTTGTTCGGTGTGTCTTTGATGAGCTGATAAACAAAGAAAGCCAGCAATGAGCTTGAAAAGCAGAATATACCAAAGTTGTCTTCCCGCGGCCACCTCGCCAAGTGAGTAAGCGGCCAGGCTAAGGTCTCAGGATGAAAAATCGCATTACCAGCAATGTACAGCCAACCAGCAAAGCCGTAGCAGGCAACAGTCAAACTGATAGCTTTATAGTGTCGGGGGCCCATGGCAGCCATTATACCCGTAAAAGCACTAAACTCCTACCAGATGAAAGCCTTAAGCATCGACAGAGTGCTGCGCTAAAGCTTCTCCTCGGCACGAGCCAACGTCGTGCTCAGCGCCTGTACGCTGATTGGCGTGTTGGTGCAACCGAGCTGGAAAAGCGTGCCTATAAACAGACGGATTCCGTGCTTCTGACCTTTGACGATTACGGTACGCCAGCGCAAATCAATGCCATACTTGCCATTCTCGAAGCCGAGGGCGTTCGAGGCGTATTCTTTTTGCAAGGCGATTGGGCTCGCTGGCGTGGCCAGCTAGTCTCAAAAATTCGCCGTTCCGGCCACATTATCGGCAACCATACTTACAGTCACCCAGATTTACTCAAGCTTTCCGATGACGCTATACGATCAGAAATAGCTAGGGGCCCCAAAAGTACTTGGTTTCGTCCGCCGCGCGGCCGCTACAATGAGCGGGTGCGGCGCCTGGCTACGGAAATGGGCTACGCTATTAATTATTGGAGCATCGACAGCGAGGATTGGAAGGGCGTCTCGGTAGAATATATGTCACAGAAAATCCTACGAGAACTACACCCGGGAGCCGTTATTCTATTTCATATACACGGGCTGAACACTATCAAGTTGCTGCCGGATTTAATTGCCGACATTCGTAGGAGCGGTTATGAACTTTGTAGCGTTGACGAGGCCGATTGGCAGCCTGAGTTTTAGTTAGGCATATCGGCCAAGCCAGTTCGCCAGAAGCCGAACTTTTTAAATCGTATAACGAGTGCCATTGTAAGTATGAATCGTTCAATGAATTGTAACGGTCGCACCGCTTCGTAGGCCGCCATGTACTGCTTAACCAGTTCAATATTGCCGGTAGTTTTGAAGATGTCGGAGACAGTAAAAAAGGTGCAAGATACCAGCGCGTCATAGCGCATCCCCTCGAAGTCCAGAACACTTGTTATCCGGTCGTTCTTGACTAAAATATTGGTTTTATCAAAATCAAAATGGCTGTAACCCTTGGGTGCAATATTAAGAATCGGGAGATAATGCTTTGCCCGCCCAGACTTAAGTCGTACTCCCGACGCCCTCAACTGCCTAGCATAGTTGAGGCCGGCAAGATGGATTTTAGCTTGGGTACTTCCCATCTCATCAATAAGCTGCAAGTTGTAGCTTCGCGGGTGCTCTCCCGCTTCAAATTCCATGAGCACGAAGGGCAGGCTCCCTGTTTTTCTTGTAGTTACGGATAGCAGGTTACCAGCCATATTGGCTACTGGTCGCGGTACAGCCAACTGATGCGATCTTAAGTAAAGGACAAATTGTAACTCATCTTTGATTATTGCTTCGGTCTGTTTTTGGTCATGGTAGAGTTTTAACACTTGGACTGTATCATCATGGTACATTAATGTGGTCAAGCTGGTTGCGCCCCTTGAGATAACTTTATATTCAAAATCGCTTATCCCATAGTTCGCGATGAGCTGGGCCATGTTAGTCTTAGACTCTACAAAATTGTGGGATGGCGTCTTGCTAGTCCCCGTATGATCATCACTTCTATTCCAGGCAAAGAGGATACCATGCACTGCACTTGATGCCATATAGCCTACGAGCATTGATAGAGCTGCACCAGCGAGCCCAAAATGCAATAGGTACTTCGCGCTGCCAACACTTACGGCAGCATTGGCTAGCTGTACCAGGACGATGCGACTTGAGCGGTGTTCAATGTTGAGCGTCGCTTCACGGATGTTATTTATGGCAATAAAGAATGTAGCAAGGGCAAGAATCTGGAATACTGTAGTACTGCCAGCTGCATAGTTTGCACCGAAAATGCGTAGAACAAACGGGGCCATCAAGATAGCAAACGCTACAATGGGCACCAGGATTATAGCTAATAGTCGGCGGGCACTGCGCGCATGGGCCCCTCGCCGCTTAATGCTATTGGAACTTTCTGCGAGCATTGACTGGGTTATGCTCGACGGAATTACATATAGCAGATTTGCCATCATCCAAGCCATAGAGAAGTAGGCCGCTTCTGCTTTTCCCAGCTGGCTTATGATGAGCAAGGGCATGATCTGGCTTGGTAACCCAGCTAGGATCACGGCAACATAATTACTACTAGCATATTTTTTAGAACGACGCAGCAGTACCCAGTTTGGCGCGGTTAAAAAGTGATAATCGAAGTAAAAATACATGAATGCCAGACTTACTGTTAATGAGATAATTACCGCAGCAATATAGGCAGCGAAAATACCCATAGATGTAAAGCGCACCAGAAAAAGAGGCAATAGTAACCGCACAATGCCAAAAACGGCATAGGCTGCAGTATGGAACGCCGCACGTCGATTAGCTATAAAAACACTATCCGTGAGGCTATTAACTGCTACTGCGGCCATCAAAACCATAAAGAGTGGTGCGCCCCAGTTGCTGTTGGCAATAAAACTCAGGCTGCTTGTGGGCCTGTGACTCAGCGAAAGATAGACGGCCGACACTAGAATTGCAACGCTTCCCGCAGTAATGATTGCTGCGTTTATGTCGGCACTTTGGTTTTTAGAATCGGGTAAGAATCTCACAAGTCCCGAGTTCAGCCCAAGTAGACTCAAATTCGAAATAAGCAGCGTAACAGCGATAAGCGCCGAAGCCACGCCAATATCTGCGGGAGCATATAGATGTGCAACAAACACCCAGAATCCAAACCCTAATACTGACATAACTGCCGCACTCGACATCAAGAATATAGCATTGCGAAACAGACTATCATCTCGGAACATTTTCTTGGCTTGGCTAATTCTTTGCATAAGGTAGTTCATGATTATTACCTACTTATATATCTTGACTAAGCCGGATGAGTACACCAGGTCTTTTTGGTCGGACAAAAACTGTGTAGGCGGCGTAGCAAAGAACAGGTCGCCGTTATAGTAGACTGGCACGTCGCCAAACGCTAGGTCTCCGTGGCTGAGGTAAACGTAACTGTCCCTTGCTATATTTGCCGGGATAAGTCCAGAGCGAGCGTAGATACCTGAATAAGTAATCATTTTGCGTCGAGCAAACTCATCGGCGTAAACTATTGCGCCCTTTGGGGCATTTTCTGTCAGCCAACCGTAGCCAGCCAGCTCATCTTTGTGGGTATAATAAGCTTCATAGTAGAAGCCGCTATTACTTGTAGCCAACGTAGGTTTGTAACCGCCAGTGAGCGCCGGAGCGAGGCCCGATAAGACGATAAAAAATAGTGCAGAAAATAGTGCTATAGCCCGAGTTCTGTACGCGTCGGGTACACGCAACCAGCTTAGAATTGTTAAGCAGCCCAGTATGATAGGCAACGCCAAGAACACCAGACTCTGCTGGATAAGGCGTAAGAGGCCATAGTCAATAACCGATGACGGCAGGGCAACCTGCAGGCCGATCATGAATAAACTAGCTAATCCAAAATACTGGTATTGACTCGGTAGCTTAGCGACGCGGGGATAAACCAATATCATTATCATTCCAAAAACAATCAATATTTGGATGATAAGCGCGTAATCTGAGCGGATTGATTCATAAACGTCTTGAAACTGGCCGGCAGTTAACTGTGACTTTTGCCCCAGCCTAGTAACCGGCTGCGTATAGGCGTACTTCATTGCAGTGGGATACTGGTCGATTATTTGCTGGTCATAGTAGCTGGCAGGAGTGAACTCGCGCCTATTTGGTGCAGTTTGAACGTAGTTTTTAAACTGTTCTTCCGCCGATGTTTTTTTGCCAATTACGCTATAGGTACTGGCGCCGCTTTTTATAGCGAGTGAACCTACCTTAGGAAGACTAAGCGTAATATTGCTGATTGTCCTTGAGATGCCCCCACTGGTTTTAGTTATCAGCACGTTCCAGGCGAATAATATCGATAGCAGGCATACGATGCTAATCCAGCCAAGCGGCATCCAGCGGCTTTTTTCGTGACGTGGCTGCCGGCGAATGGCTCGCCACACGAGCGCTGACGATTCCAGAAGTTTGGCAAGCACGATCACGCCTAGGGCAACATAGCTCGTTGAATAATGTGAGAAGATGATTCCGCACCCGAAAGTGATCAGCAGGATATTTTTTCTCAGGCCAGCTAGTTTTATATCAAACAGAATGGAGAAAAATAACACAAACGATAAAAAGGCCAATTCTTGGCGTCCAAGCATCGGCATATCAGTCATGAAGGTAGGAAAACTAAGGAAGATGAACGCTGCCAAAAAAGCAATTCGTTTTGTTGTGAAGCGCGCCATTAAGAAGTAAAGCATTACTGGCATCAAGGCAAAAATAAACTGGTAAATCAGTTTGAAGATATACGCATCACTCAGCCCGCTGACCTTTTGCAATATTGTTGGCAGTATAGTAATACTTAAACAGGCATTATAAGCATCATGAAGGTAGCTCATACTCCAGAAATTGTGTGAGGCGGTAAGCTGGAATACCTGATATTCCTGGATAATATCGTGGCCAGTTATGTAATTGCCACGCAGCGATATAGCTAATAATAAACTCAGAGACATAGTAAATATCAAGAAGCCATATGTCTGGCTACTAAATTCTTTTTTTCGCCATATAGCTATTAAAAACAAACTGGCTATACCGGCTAGCGCGCCTAATCCTAAGAGATTAGGGCCGCCATTATTTAAACTTAGGGCTCCTCCGCTAGCGAGTATAGGCAGGCCTACCGCACAGCCGATAAGTAAGAGATCATGGAGTTGGTAGTGCGCTGCTGAGATATTGCTAAATAACCGCCTATTGGTCAATTGGCAGCCGACCAGCATCAGCAAGGAACTTTCGAAAAAAGCCAAGGCCAAGATGCCCGCATTCAGTGGATGTGTTATCCCGACGAGCGGCAGTAGGCTGTTTAGTGCTAGCCCGAAAAGCATGCTGAAGATAATACTTAGGCCTACAGAGTAGCCTAGAATCTCCAGGCCGCTAGCTTTCCACCTTCGGGGCATAAGCAGAACCAATAATAGGTAGCCGGGTACAAGGGTCAAGAAGAGGCTCGCAAAGACTACTTTTGGTATAGAGTTAGGAAATGCAGGAAAAATCGCTGCTGCGCTGATAAGGGTTAGTAGGAAGAGAGTTGGTTTAAAAAGCTTCTTAAACATGATCTGTTCCGCCCATTAGATAGCCACGTAATAGTCCAGCAAGCAAAAAGCTTTCTTCAAAAAACTGAATATAAGGATATGGTAAATAGCCTGGCTTTCTCTCGAGTAC
>JAYUFZ010000032.1:0-49686 GCA_043767845.1 bacterium | reverse complement strand
GGACAAGTTTAGAAAGATAGTCACCGACCCCTTCTATGCAGGGATGCTTTTTATGGATAAGCAAATCAAGGTCGAGAACAATAATGGCCTACATGAGCGACTAATAACGCCAGATCAGCATTATGAACTGGTAAGAATCATGAGCACCAAAACGAAAGTACAGTCTGGACCTCGAAAAAACGGTAATCCGAAGTATCCGCTGTCAAACCTCATATCTTGCGATCTTTGTACCGATAAAACCAACGGCAGAGTGGTTGGCTATGACCATGGAAACGGGAGGAGTAAGACATTGGTGTATGAGAAGTACCGCTGTCGGGCATGTAAAAGGTACCTAACCAGGCAGCAGTTGCATACAGAGGTAAAGCAACGTTTTGATGATAACCCGATCAGCAACGATGGCCTGAAAGACTTGATTGCCGCCCTGGACGACGTCTGGAAACAGCAAGAAGCACAAGCCGCACAAGACATTATTCGTGTTCGTCATAGTATCGACACCACCAACCAGACTATCAGTCAGCAGGTCGAGGCTGCCATCGAGCCCAAGAACATTGTTATCAAAGATTCGATATTGGCACTGATTGCCGAGAATAAAGAAAAGGTCGTCGAACTGGAAGACGAACTGAGCAAATTAAAGTATCAGGCGGACAACGACAAAGAACAATTCATCAAGTTTGCTTTCGGGTTTATCAGTGACATGGGCAGTAAGTTTCTGGAAATATCACCCGAGAACAGATTGCGGTGTAAACAAATCGTTTTCCCGGCTGGTTTTTACCTAAATGCCAAAAATAAAGTTTACACTCCCGAAATTAGCCCCCTTATCAGATTGGCGACAAAGAAAAAGGACACCGAAGTGTCCGATAATTCCCTTTTGGTGCGGGTACAGGGATTCAAACCCTGGGCCTCTTCCTTGGCAAGGAAGCGCTCTATCAGCTGAGCTACACCCGCGCACTGTCGATCAATTTGACTTGGCTATTATGCTACAGATTGTGCCGGCGAACAAGCAAATTCGCAAACGGAGCTGGCGTTTGTGAATTTGTAAGGAATAATCACAGGAAAGCTGGAGCAATGCGCTTTAGCGCGTTGTGCAAGCTGTACTAGTGATTATGACGTGGTGGCGCCTGTTGGATTCGAACCAACGACACGAGGCTCTTCAGGCCACTGCTCTACCAACTGAGCTAAGGCGCCATACGTGGACTGTGTAGGCTTCTGCAAAACCTACATCCCACCGAACGATAATAGCTGATTATGCAGCTTTTTTCAACCTATGGCGAGATAATGACTCGAGGAACGGCTGATATGCAAAGTATATTTATTCGTCCCGCAAGAGCTCGGTTGGCTTTAGTCTGTTCACCAGTGAAGAAGCCGCCACGCTGGTTACGATCGCAGCTATCATTACCGATCCGATAATTATCGCAAGTGGCCAAAGCGGTATGATATATGGAGGGTTGAGGACAAAGAGGGGCTGCAGTACATTGATGAAATAGTACGCCATGGCAAGACCAACAGGCGCACCTATCAGTGACCCAGCAATAGTTGCGGTTGCCGCCTCAGCCCCGATGAGCCTGCGGATCGCTTGCGATGACATGCCCTGGGCTTTCAGCGTAACATATTCTCTGCGCCTCGATAACAGTAGTCCAAATACAAATATGGCGATCACCGCGGCACCCATGGCGAGCGAATATGCCGAGTTTATTTTGAGCAGTCCATCAATATTTAGCGAAGCCAGGCTCGATTGGTCTTTGGCAAGCGCACTCAAGCGCGATTCTATCACAAGCGAGGCTTCGGCACCGACGCCATTCTGTAATGACCGGACAGCCTTCTTTACATAGGCCTCTGAGGTGTCCCTGGTACGTGCCAGGAAGAATGTTACTGGCACAGCAGGCACCAGAGCCTCATGAACAGCGATGTTCATAATCGCGTCCGCACCGTCTGGAAAGCCGGGAAGATTATTATAGAGGCCGGCAACCACAAATTCGACATCGACTTGTTGCGGAGTGCCTTTCCCGAGCAGTACGTTTACTTTCTCCCCTTCTTTCACCTGCAGGAAATCTGCCATGTCGTAACTGATGAGCATGGCCTTCGACTTTGGGTCTAACTTGGCAAGCGATGCTTTAGCTGATCCATTTGAGAAATAGGAGTCCTGAAAGGGAGCAACAATCTGGTAGGACTCAGGGTTGACAGCAGCCATGTTGGCCACCTCCGAAGTCCTATTGGAGCGAAGGACTACATTATGTATGCCGTACACTACTGGTGCCACAGCGCTCGTGTCGGAATTTGCAAAGCTCTGCGCATCGCCACTATGGTACGTACGCTTGTTTGCAGTGCTCGGAGCAATCTTGATGTCAGAACCGAGAATATAGCGGGAATCTGCGATTTTAGCACCCTTATAGGAACCGGTGAAGACAGCAAGACTTGTGCCAAAAGCTACTATTAGTCCAACGATGATCGCGGCTTCGGCCAAAGCCCACGACCGCCTACGAATACTGAGGCCAAAGAGAAGCGAGAAGGGACTACTGGAGGAGCGCTTGAAGACCGGCTTAGAACGTGAGAGCAACCAGGCGACGATCCGTCCACCAAAGAGGCTGCCAGCGAGCCACACTCCAATCGGCAAAAATAGCAGCCACAGAGCAATGCTGACCGACTGGCCGACGTAGACTGAGCCGGGAGATCCTTCAAAGCCCTTGCGGGCTATTACAAAGAGTGTTGCTGCCGCTGCCGCAATGAGGCCAATAACGTCAAGCCAGTACTGCCGCCACTTGGGCGGGCGCAGAATATACTTCGCCCGATCTTCGTTGATCTCTTGGTTAATTGAACGCCGTCCCGTACTATATAGCGCGAACCCGGTGGCCAGTAACCCCGAGACAGCCCCGATCAGCGCTGAGAAAAGCAAGCTCAATGAGGTGGCGCGAAGGAGCGTTGAAAGCCCGACGACAACAGTCGCTGTAGCGAGCCCCAGTGCGACCCCCACAAGAGCACCGCTCGCGGTAATCAGGCTCACCCGTACGCCTAGCATCGAAAGTAAATGCTTCCGGCTTGCTCCTCGAATGCGCAGGATCGCCTGCTCTCTTCTTTGGCTGCTAGAAAGCACTATTCCGGCATACGCGGCGAGAAGCGCCGCTAGAAGAACACCCGGAAGTCCAAGAAACACGAACATCTGCTTTGCGACCTGAGCGTCGCCCCTTGCAACAGCCAGAGTATTTGAAACATGGTCTAGCAGAAAACCTTGCCCCTCAGCTATTTTTAAAATCGATGCGCCAATCTGCTCGGATTCTTTGAGTGCAGCCGACGGTTCAGCGTTCAGTTGTTCATGTGTAAGGCCAATGTCAATCTCTTGTATCGGTAGGCTCTTCACCCGCTCGCCACGAGAAGTGATGGCCCGCTGAAACGGCTTCAAGATAGCTGTCTTAAAATCTTCGACGCCGAGTATGACGCTATGTGGGACATATACAAAGACCTCGAGATCGGCTCCATGCCTGCTTGAAAAAAGCGAGCGTGCTTGAGTCAGATCGGCTACTGCGCTTACTTTCCTAGATATAGTCGTGCCATCGGGTAAATCGATCGAGATAGAATCGCCAATACCAACCGACAATTTCTCTGACGTCTCGGTACTTATGACAGCCGCGCCTTTCTCTTGCACACCACGCAGTATACGGATGGTCGGGTCTTTCTCGGTATATGATGTATCAAAGCCAAAGACGCGGAGCGGTCCGCTGGTTTGTTTTGTCGACCGCAAGGAACCGGGCACAAGATCAGAAATGAAAAGCTGTTCTGCAAATTTAACGCCCTTGACTGCTCTGATCTGCGAGGCAATATCCTCCAGGCTAATCGGCTTAGTTACATTTGCTTTGATAGGATACAAGATCTCCCGGGTAGTGAACGTTGCGCTGAAGTCCGCATCAGTGAGCAGCGCCTCTGAAATAACATCCGCTTGATATGCAATCTGCACTACGGAACCAGGCTTAACTGTTCCGATGTTCCATCCTTGCTGTGTACCACTTTGGTAAAATGGATTCTGATCATTGCTACCTACGGCTACGTTTTCTACGCGCGCCGAGCCAGCTACATAGCGAAGTTTGGAACTAAGTACAGAGCGGATCACCACCTCATTTGAGGGGGTATCGCTGACGTTCTTAAACTCTAGCCGTACGCTTACCCGAGCGCCGGTTGGCGCGTTTGCTGCCGGAATGTATGAAAGATTCAGCTCTGCTGCACCCCCAAGAGTTGTTATGACTCGCTGCATGTCGATAGGTAGTGGTGCAAGAGCTCGCTGGGTCAAAGAGGCCGATAAGCCGTCAACAAAGAAGAGGATCGAACACGTCAGAGCAATGCCCAGGAACACGCCGACGGCCGTCGAGAGCGTACGGCGGGGATTGCGAGTAAGGTCTGTCGTGACATACTTAAAAATCATAACGTACCTCTTTTTGATTCTGATTGGCCGATCGTTACTGTTCTTTGCATTTTGCTCGCTACTTTTGGATCATGGGTAACGACGACCAGTGTCGAGCCGAGTCGCTTCTGAATATCCAAGAGTAGCTCAACTACATTGACTGCGTTTGCGTCGTCAAGTGCGCCAGTCGGCTCATCAGCAAGTATTATAGATGGTGTGTGTACTATGGCTCGCGCGATGGCTGCGCGCTGCCTTTGACCGCCTGACAATTGATCAGGCAATCGATCTCCGAGACCCTCTAAACCGAGTTTTTCCAGCAGATCAGCGATCTTGGTCTCGGCGCCTTCGGTATCTCCGCAAAGAACGAGCTGGAGGCGAATATTTTCAGCGACAGTTAAAAATGGCAAGAGGTTGTCAGCTTGGTATACAATGCCAAAATTTTCTTTTCGGAAGGCGACACGCTGCGACTGAGTAAGGCTGGAGATAGTGGTAAGGCCGATAGTGACCGAGCCCGTTGTCGGCTGCGCGAGTCCGGCTAGGAGGCCAAGAAGCGTCGACTTCCCGCTGCCGCTCGGTCCCATAATAGCGACGCTTTCTCCTGCCTTGACGGTAAATTCCTCACAGTCAAGCACGCATATAACTCCGCGGATAGTAACATGCTCTACTCGGAGGCCACGTGCTGTTATTGTATTCGTATTCTTCATATAGATATGATCTTTTTATCCTGAATGCAAAACTGGCGCTCGGCGAGTTTTGCAAGGCGTTTATTGTGCGTGACAAAGACAACAGCCATCGAGGAGTCAAAAATGTCTTGCATAACCGAATTAGCCGTGTTGGCATCTAGCTGAGCGGCCATCTCATCGGCAATGAGGAGCTTGGGCTCATTGGCGAGAGCAACGGCTAAGGAGACCCGCTGGGCTTCACCGCCTGAGATTTGTCTCGGTAGATAGTTTGCCACATGCGACACCCCCATTCGCTCAAGTAGCGTAAGTGCTGCGGCCGAATCCTTGCTGCGGCCTCCAAAGCTATGGGCGAGCTCAACATTCTCAACTGCAGTCAAAAACGGTATAAGGTTTTCCGCCTGTAGGGCAATCCCCACACTCTTCGCGCGAAGCTCCGATCGCTCATTATCATTCAGAGAGTTGAGACGGACGCCATTGAAACTTACGGTTCCTGTATCCGGCTGCAGTAGGCCATTGATGAGTGCCAGCAGCGTAGATTTTCCGCTACCCGATGCGCCGATCAGACTTATTTTTTCACCAGGATAGACATCAAAATCTACCTTTTCAAGTACAGTATTGGCACCATCCACAGAGTGAAAGGTTTTCGATACGCCTTTAAGTTCGACGAGCGGAGTATTATTCATTGTTTGGCTGGAGTCGCCATTTTCGACAAACGCTGAGCTTGTGGCGCTTTGCCGTAGACATCCGGTGCGACTGTTCTAGCATGCTCTTCTAGGTCAAGTACCACTTGACTCGCTTCAGCGAGGCCTTCCGGAGACAATTGGATTAGGTTGATGAGCTGGAAGTCATCCTGGTGCAAGCTTTTCACTTTCGGCACGTTCAGTATCACGCCGACTCCAGGCGCGTAGTATTTAATCTCGTTGTCGATAGCGTTGGCGGCTCCTTCTCGAACTGCTCGTACGTTATGGTATTCACCAAAGGCAACTTTAATGTCCTGACCGACGGCTACTGGCTCGCCGGCCGACGGTTTCTCTTTTGGTCCCGAAGAGCCAATGAACCAGCGGGGGGTGTCCTGGTTCACCACTCCCGGCATGAGTATTCCAACTTCTGCACCGGTTGACTCCCCAAGGAAGGCGACATTGACGCTCGTGAACTGACCACCCTGGTAGTCCTCGGTGTATCCTCCCAGTATCCAAATATTTCGATCCTTATCAATCGCCAGATAATCAAACCCGACTTGGGCGATCTCGCCAGAATCCTCGCTCTGATCGAGCACAGCAATCACAGCTACGCCATCAATAATGCGTACCACGTCGGTTACCGTACTTATTATTTGATGCGGCACTTTGCGTGAACCAACTTCGGTAGATCCCGCTCTGGTAAATTGCATACCTGGCCTCAGTGGCTGATACTCGTTTACGAGCTCGAGTGGATTGACAAAGTTTTCGGGTTTGAATTCAATGCGCGAGGCCACTACTGCGGTGGTTGAATTTCGCTTAATTAATAGAGTCCAGGCGATAAAAGCAGCTCCACAAAGAATAAGAATAGAGGTAAGTACAATCGCGAATCTTTTTCTTATTGTGTATTTCTTCATACTATATAGTATAGCGTATTTTAGATGAAGATTGAGTGAAGAACTAGGCGGCCGGAAAAATGACGGCTACGACCGTACCTTTGCCAAGTTGGCTCACGACCTTAATTTTGCCCTGATGGATTTCGGCAGCTTCCTTGACAATGGCCGTGCCTACCCTAGCACCCTGGATTACCCAGTAATATAAAGATAAATAATTGATGAATACTTGTTGATTGCGAAGAATGGTGGGCAATGAAGGATTCGAACCTTCGACCCCCTCGGTGTAAACGAGGTGCTCTAACCAGCTGAGCTAATTGCCCGAGTTTTCATTAAGTTTCAATTGTGAACGGATTTTTTAATTCTCAATTCGTTGACGAACCACATTGAAAATTTAGCCTGAACTACCGGATTCTACAGTGTTTTTTTGAGGGGTCAAAACAAGACGCCTATGGATGTGTGGTCACTCAAGGAATCCGGATGTGACAATTGGTTTTGTTCCAGCTTCGGTTTCTATTTCTGGCGAAAAGGCTTGCAGCGGCCGACGCTCGTGGCCCGGGCGGCCTGATTTGCGGCGAGCCTCTTTCATCTCTGACTCATAAACGTGGTAGCGGCCTGCCATAAGCCCATCACGGATGATTTTCTCGGCCACAGTGACGGGCTCGTAGTAGGTGTGGTCAAATTCTTCTACCATTTGGAAGGTCCAACGGCCGTCGAGCACGTTGCGGCCGACTATTTCCTTACCAAGCCATTGCCCTAGGTCTTTGTGGCCTGCCGTTTCGAGCATCTCGGCTGCCTCGCCAAAGAGGATATCAGCCCGGCCGATGAGCTGGTGGAGCGAGTATAGGTGGCCTCGAGCGCGGATGAGGTACTCATAGCCTTCACTGAACTTACCGACCGCCTTAACAGTCGCGTCATCCACACCGTCTGGACGGGCGTGTGAAGGGGCGTGCTCATCCGTGGAGAATACTGGCTGATCTGGATCTTTCATACATTATAGGTTAACTCTTATGCTATGATCCAGCAAGTGTCCAAAAACCTACGGCTAGCATTACTGTTAATGCTAGCCGTATGGTCAGCTTTCGGTTTTGGTGACCTCTATGTTCGTTAAAGCAGGCCCAAAATGCGCTAACTTAGGGCAGTATCACGCTGGTCAGCTCTGATCGTTTACCAGTCTCAAGGTTCTCGTTTAATACCAGCGAACCAATTTGAGGACAATAGTACTTGTATTCTCTTGATTTTTTGTCCAACGGAGTCCAGTCATAGACCTTTGCGCAAGCCGTGTAAGTCCCGAGTTTGGTGGTTACTGTTTGCCCTATGGCGACAACGTCTCGCATATCTTCGGCATTGCCCTTGTAATACTCCTGTCGGTAGGAGTCGCCAACTTTTTGTTCTGCTTTCATCCAAATACCAGCCTTGGCGCCGTCTTTGCCGTGGATGAAGGTTCCGGCGTGGTCTTTGAAACTACCGTTATCGTAGTTATCAACTTCTTCGCCAAAATACCAGACATCGCCATTCTTATGTTGAGCCAGGTAGTCCCTGGTGATTTCGTGCACTTGGCCATTCAGGTAGACAGTGTCTAGGTAGACGATCGTCGTCACCCCACCAATCACTTTCGTCTCCTTGGTGATCTCTAGTTCAATTTTCTCTGGACCGTCTTTGGTAGTCGCCTCAAAGGTCATTTTCTTGCCCACCGGCAGGGAGAAGTATTTATTGGTAATGTTGGTTGAGAAATCCGCCGAATTAATGGTCGGGTTGTACTCTGATGCGACTTTATTTTGTGCGTTAGGAGTTTTAGTGGAGGCAGTTTGATTTTTCTTATAAATACCCAGAACAACCGCAGCTATGGCCACCAGAACCACCCCGGCAATGACGAGTTCAATCCCAGCCAGTCCCTTTTGTCTTACTTTCATAGTATATTTTTCCTGATTAATTGAGCTTATGTAGCCCACTTGCTCAGATAGTAAAATATTGAGATGAAGATTCTATGAACTTACAGCCGGGAATATAATCGTTGCCACGGTACCTTTGCCTAATCTGCTCTCAATAGAAATCCGCGCCCGGTGAGCATGAGCAATTTCTTTTACAATCGAAAGGCCCAAGCCGGCGCCACCAGAGTCCTGGCCACGAGCTTGGTCGACCTTGTAAAAGCGGCTAAAGATGCGCGAGAGGTCCTTCGGGGCAATGCCAAGCCCGGTGTCAATTACCGAAAGCACAATTGTTTGTTTACTTTTTTGGAGTGAGATAGATACGCTGCCTTTAGGAGTATTATAGTCAATCGCATTACGGAGTAGATTGGTGATCAGGCGCTGCAAGTCGGATGTATTGCCCAAGACGTAGCAACTAGCAACAATATGGTTGATAAGCGTAATGTTCTTGCTGTCGGCATACGGTTGTATATGTTTGCTTTGGGCCTGTAGCAGTCCGCCTAGATCGACTTTTTCGTGGTGACGAACCTGGCGGCCATCGTGTTTGACTAACAGCAGTAAATCATTGACGGTATTGGACATATAGTCTACTTCCTCCAATATCTCACCGATAAGTTTTTTATATGCCCCAGCGGAAGCCTCTGTGGCTAGTGTTGCCTCGGCACCGGTTTTCATAACTGCCAGCGGCGTTCGCAGCTCGTGCGCCGCGTCGGCCACAAACTTTTCCTGTTGCTCATAAGCGGCCTCGACTGGTCTAAGGGTACGCCCCGCGTAATGGTAGCTGAGTGCAGCTATCAAAATAACCGTCAAGGCCTCCGCGCTATGGAGCAATGGGTCTACGTTTGGCTCGGCAAGAATTTTATCGAACCAGTAGTTAAGACTGAAGCCGCCAGCAAAGATAAGTATCACGCCCATAGTGTACAAGCTAGCTAGCTTGATGCGGGCTCGGAGGAATACTTTATTATTCATGAATCCGGTACCCAACGCCCCGTATAGTTTTTATGAAGTCTTCGTCGGCGTCAGCTAACTTACTTCTAAGTTGCTTTATATAGACATCGACAATATTGGAAAAAGAATCAAATGAACCGTCCCAGCAGTGTTCCAGGATTTGTTCACGGGTAAGCACCCGGCCTTTGTTGCGCATTAAATACTCTAAAACGGCGTACTCCTTGAGAGTAAGTTGCAGAGGTTGTTGATCCCTATAGGCTAGGTGAGCGGCGCTATCCAATGCCACCTCGCCGGCCGTCAATAACTCGGCGCTTTGCTGCTCCGGACGACGTAGCAGTGCCCGGACTCTGGCTAAAAGCTCCTGCAACGCGAATGGCTTGGCCAGGTAGTCGTCGGCGCCGCTATCCAGTCCTTCAATAAGGTCTTCAAGCTGGCTTTTTGCTGTCAGCATAATGATCGGGGTATTTATTTTTTGGCTTCTCAGTTCTTTGCATAGTGCTATACCATCTTTTTTCGGTAGCATGATGTCGAGAATGATGACATCATAATCGCCGCTTAAAGCAAGCTGCTCGCCACTTTCGCCGTCGCCCGCACAGTCGACAGCATAACTTACCTGCTGTAGGGCTTTTTTAATGTAGCTGGCCAGTTTTTGATTATCTTCGACAAGGAGTATACGCATAGTGGCAGTGTACGCTAGAAAGATGAATAAAGAATGAATGCTTGTTGTTTGCTCGGAATGGCGTGCCGTTCGTAGTTCCACCTTGGCGAAATGATGAATGGTGGGCAATGAAGGATTCGAACCTTCGACCCCCTCGGTGTAAACGAGGTGCTCTAACCAGCTGAGCTAATTGCCCTTATGTGTACCTGAACTATCGGATTGTACAATGTTTTGAAGGCCAAAACAAGCTTAGCGCACCACCACATCCTCGCCAAAATGCTTCTGCAGGCGGCTTTTGATGCTGCCGGGATGGCGGCTGAATGTGGTGGTTAATTCCTTGAGGCTTTTTTGGGCCAGAAATAGTTCTTTCAACCGTTCGTCGTCGTCCTCCAGCCAGGGTTTGTAGGCATTGGCGTAGCTTTCGCGCATTTTGGCCAGCTTCTCGGCCCAAGCACCTGACGACGATGCTGGTTTAGGCGGCTTAACCTTGCGATCTTTTTGAGAAGCTTGCCAGTGCTTGATTGCCTGAGCATTGTCGATTAGTGCCTGGCTGCTTCGAGCCCGCAAATCGCTATCAATCTCTTTGGCCAGCGGACTCACCCGCAGAGCCATAGCCCCCAGCCCATCCAACGTCAAAAACTCCAGCCCACGAACCCGCGACAAGGCCACATAGCCCATACCCTCCACAAAAGCCCGACGCAGATCGATACGGGCAGCATCAAGCGTCATACCTTGACTCTTGTGAACCGTTATAGCCCAGGCCAGGCGCAGCGGTAGCTGGGTAAGCATTGCTCGACGCTTATCGCCATCGACAAGCTCCCAGCTATCGGGCTTGATAGCCACTGTATTGCCATTGGTGAGCTTAACGATAGGATAATCGGTATCCTCCTCGAAGCCCTGTACCACGCCGAGCGAGCCATTCACGAACTTTTTATCATTACTATTCTTAATACACATCACCTTGGCGCCGAGCTTGAGCTGAAGGGTCTCGGGCGCTAGGCACGAACGCTTGAGCTGCTCAACATAATTCTTGCCGCCCGATGACTGCATTTGGTATTCGTGGACCTCGCCTTCAATTTGTTCCAGGTGCTGGGAATTGATAGTGTCGACATCGATATTAGTGGTCAGTAAGCGCGTCAGGGTAGCGTCAGGCGCATCGTCGACCACACCACGGGCCTGGAGGGCATCGAGCTGGTTGCGACTCAAGAATCCGGCGCGTATGCCGTTGAGGATATCCCGGTAGTCGCTGTCGCCTGCCTGGCGGTATTGACGCTCGAGGTAGCAAACGGTAAAATTGCCAGCCTGCCAAGCGGTAGACTGCGTCACAAAGCTACCTTGGCGACTGTCAGAGCGATTAACCGGCGGCAGCTGAAAGAAATCGCCACACAGCACTACCTGAATACCACCAAATGGCTCATCGGAGTCGCGAACCGACTGGCAGACTTGATCGACCAGATCGAGACGGAAATCGTGCAGCATACTAATCTCGTCGATAATAAGCACATCAGTTTTAAGAATAATGTCCCGGCGCTGCTTACTGATCTTGGCAAGATGGTTGCGCGGTAGTTCATCGTGCACTCCAATGCCGGCCCAGGCATGAATCGTGGCGCCGTTCAAATGAGTAGCCGCTAGGCCGGTGGTGGCGGTAACTGAGACGACCCGCCCATCTTCGCGAGCACGTTTAATGAATTTGCGCAGCAAGTAGGTCTTACCGGTACCAGCCGCACCGGTTAAAAGTATTGAACGGCCAGATTCGAGTATCGCCAATGCTTGGTCTTGTTCCATGAAGGCTATTATATCTGGTTGGCAGCTAAATGCCAACAAATACCGAACATACCTCGCTCACGTCATGCAACTAATAAGCATATCGCAGATGGCGGCGGTGGATGCCCTCGAGAAGCATAATGATGAAGATGAAGAGCAGGAGGAGTTGGATGATATCAAATATGAGCGAGCTGATGCTAGTAACCCGTAGGACGATTTTGGTGTCTTTGTAGGCGCCGGTGGAGTCCCCGACATAGATGTAGACATCGTAGCTGCCCGGCTTCAGGTAGCGGTGCTTGAGGGGCACGGAATTGCCGTCTAGGATGATTTCCTCAATGCCGCCGTCGCCCCAATCAACTCGAACGGTATAAGGACCAGTCCCCTCCGCAATGGTCACCGGAATCCGGCTTTCCGACACTGGCACAAGCACTAACGGTGGCTCCGTATGGACACTGATGGGTGTGGGCTGCGAGGACTGGGGCCGGGGCGTATAGACCGGCCGAGGAGTTGGCGTTGACCCTGGTGCGGGCGTTGGGGTCGGCGCTACTGATGTCGGCCTGGTCACTGTAAAGAGTTGTTTGCGAGTAGCCGCGCTCTGCTCACCCAACGCTGTCCTATTAACGGCAAAGAGGCTATGGGTGCCCATGCTCAGGTCGCTGGTCGGTAGCTCAAAAGACCAGTTGCCATCACTCGCCACTACTATTTCAAACGACTCGCTATTGTCGACTGTCACTACAATCACACTATCTGGAAAGGCCCGGCCGCCGAGCACCAAGCCTTGTCCACGCGGCAAACTATTACTAGCCAGGGCCAGGGTCGGTGGCAAGAAAAAGTCCACATCGGTGGTGAAATGCGGGTAGAGGCTGGTAGCTATCAGAACAGTTTCACCATATAATCCGTCGCTATCCCGGGCAAATACGCTTGGCTTATGAATATCTGGCTGCTGGGCGGGAAAATTCGCGCTGAAATAGCCATCCAGGCCCGAGACAGTCGTACCGATGACTTGCCCGAAGTCGGCTATGGTCACAAAGGCATTGGGTGAGGTCTTGCCGGTGATGGTCATCGCCGTATCGCCAACCCCGATAGTCACATGTCCGTTGGCGCTCCCAGTAAGGTCAGCCCGAACAGCAGCAGCCTGGCCGAGCATTACCCCAAGGGCTATGGTCCAGGCCAGGCTGAGGAGGCGGTTTCTCACGCTTGAGTCCGTGTTAATCGCGGCCGAAGAGGATCTTAAAGACACGGGCGAAACGTTTGCGGCGGCGGATGATGAAGGTTAGGACGATGAGGCTTGCAATCAAGACCACCCCAACGAGCTTGTACGGCAGACCGATAAAGGTCGTAGTGGCCGTCAGTATCTGCTTTTTGTCACCATAGACTACCGACAATGTGGCAGTGTATTTGCCAAAGAGGTATTTCGGCTTCCACTCCGTACTGAATTTACGGATAGCTCCCGGCAAGACATTATGCGGGTCAACATCAATAGTAGCCACTTTTTGTCCCAGCATGTTGGCAATGGTAATAGTGCTTTGTGGCTTGAAGTGGACATTACCGCCATTGGAGAGCCGCGATTCGAAGCTGACGGGGCCGTACTCGAAGAAGCTTTTATTAGAATTAAAGCTTACTAGTTTACCCTCTTCTTTAAGATCACCAGCAACTCTCAAGAACAAGAGCGCACCAATCTGCTGACCGACGGCCACGCCGCTCTGGCCAGTGACGGGCTTTGCCTTGGTACGAAAAACCACTGAGCCAAAATGGCCGCCTGGCTCGGCGTTGGTCGGAACGTTCACGGTAAAGGGCACAGTCTTGGAAGCTTTGGCTGGTATATCGATGACCGGCGTTGCCACCTTAATCCAGGCAGCAAGTGAGAATGGAGTGGTTTCTTCGGTAAGCTCAGCCTGGCCCTCTTCCCCGGCAGCAGTGAAATTCTGGCGTTCGATGGTGACTTCGAGCACATCATCGGTTAAATTATCAACGCGGATAGTGTTTTTGAGCGTATCGCCAGGATTGGCAGCAAGCTCAAAGGTTGGTGGCGAAACCGAAAGGCCGACTTTGTCGTCGGCGGCCTGGGCGACTGGTGCTAAAAGCGAGCTCAGAATAAGCGTCGCTCCGATGGTTGAGACTATACGTCTAGCAAAGCCCTCCCGAGCAAAGATGTTACTAATTTTCCTCATAATTCCCCCTAGAATACCGGCGTAGCGGTAAAAATTACTGTTGTTATGTACGATCCGGCCTTGGTTGCCCCGGCGATACCGACCTGATAGCCCACTCGAGTGGTCTGGGCCGACACTGGCGCGGCATCGTAGGCTACTTCCAGGTTGGAAGTAGTAAAGGCCGCCCATTTATTGGATGAGAAGCGGGCCGCCGTACCCGTGCCGAGCGTAAAGTCATTGGTCGTGTAGCCGAAAGCTTCAGTACCAGCCGCGCTGAAGGTGGTCGGAGTCGCGTTGCTACCCGTCCAGTCGTTCAAAGTATTGGCGCCGCTGGTTGGCTTGGCTGTGTAGCGAGTGTAGACGGTGTAACCCGCTCCAGCATTGGTAGATACTGTGATATCTTGGGCGGCTATCTGATTGGTGCTAATCGTTGGCGTGCCAAGTGGCACGGCCGTCGAAGTGGTAGTGACATTGGTAGTGGCACTGTTTACAGTACCGCCGCTGGCGACGCCGGCTACTGAGAAGGAGAGCGTCGGATCGATGGTGATACTAACTGATTGGCCGTCAGTATAAACATAAGCTATGGTGACGCTATCAAGTGCCACGCTGCATGCAGCGTCGGAGTAAGTAGAGAACTGCAGATAATAGGTGGTATTAGAGGTAGCACCATTGGTGATGCCGTCAGCTTCAAAAATGCGTCCCGAAGCCGATGCCGGCGTAGCGCCACCTGCTAGGGTGTATTTAAGAGTACCGTTAGTCGTGGCATCCAGCGACCAACCAGTGGTATTGATGTAGTTTGTGTTTGTGGTGTTGATTGTAGCTGATGTGCTGACGAAGCTGCCCGGCACCGTGGTACCTGTTGAAGTAGTAGCGTAGACTTCCTTTATACAGCGTGTTGTCACCAACTGGACGCTGCTCACCGTCACCGTGTAGTTCGAGCTTACACTTGGGCGCGGGTCAGACTGCGCCAGCGAGGCCGTCGTGAGCTGCACAGCGTTTGCAATGCCGATATTGAAAAAGCCCGACAAGGCCACGACTATGACAGCTATTTTGTGCCAAAAGTGTTTCTTTCTGGACTCAAATACGTACTCTTTATAAAACAAATCAAATCTGCCAGCCACAATTTCTCCTCACATAGTGTTACCAACAGTGTAAACTACTAATGCTTATCTGAGCAAGTGTCTTATGGGAGATAACGCTTAAGACCCCTTGCGGGGCCTTAAGCGAACGAGAAACAATACTTCCTTAGAAGACGGGAGTGGCAGTGTAGATGACGGTGGTAACGTAGTTACCAGCCTTCGTGGTGCCGCTAATGCCTACTTGGAAGCCAATACGTGTAGTTTGGGCAGCGACCGGAGCAGCGTCGTAGGCTATCTCCGAATTGGTCGTGGTAAATGCTGCCCATTTGTTGCCGCTGAAACGGCCAGCTGTGCCAGTACCAAGCGTGGTATCGTCGGTGGTATAGCCAAAGGCTTCGGTGCCTGCGGAGGAGAATACTGAAGGTGCAGCGTTCGAGCCGCTGTGGTCGGCGATCACATTGCCGGCGCTTGTCGGTTTAGCTGTGTAGCGGACGTAGACTGTGTAGCCATTTCCCGCATTGGTCGAGACCTGTAAGTCCTGAGCTGCAATTTGGTTCGTGACCGGTGTTGGGGTGCCCAACGGGATGGCAGTACTTGAAGTTGTGACATTGGTAGTCGCGCCATTGACTGTGCCGCTGGAAATAACGCTCGATACCGAGAAAGTCAGTGTCGGGTCAACCGTGAAGGTCACTGTCTGGGCATTAGTGTACACGTAGGCGATCTGGATATTATCGACTGGCGAAGAGCTACAGTTCGTATTGTTGTATGTACTGAGCATGTAGAAGTAGGTCGTGCCTACCGTACTTCCATTCGTTAAGCCATTGATGATAAATGTCCGAGTTGCCCCGCCTGGCGTGATGCCACCGGCGCTATTCGTGTAGAGCAGCGTACCGTTGGTTGTGGCGTCAAGTGTCCAGTTCGTGGTGGTACTATTAATGTAGCTTGAGCCGGCACCAATTGTAGCTGACGTCGAAGAAAAGCCGGCCGGTACCGTCGGCGTCGCGATGACACTGGTGTAGACGACCTTGATACATTGGATATTGGTGCTCGTAACATTACTAGCCTGGAAAGTGTCAGTGACACTGGTTTGGCTGGGACGGGGATCCGACTGCGAGAGTGTCGCAGAATTGAGCACAGCGGCGTTAGCTATTCCCACATTGGCAAACAAGGTTGCCATCGAGAATACCAACGCTACTGTGCGATGGATTGAACGTCTGAGATTCACGTTTATTAATTCCTTTCGATTTGTTTTTGTTTTAGCGATCGTTTTTGTCTTCGGTGCTTGTGGCACGTCGGTTGATAGCACTATAGTACAAAACGTTTATGCTTGTCAAGATTGTCTAGGGAGTGTGTGGATAACTTTTTTATATGATACATTGCGTGGGCCAGTGAGTATCAACCCCATAGCCTACTGCTCGGACCGAGAACGTAATACGCGCAAGGCTCTCCCCCATCGCCCTCTTGTGCGAAAAGCTAGGTAAATAGCAGCCACCAGTACGGCAAGCGCCAAGCCAACGATAATTCCAGGCGCCACCCAGAAACTAACCTGGCTGAGGAGCGGCTTGTGCTCTGAACCATAGCTCAGCTGAAGCTTGGCCGTGTACTTGCCAAATAGGAAGCGTTTATTCCACTGCAGACTGAATAGCCGAGTGGTATGCGGCAAGACTATTCCCGGCGGCAGGCTGATCTCCTCTACTAGACGACCATGGCTATCGTAGATACCCAGCTGGCCACCCGGTAAAAGGTGCGTGTTGCCATCGTTTTTGATTCCGAAATTAAAGTCTATGGGTCCGAACTGTCTAAAGGCTTTGGTGGCCAGAACTGGGGTCAAGCTGGCTGATGTCTTTTGTTCCCCGGCGACTGTCACGAAAGCTAATGCCCCGATGCGGGCTGTGGCTTGGGTGGCGTCGGTCGCCAAGGCCTCGTAGGGTAATAATGGCTCAAAAAAGATGGTGGCATAGTGGCCACCAGGCTCAGCTTTGATCGGTAAGTTCACCTCCAGGCTAATATCACGTTGCTGGCCAGGCTGGAGAATGTAGTCTGGGTCGATGATCTTAAACCAGTGTGAAGCGTCGAAGATATCCCGAGCACCGGTTTGGCCATCGTCCTGAAGATCAAGCTTACTCATGACTGTCTTGACCGGCACAGGTTTGTCTGTTTGATTGGTGATCGCGACCTTGGCCGTAAGTTTCTCACCTGGCTTACCGTGGAGTTCTAGAATAGCTGGCTGGACGAGTAGTGATGCTCGAATAGTTGAGGTGCTGGTTTCGGCCTGAGCTGCTCGTGGCCCAAACAGACCGGCAGTAATAATTAAGATAAGTAATAGTTTTTTCATATTAGTAGATTGGGGTCGCCGTATAAATGATAACCGTTGCATATTTCTGAGCCCTCTGGGTGGCGCTGGTTGTAACCCTGGTAGTAATAGTAAACGCTTCACCGGCTATGGCCGTACCGCTGACATTGGCCGTGTGGTCGGCCACGATATCACCGGGAGTCGTCAGCTTAAAGGGCGCATAGCAGGGCGCGGTCCCGGCTCCCAAGCAGGCGCCAGAACTTGGAAAATTACTCACACCCTGGATACTGGTATCGCTTGAAGTATAGCCAAAGCCCGTGCCCGTCCAAGCTGCCGGTGCGGCATAGGTCCCGCCGGAGAAGTTTGGGATAGTGGCGCCCACATTGGCGGTTAAAAGCTGGGTCAAGTAGGCTCGCACCATGTAGCCGCCATAGGCGTTGGTGGAGGTGGTGAGTGTCGTGGTAGCCGTATCAGTGTAGGAGTTGGCGGCATTGAGGTTCAGGAAATTTAGAGCAGTGCTCGACAGCGAGAAGCTCAAGCTGGGCTGCACGAGCTGGCCGTCAGAACTGATAACGGCCGTGTTACCCGCGTTGTCGGTTGTGCGCACATTGACGTAGTAGATCTGAGTAGTTCGCAGTACCAGCGAGCCGACCGTGAAGCTGGTAGTCGTGCCATTGTTGGTCCAACCCAGTATGTCGGTTGCGCCGATGCTGGTTCCTATCGAGTATTCGTAGAACTGCAGGCCGCTGGCTGTGGTCGTAACCCCGCTCCAATTGGCCGAGAGCGTGGACAGTGATCCGTTGTTAAAAGTCTGGTCGACGCCAGCGGATGTGCCATCGTAGACCGTGCCTCCAGTGGGGGCCGAACTGTCGAGCCCAAAGTCGCGGGCGGCAGTCACCACATCACTATTTCCACCATAGCTGACCCAGGCTGAGAGATTGCCGGCGGCGTCCTTAGTGCGCACCTGCCAATGGTATTCTGTATCTGTAGTAAGCCCTGAAAGCGTTACCGAAGCGGCCACTGCCGAACCCGTGTAGCTGACTGCAGCGCCGCAAGCATCATTAGTGTTGGTAAAGGCAGCTGTAATCGCTTTCTTTTCCACGCACAGCTGCAGCGTATCGGCGGCGTCGGCGTCGGCCACATTGGCTGTAAATTTGATACTGGTGACCGGCACCCAGCTGCCCGTGGTAATAACCGTGTTATCAGTCTTTTTCTGGGCCAATGCGGCCGGTGAGGTTGGCGCCAGACTGGTAGCAGATGTGGTAATTTGTGGGATCTGGCTATAGCTACCGATGACCGCCCCGGCGCTACTGACCACTCGGAAGCAGAAGACCGTGCCGGCTGTCGAGGAATTGTCAACGAGGCTAAAGTCCCAGAGGCCGTCTTGGCCGAGCGGGATGGCCGAAACCGAGTTGGAGAAGTTATTGGCCTCTTCATAGCTTTGTGGAAGGACTGTAAAACTTCCGTCAGTCGGGTCGCGGCTATCGGCCATGGTCGTGTCCCCATCGGCTGGTATGGAGTTATCGTAGTAACGGATCGTGCCGCTTGCTGCTGCCACATCGGCATAGGTCTCGCCCACAAAGGCCGTATCACATGTCCCTGAGCGGGTAGCAAACTGCAGTTTGAGCGTCTGGCCGTTGAGTATTAGATCATTGGAGTTGGCATGCAGCAGCATGCGCAAGCGAAACGGCGTACCCTTTACCGGAGCGGTTGTCGCCGTGTTGAGAGCGGCCAGCGCCGTGACGAAGCTGGCGTCGCCAGTGGTAGTGTCGCGTCTGGCGATCCGCCACTCATCGTTGCCAGGCGAGGCGTCACGGCCAACACTATACAGCGCGCCACCGCTCACATCTAGAATCGATGTATCGAGCACATCGTCGCCCGATGACGGATCGACGCTCACTACGCCGGCTGCGCCAAAGGCCGAGACGAGGGCGCCGGTGGTTGTGAGACGTTTTTCATAATGCCACTTGGTATTGGTGGCCGAATTCTCGTAACCCGCGGCGTAAATGTTGCCACCAGCCACGTCGAGGGTAATGTCGTTGAAGGCATCTGCATTGGCGGTCGGGTTATTAGTGATCACCCCGCTGGTGCCGAAAACGCCCACCGCACAGTTGGGTACGCTGGAGCAGATATTTCCTGTCGTGCTATTATATTTTTCTATTCTTAATTCTAGGTTAGTGGCACTGTTGTCCGAACCGGCGGCGTAGATATAGCCATTGGTCGTATCAACTTTGAGAGCGTTCAGCCGGTCAGCCGTTGCCGAGGGGTTACTGGTGACTACCCCGGCCGTACCGAACACGCCGACGCTGCAGTTACCAACGCTGGAGCAGATATTACCGGTGGAAGCGTTGTACTTTTCGATACGCCACTCGGTGTTGGCAGCGCCAGCCGAGCTATCGTAGCCGGCCACATAAAGATAGCCATTCGTGGTATCCAAAAAGCCGTCAAAAGCCTCATCACTGTTGGCTGCGCTCGGGTCACTCGTAACTACACCACCTGTTCCGAAAATACCGGCTGCACAGTTACTCACACTGGAGCACAGGTTGCCGGTACTGGCATTACGTTTTTCAACTCGCCAGCGATAGGTAGTGGTAGTCGAATCGGAACCGACCAGGTACAAATAATTACCAGTAGTATCTATAATTACCTGCTTAATATAGTCACTGCCACTGGAAACATTATTTGTGACCACGCCGCTGGTGCCGAAGCTAGCGTCAAGCACGCCATTGGTCAGATCACGCTTCTCAACCCGCCATTCTTCGTTGCCCGGACTTTGGTCGGCACCAGCGGCATAGAGATAGCCACGGGTAGTATCTACTACCACGCTCTGGACGTTGTCGTCACTGGCGGAGGGGTTGCTAACCACGATGCCCGTGCCCGAACCAAAAACCGTATCGAGGTCGCCATTAGTTAGCGAGCGCTTTTCAAGGCGCCAGGCCGAGTTAGCAGCGCCCGAAGTGCGGTCTTCACCGGCTACATACATCGAGTCACTGGCCGTATCGATGGCTAGGCTATGGGCCCGATCACTATTGGCGCTTGGATTGGTTGATATTCCTGCCAAGTCGTTGGCGTTGAGCCCGCTAAACCAACGATAGGCAGCTTGACCCAGGCTAGAGGCGGGGATCACCCGCCAGAAGGCAAAGCTGAAGTCGGAGTTGGTGTTTTGGGCAATAGTAGTATCAAGCGCCGCCGAGCCGTCGGAGTTCGACCAAGTGAATGTCGGCGTACTGGTCATGATCAAGCGTTTGGCAAAAAGATCGTTACTGGTATCGGTGTAGGTGAGTAGGAACCTGTCGGTGTTGAGCGGATCCATGGCGATATCGAACCAGCTAAAGGCGGCCGGCACCGGGGCACCGACAAAGTCGGTTTGGTTAGTAAAGGTCGAAGTGGCGCCAGTAATGTAGCTCAAGCTGGTCGTTGTAACCGTCAAGTCGCCGTAGACTACGACGCTCCTGGTGGTCGCGCCACTCACCAGCCAGCCGGTGGCGACGGTTTTCTGGCCAGCTGCTGGCGTCACCGCCGAAGTATCGAAATTTGCCTGGTTGGTCCAAGCCGACCCGCTCCAGTAGCCAACCTGCAAATCTGACTGATTTATACCGATCGAAGCAAAAACCATTTCGTCCGAATTGGGGCTGGCCGAGAGATCAAGATTGGTAGCGTCATCGGCAAATGTCGCCGGCGTCGTCACAGCGCTCCAGGTACAGGTCGACGTGCCTCCGGTGCAGGTAGCGGCCCGTACCCCGTTGGCGTTATTACCGACGGCTATCCCCCACACCACCATGACATCACCGGAAGATGTTTCATACTGCACGGCGAAGTCGTCGACATCTTGGGCGGTAGTCACTACCTGTAGCGTGGTTGCCAAGGCGGCCGTCGGCTCATTACCCCAGGCGGTGCCGCTCCATTGCATAGCCGAAAGGTCGCTATTGGCATCGGCCCAGATGGCGGTGATGAGGTTTTGGGCGGCCCGCTTATCCCAAGCTAGCTTCACCCACTGGACAATACCCGTAGTACGTACTGGATCCAGGTTCGTCGCCGCAGCCCAATTGGCACTCCCACAAGCGCTTGAACCGGCCTTGGTGCGATAGGCCAGTTCGTTAGTGGTACCGGTATTGGTTGAGTACAGCACCATGACATCGCCGGAGTTTGTTTCGTAAGCTATGTCAAAGCGACGAGTAGTAGCTGTGCCGCCGACTGTCACGTTCCAGTCTTGGGTCCAGGAGATACCATCATAGCAAGCGACCCGCAAAACGCCGCTGGAGTCCACGTACCCGGACACCGCCTCAATCTTGGTTGGCGAAGTACGCATCGTAAATGTCGCTCCAGTACCGCCCGCGACAGTGCCGGCCGCGGCGCCAAAGCTATTACCCGAACCGCTGTATGTGCGAGTCTGAGGCGTCGTGTTAGCCGTTACGCCATAGACCAGTAGCCCGTCACCCGAGGCTACGGCCTTAATTCGGGGCGCGGTTAGGGCAACGAGACCGATCATCATTGCCCCTAAAGCCATAATGACGGCAAATTGGATGTAGAAGGGGTGGCCGGGGGTGGTGTCCTTGAAAGGCTGGGGAGCAGGTGCTTCCGGCTGCCGCTCGACCGCCCGCGACAAAGCTACTCTGGGTGCACGCACACCAGAGCCTCGTTTGGGCCGATAGACTCCGTCTAAATGGCCACTCACCAGGACTTTACCTCACCTACTACATGTTGCACGTATTAATTATAGCATTAGCGTTATCTGTTGGGACAGTAGGAAATGAACCAATTTTGAATGAATTTTGAGCAAAAAAATACCCGGTTTGGATTGCTCTAAACCGGGCTCATGGCAGCTGACGCAAACCAGATCAAGCAGCGAGGCTCTGAACTCTCCAGCGAAGGGTCTGCCCAGCCATGAAGGGCACAATTAGCGTTCCATCATCTTCGTTGCCAACCGTCTGTGGCACAACCCACGGTTCGTTTATCAGAGTCAAGATTTGGCGGTTGACCGGCAAATAGTGGAACTGAGCACCGAATACGGCGGTAAAGCCCTCCAGCTTGTCGAGTGCATCGGCATCTTCGAAAACTTCAGCCTGCAGGCAAATGGCCACATCTCCAGAGTAGTATATGCCGGATGGGATCTTCTCAGGCGGCAGGGGTGCCTCTTTGAGTAGCTTCAGATGGGCGGCGGGGTCGTTACCATTGAAGAACTTGGGATTACCCGAAGTGGCAGCTTCGATGATGCGGATCATATCCCTTGGCGTCTTGGCAACCGGCATGCACTTGTGGTGCGGGTGGAAACTGCCATCGCTACCATAGACGTCCTGATAGGTGAGCCGCATATGGTGGCCGGTAATCGTGGCTGCCACATTGAACGATAGTGATTCCACCAGCTCGACCGCCCGGGCCGTCGAGACATGCTCAAGGATGATGGGCAGGTCGGAGTAGGTGCCAGCCAGCCACTCCAAGTCGGCAAGGAATGCTTCTTCGCTATCTAGATCAGCTACCCCGGGAACTTCGCCGTGGATATTGAACACTATCCTCCGTTGCGACATCAGGCGGAAAATGTCGGGGTTCACTCCTCTGAGTGATATCGGCCCATCATCAGAGTTGGTGGTCTTACCCTTGGGATAGCTTTTGACACTCAGATCACCGGTGTACACCTCGTGGGCAGCGATGATATCGGCCGGCGTCATGTCCATTGTCAGATAGAGGCTGGGGAGAAACTCATTATTCACGCCTGCTGCCAGTGCAGCGGCCTTGATCTCGCCCAGGTAGCGCTGGATATCGGCCAACGAGGTAATAGGCGGCTTGAGATTGGGCATCACCCGAAGCCTGTTGTATGGCCAGGTATGGCGCACCAGGACTTCTAGCACTTTGCCCTCGCGCAGATGGTAGTGCCAGTCGTCAGGCTGGCGTTGGGTGTGGATCAATGGCATCTTCGCCTCTTTCGCATAGCAGGATTGTCAAAACAACAAAACGGCCCGCTGGCCGCCCTTTGGTCACCTTTGTGGCCAATCAGAATTTCTCACTTGCTCTGATCGGACGCAAATATTTCGTTTCACCATGCCTTCCGGCTTCACCACGGACTAGATTCTATTGCTACATGGTTCGCCAAGCTTTCCGGCTTCACCACTCAAATTAAACAAGCTTAAGCTTATTTAATTTGAGTGGTGCGCGAGAGAGGATTTGAACCTCCACGGCCTATGCGGCCACCAGCCCCTCAAGCTGACGTGTCTACCATTTCACCACTCGCGCAAGTGTGTAACTGACCTATAGTAGCCGATTTTAGCCTATTTGGCTAGATATACATGGCGGCATAGATGGCCAAAAAGCCCAAAACCATCACTGCCGGCCAGATAATGTAGATATTAATTCGATAGTATTCAGGTTTCGGCTCTTGGAGGCGATTTAGTAACGAGCTCTGCGTCTTGCGGAAGGTCGCCAGGTAATCATGCCAGATGAGCTTATGGTTAGCCAAAACCAACATGCTAGCGAGGATAAGTATCGAGCCAAGTCCGGCTAGTCCCACTGCGGGCTTGAAATAGTACAGCGCGCTAAACAGTATAAACAGGTCTACAAAAGCCCAGCCCGCGAACTTCACACTATCAAGCTTATGCGACATAATTGTTCTCTCCTAGGTATGTGGGAAGTGATCGTACAAATGCTTCATAGAATACTCGTGGCGAAGCAGGGGCTTGAGATCTTCCTGGGTCACGTCCAGCTTCACGCGGGTGTTTAAGAAATGGTGCGGGTCAAAAATCTTCTTGGTTTGCTTGAATAGGTCGTAAACTTCCTTACCGTAGAGCTTTTTGAGGTATGGCGCTCGCATCAGACCGTCATTGTGCTCGCCGCAAGTTGTTCCGCCAAGCTTGATGACCATGTTGTAGAAATCATCAGCTACCTTAAAAAGCTTGGTACGATCAGCCGTTTTTCCAAGGTCCATAAAGGGTTGCATATGGAAGTTAGCATTGCCAGCGTGACCCCATACAGCAATACTCAGCTTGTGCTTCTCGAGCAACTTATAAAGTTTTTCCAGGAATTCAGGTAATTTTTCGACAGGCACGCAACCATCTTCAATAATTGGCAAGGCCTTCTCGGCGCCTTTGTTCATCCAGATGACGGCCGCGGCAGAGCGTCGGATCTTCCAGAGCTTGTCTTGCTCTTCTGGCTCAGTGGAAAGGCGCTGGGCAAAGCCATATTTCTTATAAATGCGGCCAACTTTGCGGCTGCGTAGGGTTTGGCGAATTTGCGAGCGATCGTCGAATTCGGCAAGCAGTACGATGGCAGGCATTTTGTCAGGGATTAAGCCGTCGATAAAACCTGGTTTATTTACTTGTAAGAATTCGAGCAGATTGTGGTCGACTATTTCCAGGGCGCTTGGGGCTAGCGGTCGGATCTTCATGATTGCTTCACCGGCTTTCTTAATATCGTCGAAATAGCCAACAACCAAACTCTTCCTTGGGTTTAGCGGCACAGTTTTGAGGGTTATCTCGGTTACTATGCCGAGCGTCCCCTGCGAGCCGACGATCAATTGGCTCAGGTCAAAGCCGCCATCCTGGGGGTCGCGCACATTCCAGAGGGCGTAGCCCGAGGAGTTCTTGCTGGTATGCGGCCTGGCCGACTTAATAATTTCTGCGTTGTCGAGTAGGACATTATCAACTGCCCGGTAGATTTCACCTTCGAGTGTAGCTAAACCCTTCTTACGATTCAGTTCGCGCGGGCTCAGCTTACGCGTCTCGATCAAGCTGCCGTCACTGAGTACTACTTTGAGACTTTTGACAAAATCGCGCGTCGCGCCGTATTTGACAGTTTTTTCGCCACAAGCGTTATTGGCTACAGCACCACCGAGAGTGCTAAATTCGATACTTGAGGGGTAAGGCGGCAAGAACCGTCCTTGCACCGCCAGCGCTTTTTGTAATTCGGCGTAAATAATCCCTGGCTGCACGGTAACTGTGTCTTTATCGAGCTTAATAATCCGGTTCATATGCGCTGGGAAGGCAAGCATAAAGCCATCGCCCAAAGCCCCGCCAGCCTGGTCGGTCCCCTTCCCACGGGCGGTGAGATTGATCGGGTGGCCAGAAGCCGCAAGCCCCGATAGATACTCGACTGTCTTGACGACATCTGAGGTGTTTTTGGGGTAGACGATTGCTTTGGGGGTGATAGTAAAGACACTGCCGTCAGTCGAAAAATACTTAAGTGCATCGCTGGCGTCAGTGATATCTCCGGCTAATTGTCCGTGAAAATGGTTGAGGATGTCTTTCATTACATGCATCATAACAATTTTATTTGCCAAGTGGAAGCGCTTATGCTAAACGCATCGGCTGGTATTGACTTTTTTTAATACTTATGCTATGATTGTGCGCATCGTTCGCGTTTGGCCTCGGGCAACCGTCTAGCCAAGCAACGAGTCCCTCCCCGCTGCCGGCAACCGCCGACAGCAACGACAACCAAGGAGCTCCATGTCTCGCAAGAAGTTCGTCATCGGCCTAGTCGTGGCCATCGTTTTGCGCCTTATCTGGGTCGCCAGTGATGCCCAAGCCCTCACCGCCAACCAGCCTGCCACCGACCAAATCTGCCTGACGGTCGACGCCAACGGCTTCCAGATCACCAGCAACCAAAGTATCGGCGACTTGGCCGCCTCAGCCCAGGCCATGACTGTCTCGGCCGGCAACGGCCGCTTCGGTGCGATATCCCTCGGTGGCTGGGAACTGAGCAAGCTCAATGTCAACGGTCAACCGGCTGTCTGGGTCACCCAGGCCACTGGCGGCCGGTTCATTCCGCTCGGTCCGAACGATATAGGCTTCGTTTGTGCCCGCCACACAGCCTGGGCCGGAATTGGCGACGCCACGAGCGTCAGAAAGCCGATGATCCCCGACGACAAGCGGCACGACAAGCTGGTGGGCTACGTCAACGACGCCTGCCCGCTCATCCAAGACGAGGGGGGCGGCTCCTTCAAGGCCACCCGGTCTATCAGGACGCTATCGCGTTTGTACGAAACCGAGATCGCCCTGCTCCGACTCCACGGCCCCCGCGACTTGCGGGACTTCGACGCCGATCTCCCCGATCTGCGCACCGAAGCCGCTACCCGTTGCGGCAGCCTCTAGCCCCATCCACGTCCACCAATAACGCCCCCGCAGCATGCGGGGGCGTTCGACTTTCATACTCATTCGCGCGAAGTAGATATTGACATTTTGTAATACTTATGCTAATATAATGCACGTTGCTGACACCCCGTCTCAACGTCCTCCGACAACCAAAGGAACCCATGAAGCGCAAGCTCGCAGCCCTGGCCATCGCGGCCGCCATCCTCTCCATCCTCTTCGGCACTGGCCGTGCCAACGCCGGTGGCTCCGACAGCCACTGCCTCACGGCCAACTCCCAGGGCATCGTCATCAACGATGTCAGCGAGTTCCGTGGCGCAATGTGGCTGGTCAACGCCCACGTCGAGAACTCGGCAGTCAGCTGGGCAGTCGCCCAAGACTTCCTCGTCACCTCGGTGGCGGTCAAGTCGGGCAAGACCACGCGCCCGCAAGCTGCCACGGCCTCCGGCCGCATCAAGCTCGGCGGTCGCGACCTCGCCCTGATCTGCGCCGCGCCGATCATGCATCAGCCAACGTCGCAGGTGAACAGCACCGCAATCACCCCTCCCGTGCCCAACGACGCCCGCCACGCCAAGCTGTTGGCCATCATCGACCAGGCCAAACAACTGAGTGCCACGGCGATGAGCAACCCCGGCAAGGTGTCGCGAATGATGCCCAAGTTGGCTGAGGATTTCAACACCGAAGTCAATCGCCTCGTCGCCGACCCGACCGCCACACCCACCCAACGCGACGCCGACGACCATCTCGGAACGCTCTACTTCTACTACGGAGGTGGCCTGGGCTGATCGAGCCCACTACCGCCAGTCCACCACGGCCCCGCAGCAATGCGGGGCCGTTTGACGTTAAGGGCGCTGTTAGACTGTTCATAATACCACTATTGACAATTTATAGTTCTTATGCTATTATAACGCACGTTATCTTGATTTGACCTCAAGTCGATCAAGCATAATGACCTCGTCTCACCGGTACCTGGCCGGGAGTCCTACAACAAGGAGCTAGAAATGGTCAAGAATCGTATCGTAGTTGTGGCAGTCGTTCTTTCGGCAGTCTTCACCGCAGGCTTCCTCGCCAACCGGGCGATCGCGGCAGGTGTCCCGGATACCGACACGCAATGCGTGCGCATCGACTACCCAACCACGACGCCCGAACTGACCTTCGGACATCTGGCCGACCCCAATATTCACATCACGCGCTACCTGATGGCCTGCGTGGAAGTTTCTGGTCTGCCCATCCCCACCAAGCCGATCCAGCCTGCACCAACCACAACCACCACCCCCGGCTTCATCCTCTGCCCCATGGGCGCAGGGATCGGCGACGGCTGTCCCACGGAGACCATCCCACCAGCAGTCTGCCCGACTCGCGGAGCTGCCCCGGCAGCCGCAACGGCAGTAACACCCGAGCCCAGCCCCACACTCGATCCGCAGACGCCAGCGCTCCCCACCCGTGCTGCAACACCCCAGGCCGCAATGGCCGAAACTGCCACTGCCGCAGGTGGCGGCTGCCTCGGCGTCAAGCCCATCGGCTGTGACTGTACCACCAACCCCGTCTGCACTCTTCTGCCACTCGCCTCGGGCGGTGCGGCACCGGAGACAACCATCCCCGACTGCCTCCCCGGTGGCCTGGGCTGACCTAGCTCCATCCATGTCCACCCAAATGGCCCCCGCAACATGCGGGGGCCATTCTCGTTTCTAAGACTTTTCTCAGGTTTGGTACTCAGCAGAAAGATTGCTATTATAGGTTTATCACATGGAGTTCCTATGACTAAAGAAGTAAAGATTTTAAGCGGTGTAGTTGTCGCCATTATTGCCGGCCTCATCGGTATATTCATGCTATTTAATAGAAGTGACAAGAACCTGCCGTCGACCGCCGATGCTGGCAAGATTGTCCGCGACAATAGTCATAAAACAGGTACTGGCGCAAAGGTTACGCTCGTCGAGTTCGGCGACTATCAATGCCCTGCTTGTGGTGCTGCCTACCCGATTCTTAAAAAGATACTCAGTGAGTATAACCAGCAAATCACCTTCGTATTCCGCAACTATCCCCTTCCAATGCACAAAAACGCCCAAGTGGCTGCCAATGCCGCAGAAGCCGCTGCCGCCCAAGGCAAGTTCTGGGAAATGCACGATAAGCTCTATGAGAATCAAAAAAGTTGGGAGGCGAGCGGCAGTGCTAGTGATGTCTTTACCGGCTTCGCTAAAGACCTCAGCCTTGATACGGCCAAGTTCCAAAAGGCTATCGACGCTGGTGACTACGACGCTATCATCAAGACCGATCAAGACGATGGCACGGCACTGGGCGTCAATTCCACACCAACCCTTTACCTAAACGGCAAGACCTTGGCTGGCTACAGCTACGATGAGATCAAAAAGGCCATCGACGACGCCCTCAAGTCCTAAATTCATGTCACTAATAAGCGAAAACGCCTCGGTCTAAACCGGGGCGTTTGTGTGTGGGTGTGGACGGCCATAATGCAGATCGGTTGGCAATCTGACCAACAAAACTACAATGATGAAAGCGAAAACTACAATCAAGACCCACAGGCAGGCTGCTGGGGCTGATTTCAAGCCAAACAGGCTGAACGCAGTTCCAATGATGATCGAGCCGGCGACAGCCGCATCCAGTACCAGGTGAGTCCAGGTGGCCTGCTCGACTGCTCCGTGGTGCCGATCAAGCGCCCCTGCGGCGTACAGGTTGACGAGCAAGCTACCGCTAGCCAGTACCAGCCCGCTAGCCAGCCGAGCACCACTCAGCTGAGCAAGATCTGTCCCTTGAGTCCTTTCGATGACTATCAAAAGTATCAAGCTGACCGGAAAAACAGCAAACGAGAAGAGCGTTGGCGCGTAGCAGCTCAGGCTGTGCCGTCTCGTCCGGCCGGCCAAGGCCAGCATCCAGCCACTGGCCAACGGGAAGCCGACATCGGCCAAGTTGTGCCCGGCGTCGGCTAGTATGAGTGGGTTACGGGCAAAAGCCCAGGCAACGAGTTCAACGATGGCATAGGCCAGCATAATAGCCGCCACACGCCGATGTCGCAGCAAAGAACCATGCTGATGGTCAGGGTGGCTATGGTCAGCGCCCATAGGTCTCGATTCGGATTGTAGGAAAGAGCAGTGGCTATTCTAGCGCAGATTAGGACTTTTTACTAGATCGCCACCCTGGTAACGAGATAAATAAACAACGCCCCAAGGCAAGTGAGCAAGATAGTGAGTTTTGAGCTGTGTTTACTATGAGCCTCAGGTAAGATATCGCCAGCGCTAATATAGAGCAAGAAGCCTGCAAAAAAGCCTAGGTAGATGAGTAGGGCTGAGTCTGATAAATGGTAGAACACAGTCGAGGCAGCACCCAGTAATGGTGCAATGGCATCGAGTAGCAGCAAGAGCGTTGCTTTCTGCCGGGTGTTTTTGTGTGAAAGCATCAAGCTAACGGTGTTCAGCCCATCGGCAAAATCGTGGCTAATCACTGCCAATGCTACTGCTAGCCCGACGGCAGTGTTGACCTGGAAGGCAAGGCCAATACCGACACCGTCAAAAAAGCTGTGCCCCGATAAAGCTAAGGCCGACACTAAGCCAACCTTTGGATGACGATGGTCGCCATACTCGCCTTCATGCGCGTGATGGATAAGCGTAATCTTGGAGACGGCATGAAAGACCAGGAAGCCGACCACCAGCCCGACCATGGACCGGATTGGATCTAACCCGGTAGTTTTGGACAGTGCAAAGATCTCGGGCAGTAGATCGAAGGCTACTACCCCCAAGATTACCCCGGCAGTAAAGCCCAGGATACGGTGCAGATTGTCGGAATTCTTGAGGGCAAAATAGCCGCCCAGTAGCGTCGAGATGAAGGTCATGATAGCCAGAAGAAATACCATAGTGTGCTTTCGATTAGTACCCCTAGAATAGGCTTAAACAATTACTATTGCAAATTATTCGCATATGCAATAAATTATGCATATATGAGTAGTGACTTAATCGAGAAACAATTTAAACAGCGATTGCAAGCCCAGGGTGAGCGGCTCAGTGCCACCCGCCTGGCCGTATTTCGGCTGCTGGCCCGCAAAAGTCCATTACTGACGACCGAGCTTGTAACTCTGGCCGCCGACCAGGCTGTCGACCCGGCCACCACCTATCGAACCATTAAACTGTACCGTGAAATCGGTATCGTTAAGGATATTGTGGCCGGTGGCCGTCGAATGATCGAGCTCAGTGAAGATTACGACAGCCATCACCATCACTTTCACTGCACACAGTGCGAGCGGCTCATCGACTTCGACAATGAGCTCATTGAGGCCAGTCTGGCGGCGGCGGCTGAGGATATGGGCGTCACCATCACCACTCATCAACTCGAAATCACTGGCTTGTGCGCCGACTGTCAGCTCCTAGCCCACTCGGCAATAGTCTAGCTAAAGCCGGCGAAATCGGCTACTATAGGTCAGTTACTCCGCTCGCGCGAGTGGTGAAATGGTATACACGCTAGATTCAGGTTCTAGTGGGGGCAACCCCGTGGAGGTTCAAGTCCTCTCTCGCGCACCACATAAAAAAGACTAATAGTAATTAGTCTTTTTTATGTGGTGATGGCGGACGCCCCCTAAATACTGATTTGCTTATCAGACTCACTTCGTTGTATTATTGACTTTGTTATCATTATATGCTATTATTATACTTATCTTCAATAACATCCATGTTGTCGAGGGTACCTACAAGTTCTCTACAATATTCGTCCTACCCCAAGGAGCAAGACATGCCCATGACCCTCACCACCGACGCTGAGCTGTTTGATCTCGCTTCGCGCTACTTCATGAACGACCCCGAACTCGGCTGGACCTTGCTCCGCAATCTGGCCAACGAGCGCGGAGGGCAGTATCAGCGCATACTGACCCTCCTCATCGAGCGAGGGACCGTGCATCGCTGCGCATCGTGCCAGCGACTGGTTCAGACGACCTGCAACGGCTGCCTCTACGCGGACCTTCACTTCGACGACAGCAATCTGTCGCTTGATGACGGCGAGCACACCTTCGACGAGGAGAACCTCTGCACTGGCTGCGATCAGCCGATGCTCCACTGCGTCTGTGTCGAGATGGCCTCGTACAAGCGCTGGCAGGCGAACCCCGAAGGCTATTGGACGCCCTAGTAGAGAACCGCCGGAAGAATCATCTTCCGGCATCTCCTAAACATACAAAGATATTGTGTAGTTAGGAGATGCGATCATACATAAGAAATATTAAGGGGTTTCTTTGGCACTAATCACTACCTAGATCTAGCGAACCGCACGCACAGTCTTAACCGTCCAGCGCTCAATGCCCCAGAACCGGTCGGCTGGCTCAACTGGCCGTCGGTTAATGATGCCGTGAACACTGTCGGAAGCGGCATAGATGTAGGCGGGGCTGTAGAGGATTACCGCTGGATTATCAGCCTGGAAAGCGGCCTGGAAGGCCAAGTATTTGCCGGCCCGGACATCGGTATCGGAATTGATGCGGCCATTCTCTAAGGCCCTATCGGCAGCCGTCGAAGCGTAGGCCGAGAGATTAAGACCCGGGTCGGCTGCTTGGCTGGAGTGCCAGAAACTATACACGTCCGGGTCTGCTCCCAGATTAATACCAAATAGTAAGACGTCATAATTGCGCGGGCGAATATAAGTCTGTTGGAGGGCCGTCTTATTGGCAAGCGTTACCGTGACCTCGACTCCCAGCTTCATCCAGGAGTATTTAACGAACTCGGCGGCTTCAGGATACATGCCACCACTAGAGGTTACCAGTTTGAGGCTGAGCTTTTTGCCATCCTTGGTGCGAATCCCATCTTTACCAATTATCCAGCCAGCAGCATCTAGGGCGTGGCTGCCAGCATTAGCGTCATAGGCAACCTGGTGGTATTTGGGTGAATACCCCAGCTGGCCTGGCAAGATCGGATTGTAGAGGGCCGTCGCGCGACCATCGAAGACCTTCGTGATGAGGCCTGCCCGGTCGATAGCCTGACCGAGAGCGCTGCGTACGGCCTTGTCGGCTAGCTGCGGCTGAGTAGTTTTGAAGAATACAGCGGTTTCATCGGGAAGGTTCAGCTCATAGTAGCGCACATTCTTGAGGCTGGTAGTTTTGACTAAATCACTGGCGTCAACGCGACTCATAGCCACTATCTGCCGCTTTGCATAGGCATCGATCTGGCTGGCAATATTGTCATAACCAAGGAAGGCAAATTCGTCGAGCATTGGTCGGCCATTGTAATAGCTATCATTGGCCGAAAGGATAATTTCGCGTGGCGAGGTACTAAAGCTCTTGACTCGAAATGGCCCGGTACCAATCGGGTTCTGGTTGAAATCAGCCGCCCTTAAGGTACTAGGTTCAACTGTTTCGAGCATGTGGCGGGGCAAAATACCGACTGTGGTGTTGGCTAAAAATGGTGGGTAGGCGTTGGGCAAATTGAAGATAATAGTAAAATCGTCCTTGATTGTGGCACTTACACCCTGCCAGCTAGCGGCCAAAGGTGATCTGGAATCAGGGTTTTGAATAGCCGCCAAGGTAAAAGCGACGTCTTGGGCGGTAAACGGCACATTGTCATGCCATTTGACGCCGTGTCGGAGGTGGAAGGTATACGCCTTGCCATCGGCCGAGACTTCCCAGCTGGTAGCCAGGTCTGGCTCGAGCTGGCGCTTGGGGTTGTAGCGTACCAGGCTCGAAAACACCAAACGACTAACATCACTGGCTGCTGCCGACTCCGGTAAGATCGGGTTGATGGTTTTTATTTCACCAACATAGCCCTCAGAATAGCGGCCACCGGCCACTGGCCTATCGACCATCCGGCTATCCGACAAACGACCAATCTGGCTGGTGAGCATCAGTAACATCAGAATGCATAGCCCCCACCAGCCGATCACCAACCGGCGTATAATCCCAAGCTGCCGCCATTTACCCCAAATATGGCGATCGAGGTAGTTGATAGTCCAAGCACGGATTAAACGAAGCTCTCGCCTGAAGCGGCGCCAATCCTGACTTAATCTAAATTTGAGATAACTGGACATGATCTTCGGCACTGAGTGCCTACACGTGCCTCACTGATTACTTTTTGGCTAGTAAGCTCAGGATTACGGATAGGCCGAAGATAACCCCAGCCACAATAGTGATATTGAATAAGGCCTTTTCAACTCCACGTTTACTGCGGTAGAAATTGCTGTCGCCACCAAACGAAATACCGAGACTTTGGCCGCGCGACTGCAAAAGCACAGTTAAGATAACTGTGACGGCCGAGATAATGGTTAGCCAGTTAAAAAATAATTTCATGATTTCTTAGTCTCCAGTAAGTCGTTGAGTAAATAATTCACCAGCCAGATGATGATGACTGCGCCGATCGCTGTCCAAAAGGAGCGCAATTGGAAATTATGATAGAAAAGTGTCACTAAGTACAGCATAAACGCGTTAATAACCAGGGTGAAGAGGCCGAGCGTCAGGACAATAGCTGGCAGCGACAGTAGAATAACAAGCGGACGAAGCAGGGCATTGACCAATGAAAAAATTAACGCCGCCCATATCAGAACGCGAATGTGTTCATTGTAGTTAATACCAGTGAGCAGCGTGGCGGCCGTCCAGAGACCAAAAAAATTGACTAGCCAGCGCAGTAAGAATTGCTTCATATCCAGAGTATTTTAACAGAATTCGTGATGTCCGGCTAGCCGTTAGCGACCTTCCAGCCGGCCCAGATGCCGACAAAGCCGCCGACAAATGCCAGTACTACGCCCCAACCGGAGAAAGCACCCGCACCCCACAGGGCTGGGACGAGACCCCCGACAGTCGAACCAATACTAGCACCGAGCATGACTATTGCTTTTGAACTCATTTGGAACCTCGCTTCGGCCGCTTATCTTTGATCAGTTTAGCCATCAAAAGGACCTGTTTGCCGCTGACAACCATGGTCTTGCGGCGCTTCCGGTCACGGGCCTCGGCCCGGCGCCCTGCCTGGCTTATCTTGTCGGCACTACTCACTTGAGATACTCCTTGATGATCCTGGCTTTCTTGTCCCCTATCACCAGGGCTACCTCGGCCTCGGTGGCCGACTGCAGAGCCCGCATACTGCCCATGGCCTTAATGAGCTTGGTGCGCGTGGCTGGGCCAATGCCTGGCACATCGTCGAGCACCGATTTGGTCGCTCGCTTGCCACGTAGTAGGGTGTGGTAGGTGACGGCGAAGCGATGGGCTTCGTCCCGAACCCGCTGCAGTAATTGTAATACGTGCGAGCTGTGCGGCAAGAGGATAACTTCAAAGTCGACATTGGCGGTAACCCAAGCCTCGTCTTCGTAATGGCCTTTACTCAGGGGCGTAGATGAATCACGCCGGCGGATGATCTCCTCTTCGCGCTTGGCCAGGCCGATGGCCGGGATCTTGACCCCCAACTCGTCCATTACGCCTAGCGCGGCACCCAGCTGGCCCTTGCCGCCGTCAATTACTACCAAGTCCGGCTTGCCCCAATCTTGGAGATTTTTACCACTAAAACGGCGGCGAATGACCTCGGCCATATGGGCGAAGTCGTCATTGCCGGGAATGCGCATCTTGAAATGGCGGTATTGGTCCCTGTCGGCCGCACCATCAGTAAAGACCACCATGCTAGCGACATTGTCGGTGCCCTGCATATGGCTGATGTCGTAACATTCGATACGCCTGGGGGCACCCTTCAAACCCAGCCGATCCGCTAACCCCATCAGCGCCTGGTCACGGGTTAAGTCAAAGGTCTCTTGATCACCAAAAACCATCTGCTTGTTCAAGGCTTGCAGCGACTGCAGCTGGTCACGGAAGTGGGCGGCTTGCTCGTAGTCTTTCTTTTTGGCGGCTTTCTCCATCCCCTTTTGGAGTTGATCGAGCAGCTTGGTTTTCTCGCCGGAGAGGTACATGATGAGTTGCTTGATCGTCGCCTTATATTCGATTGATGAAGTGCCGGGCTGCGGCGTCAGGCCGAGCTGATATTGCAAAGCCGAAACATTGGGCCAGGCGGGGTCGGTAATGTACGGGAAGATACGCCGTAGAAGCTTCATAGCCCGGCGGACGATATCGCTGGAAGTAAATGGTCCGAAATAGGTTGCCTTATCGTCCATCGGCCGGCGGACGTAGCTGATGATCGGGTAGG
Organism: bacterium; assembly: GCA_043767845.1. Taxonomy (GTDB): domain Bacteria; phylum Patescibacteriota; class Saccharimonadia; order UBA4664; family JBBRNT01; genus JAYUFZ01. Next base: position 14,054 of record JAYUFZ010000032.1, on the reverse strand, counting down.
CGTCGTCGGTAGAAATCTTAATGTAGATGAAGTTTTTATCATCCTTGAGGTCGATATTGTACATCGGTCGGTAGCGCTTAATGAATTCAGATTCTAGGAAGAGCGCCTCGACCTCGCTCGCGACGGTGATCCATTCCAGGTCACGGATGTCGGCGACCAAAAGCAGATTTTTAGGGCCATGCTTGGTCGAGGCCTGGAAGTAAGATGAGACACGATTCTTAAGAACGGCTGCCTTGCCAATATAGATAATCTTGCCTGCCTCATTCTTCATGAAGTAGACGCCGGCTTCGTTGGGCAGCTTGGCTAATTTGTCGGTAACTTTCTTGGGCCAGGTCATAAGGGTATTATACTTGACTTTGCACTAGTTAGAAAATATACTCTGCCCATCGTCAAGCCGAAAATGAAAGAGGTTGATGTGTTCCCGAAGAGTAAGAAAACAAAGGCACGCGCCGAGCAGTACCACCTTGCAAACGAGCAAAAGATGAGAGGCGAGTACATAAAGGCGCTTTGTGACCGGTTCTGGTCGTTCTCGAGCGTGGTGATCGATGAGATCAAAGCCCTACCAGAGTGGGAGCGAGCTTACAATCATAAGATGCTCGCTCCGATACACGATTTCCTCATGCAGATGGAAGCTGCCCGGTTGGATAGGGCAGTCTTCTTGAGGAGTCTTCGAGATGGTGATTTGACGGAGGCGACCAAGAGTTACAAGTCCTTTGGCAATACAAGGGTTCTAATCGACGGATCACGGCACTATCCGCAAGGCGCCATCAGACTCTTCGACCAGTTGGTCCTGAGCTTTCCTCTATCTGGGTGGCTCTTACTGGACCTTTGCAGCGAAGAGCTCGCCAAGCTTTGTGACCGAGCAGTTGATACTACGCCCGACCGTCAAGCTAGCAAAGAGGCTTTTAATCAGGCTTGCGCTATTGTTAGTGCATGGGGGGAGGTGAATGGTCTTGAGTACTCACCGAGCTGGAAGGAAGCAGTGGCGCGCTACATCGACTCGCCTACCTGGCGCAGCTTCCATTGCGCAGCTCCGAGCGAGCCAGGAGAGAGTCGCACATGGGCTGCCGCCGCACTGCACGACCGCAATAACACTCGCGCCAAGATGATCCTAGCCTACATCGATTCCAACCACGCCGCCCGTGACGAAGTCGGTCCCTACCTGGCCGGCAAACTGGCCATCATGATCCAAGAGCTCAAAGCCGAGCTACCACAGCCGGTCTAGCTCACTCCCCGCCCGACTTTTGTCGAGGCGGCTTTTTTTGTTATGAGCGGCGGCCTTCGGTGAACCTGGGAAGGAGGTGCATGAAGAGTAAGCCTAGGCTACCAAAAATAATGAAGAATACAGCCAGTATGCCCACCAAGCGATCAGCCGGGTCGTTCGATTTGACGCCTTTGGTAAGGTTTGAGGTGTCCGAGTTTGGCGTAGCCGTTGGATGTTTGGTCGGGGCGGCTGTGGGTACAGGCGATGGGCTGGCAGCAGGAGTGGCTGTCGGCAGAGCCGTTGGCGTTACTGCCGGGATAGTTGTTGGTGCAGGCGTTATGGCCACCATGGCCTTTGGCGAGGGCGTAGCTGGCTTAGGGGTGGCCAAGGGAGCCGTTGCGCCACGGATTGTTGAACCATAGATGGCTACAGCTAGCATGGCTGTTTGGCCGTTAACCGTACCCATACCCATCGCGTAACCAACCTCACGGTAGCTGGCGTTGAGCATATTGGTCTTGTGGCCGGAACTATTCATCCAGGCCGCCACGACCGCCCCCGAGGTAGTATAACCTTCGGCCAAATTCTCGGCCCACCCCACCCACTGGTACCCCTGAGCATCTATAAAGTAGCCAGCATCGTGACCCTCAGGTGAGACGTGCGCCCAGTAGTTCTTGGCCTGCATATCGGCCAGCTTGGCGGCGGCGGCATTACCAAGAGCCGTATTGTAGGCCAGCGGCGCCACGGCAACAGCAGCCCTGTCGGCATTGGTGATACTCAAAAAAGAACTATCAGCGGCGCTGGCTAAACCCGCCCAGAGTAGTGGAATGAAAATAAAAGCAAAATATATTCGTAACCGACCCTGCATACCCCTCCAGGTTTACCCGCCAGATTAACTGAACTTCATCAGATTGTATCACATTTTTATACTTGACTTTTACGCTTAATTATTATAGTGTCTATGCCAACTGGACAGCCCAGCGATCTGGAAAAGGACGACATGTACCGAGGTGAGCCACCCAAAAGACGCTACGAGAGACTGCAAGCCAAACTGGACGACTGGCTCATCTTTCCGCAAGCCACCCTACCGAAAAAAGCAGTGCCCATTCTCGATGCTGTTAAAGACGCAGCAAAGATAAAACGCCTACTATTTTTCAGAACTATCGGCGGTGTCATCACGACCCTAGCGATCGTCGCCTACGAAAAGCTGACCGGCAAACGGCCAAAAAACAAGCCCAGGCCCGAGAAACCTCAATAGCCCACCTAGCGCCTCTCCGGAGGCGCTATTTTTTTGCTTTTGTCTTCTTTTTGTCTTCGGCGGCAAAGATACGTGCCAAATACGTGCCAGTATGCGAATTGGCCACTTTGGCAACTTGCTCGGGGATACCCTTGGCGATAACCATACCGCCGCCGGCGCCGCCCTCAGGACCCATATCGATCAACCAGTCAGAACATTTGATAACGTCAAGGTTGTGCTCGATGATCACTACCGAGTTCCCCATTTTAACCAAGGCGTTTAATACGCCCAAGAGCCTTTTGACATCTTCAAAATGAAGGCCGGTGGTCGGTTCATCCAGAATATAGAGGGTCTTACCTGTCGCCCGGCGGCTGAGCTCGGTAGCTAGCTTAATACGCTGCGCTTCACCACCAGAAAGGGTGGTGGCCGATTGGCCGAGACGAATGTAGCCCAAGCCAACGTCATTGAGGGTTTCGAATTTGCGGCGGATGGAAGGAATATTCTCGAAGAAGCTGACTGCCTCTTCGACAGTAAGATCAAGCACTTGGGAGATGTTCTTGCCTTTATAGGCGATCTCAAGGGCCTCTCGGTTGTAGCGGCGGCCTTTGCACTCTTCGCAGGTCACGTAGACATCGGGTAAAAAGTGCATTTCTATCTTAATGATGCCGTCGCCGCGGCACAGTTCGCAGCGACCGCCTTTGACGTTGAAACTGAAGCGGCCGGCTTTGTAGCCACGGATTTTGGCTTCCGGGACCTGAGCAAAGAGCTCGCGGATATCACCGAAGACACCAGTATAGGTAGCGGTGTTGGAGCGTGGGGTGCGGCCGATGGGCGACTGGTCGACACTAATCACTTTATCTAAGTTTTTAAGGCCTACAATCTCATCATGCTTACCAGGTATATCACCGGCGCGGTGGAAAACCTGGGCCAGTTTCTTGGCCAGAATATCGTTAATAAGGCTGGATTTGCCCGAGCCAGAGACGCCGGTTACAGTTACCAGCTTGCCAAGCGGTATTTCGACGTCGACGTTCTGGAGATTGTGCTCGCGGGCGCCTTTAATAACCAGGCTCTTGCCGTTGCCTGGGCGGCGTTTGTCCGGGATTGGGATGCTGAGTTTGCCGCTGAGATATTGACCAGTCAAGCTTTCCGGATATTTGTGCAAGTTTTCAGGCGAATCAGCCGCCACCACCTTGCCGCCATGCTCGCCGGCCAGTGGGCCAATATCGATAACATAGTCAGCGGTGCGAATAGTATCTTCGTCGTGTTCGACAACAATTACAGTGTTACCAAGGTTACGTAGGCGGATGAGGGTGGCTATCAAACGGTCGTTGTCGCGTTGATGGAGGCCAATTGAAGGCTCGTCGAGAATGTAGAGCACGCCCATTAGGCTAGAGCCAATCTGAGTGGCTAGGCGAATGCGCTGGGCTTCACCACCGGCCAGAGTGTTGGCGCTACGATCGAGTGTGAGGTAACCCAGGCCGACGTCTTGAAGGAATTGTAGCCGCGAACTGATCTCTTTGAGAACCTGGGAGGCGATGTGTGTTTCTTTTTCAGGCAGTTTGAGGCCAGCGAAAAAGTCCATCGAGGCTGCGATGGAGAGTGTAGTAACATCGACTACCGATTGGCCGGCAATAGTCACGGCCAATATTTCAGGCTTCAAGCGTTTGCCGTTACAGACCGGGCAAATCCGCTCGGCCATATACTTTTCAATCTCGCGGCGCACAAAGTCGGAGTCAGTTTCATGGTAGCGGCGCTCCATATTCGGAATCACGCCTTCGTAGCTGGTCTGGTAGGAACGGCCACCGGGGCCCTTGATACCAATAGTAATATCGCCGGCTCCGTAGAGAATAATCTTTAGATCGGCAGGCTTCATCTCCGAAACTGGAGTATCTAATGAGAAGCCAAAATGGTTGGCAACACCGGCCAGCAGCTTGGTATACCACGTAACCCGGGCCGTGGTGCGGCTCCAGGGGCGGATAGCGCCTTCATTAATGGTCAGGCGGCGGTTGGGGATGACTATTTCAGGGTCAACTTCTAGCTTCGTCCCAAGGCCGGTACAGTGAGGACAGGCGCCATGAGGTGAGTTAAAACTAAAATTGCGGGGGGCGATTTCTGGCAGACTAATCTCGCGGTGGACAGGGCAGGCGAAGTGTTCGCTGAAGCTTTGCTCTTTGCCATCATCAACCTGCAAGATCTTGACAATCCCCTCGCCGAGTACCAGGGCTTGCTCGACTGACTCAGTGAGGCGCTGCTGGATTTCGGGGTCAATGACCAGGCGATCGACAACGACGTCGATGGTGTGCTTTTTCTGCTTGTCTAGATTTGGAAACTCATCGATATCATAGAGCGTGGTGCCGACACGAATGCGCAGGTATCCAGCCTTGCGTAGTTCGGTAACCAGGCCTCGGTGCTCGCCTTTTTTGTCATCGACAACTGGCGCCAACAGCATAATCTTGGTCTCGGGAGGCAGGGACATGATCTGGTCGACGATCTGGCCGGCGGTTTGGCGGGTAACCTCGCGGCCGCAGATAGGACAGTGTGGTGTTCCGACGCGGGCGTACAGCAAACGCAGATAGTCGTAGATCTCCGTCACGGTCCCAACAGTCGAGCGTGGATTGCGGCTCGACGATTTCTGGTCGATTGAAATAGCCGGTGAAAGGCCGTCTATCTGATCGACATCGGGCTTTTCCATGAGGCCCAAAAACTGCCTGGCGTAGGCCGACAGGCTCTCGACATAGCGACGCTGGCCTTCGGCATAAATGGTGTCGAAAGCGAGAGACGACTTCCCCGAACCCGACAGGCCGGTAATAACTACTAGCTTGTCGCGAGGGATGTCGACATCGATATTTTTAAGATTATGCTCACGCGCCCCGCGTACCCGAATACGGTCTTGCACTGCTTTCTCCACATCAACTACAGCTTCAAATTATACAAGGAATGTCAACGGCTGGCAACAAGCTATGAGACTCTGAAGCTAGTGCTATAACTTAGTGCTTAGCCCAGCGTCGAACTCCTTGAATGCGCCCATCATAATCCGTTGCGTAGTCGTACTGAAGTTTTCCATCCGGCGCGCAACCTCTCTACGAACCTCCTGTGGGTCACTTATCCCCGGTGCGCGACCCGCCAAGACATCACGTAGTGCACTCTGAGCAGCTGCTGTAGCACGAGACATCTCTGAATCACCATAAACATCCATCTTACTTGGGATGCGGCTCAGGTCATCAATGATATTTTCAACATGGCCCAATACCCCGGTTAACTCACGCGTCGCTTCTAGTCGCTGCCGCTCAAGCTCATTCTTAGCGCCTCCTGCAAGCTCACGGGTTTCGATTTTTCCAGTCTTGTAACGTTCGGCGCTTTGGCTTAGGCGTGTCTCTCGGTCAAAAGTTGCCTCATTAAGTCTGTCGGCCCGCTCTTGAGGAAATTCGTTAACATGCACCACACCATGTGCGCCGGCCGTATGCTTTCCAGCGTCAAGAATCAAGTTGGTTAAAGATTTTTGCAACTCGCGATCAGTCATGCCATTGAGTGTGCCAATGGCTTTGTCCTGTAGGGCTTTCAGTTGGCGAAGGGAAGAATAATTCTCGGCTTCGGTTAGATCGGTCTTTGTTGTGATCTCGTACGCCGCAGCCACGACACGATCAATGGCCTTATCGACAATTTCTGGGTTTGGTAAATCCGGAGATTCAACGGCTTCTGGATTTGGTAATTCTGGAGATTCTGCGGCTTCTGGCGCAGCGTCTGCGGCCGGTTCGGCAACTTCCTCAGGGCTTTCCGGTGTAGCTTTACTTACTTTTTCCGCATCAATCTTCGCTTGGAGCTCTGCGACTACACCGCGGAATTCATTATTACCTTCAATGGCTTGGTCTGACCCGGTCGCTTCAACTTCCTTATCTTCTGGCACGCTCGTTCCCTCCGTTTTGATTATTGTAGCAGAGCAGGTGTGGCCTTACTAATTCCTTGTAGAACCCACGATATCGAGCCCTTTTTTGGCAGTTTGTTCGAGCTTCGCACGATAATCTCTATTGGCATCATCAAGCTTGAGCTGAATCGAGCTGAGTTCGGGTAGTATTTTAAGCGAGAGACTGTCTTGCAGCTGGCTGAGCTGATCATGAGATGCCCCAGTCGGCTGATCATTGATCACGCCAACCATGCGTTTGACGATCTCCACGACTTGGTTGAAATCCTGCTCGATATTGGCTAACGCATCGACTTGCTTTCTAAATTCCCCTTGAATATCTTCACCTGCTTCTTTTGTCCGTTTAGAGAAGTCGCCGGTGCTGTCGTAACGCTCCTTTGAATAACCATAGCCCTTCACGAGCATATCCTCGGCCTCCACGCGATCGTTGCCAGTATCGGCGATCCATGTACGCTCATCATCCTCGGCCCGCTGCAGTTCACGGCGAGCGCTAGCCGATGTGTCGTAGAGGCCTTGGGCAATTTCTGATGGAGCGTCACCTATGAATTGATCGAGCAGCTTTAATGCCGCCTGCGCTCGATCGAAACAATCGTCAGCCATTCGGCCGTGCTCAAGCGCTGCTGTCCTAATTTCACCACGAACTTCTTCCATACTTGTTTCAAATTGTTCGACTGAGAAGCTGGGTTGGGGCGATGCTTCAGCCGCCTGCTTTGCCGCCAACCCATCGATGGCCTCTCTCATTTCAGCTGCTTCGGGGCTTGGCTGTGTATTATCGATTCCTTTTTCGCTGTCTTCTTCTGGCACGCTCGTCCCTCCGTTTCATCTATTGTATCAGAGCTTTTTCTTGGCTTTTAGTGACGCCTTGATCTCCTCAATCTGGTCGCGCAGGGCGGCGGCTTTTTCGAATTGCAGGGCGCCGGCGGCCACCTCCATTTGGTCAGAAAGTTGCTTGAGTAAGTGGGTGCGCTCTTCTTTGGGGATGTCTTCAACTTTGTACTTTTTGAATTCGCGGGTTTCGGTGGTTTCTTGCTCGTGCATGCGCTCGGCCATGGCCTTCTTGATGCCGGCTGGGGTTATGCCGTGCTCGTCGTTGTAGGCCTGCTGGACGGCTCGGCGTTGATTGGTAATATCGATGGCTCGCTGCATCGAGTCGGTTGTGCGGTTGGCGTAGAGGATAACCCGGCCTTCAACGTGGCGGGCAGCACGGCCGATGGTCTGAATGAGCGAGCTAAAGTTGCGCAAAAAGCCTTCTTTGTCGGCATCCATGATAGCGACTAGACTTACTTCGGGCAGGTCAAGGCCTTCGCGCAGTAGGTTGATGCCGATAAGCACATCAACAACGCCCATCCGCAGGTCGGCCAGGATGTCGGTGCGCTCGAGGGTTTGGATTTCGGAGTGGAGGTAGGCTACTTTGATGCCCAAGTCTTTGAGGTATTCGGTGAGGTCTTCAGCCATGCGCTTGGTGAGGGTGGTTACCAGCACACGCTGGCCTTTGGCGGTGGTGGCTCTGATTTCGGCAATGAGGTCGTCTATTTGACCTTCAATGGGCCGTACGGATATTTGCGGGTCGAGTAGGCCGGTGGGACGGATGATTTGCTCCACGACCTGGGAGGAGCGGGAAAGCTCGTATTCGGCTGGAGTGGCCGAGACGTAGATGACTTTATTGATATGGCGTTCGAATTCGGTGAAGGTCAGTGGGCGGTTGTCTTTGGCGCTGGGCAGGCGGAAGCCATAGTCCACCAGGGTGGTTTTGCGAGCCTGGTCGCCGTTAAACATACCCCGAACTTGTGGCGCCGAGATATGCGATTCGTCGATGAACATCAAAAAGTCATCAGGGAAATAGTCGAGCAAGGTGGCGGGCTGTTCGCCGGGTGCGCGTTCGCCTAGGTAGCGCGAGTAGTTTTCGATACCAGGAACAAAACCGGTCTGCTCAAGCATTTCTAGATCATAACGGGTGCGCTGTTCTAGACGTTGGGCTTCGAGCAGCTTATTCTCTGATTTGAATTCGGCTATGCGGATTTCGAGGTCTTCGCGTATTTTGACTATTGCCGACTGCAGCTTTTCTTGTGGTGTGACGAAGTGCTTACCGGGGAATATTTTGAGGCTTTGGCGGTCACCCAGGACTTCGCCAGTCAGCGGGTCAATCTGGCGGATGCGCTCGATGGTATCGCCGTAGAATTCCAGGCGATAGGCGACTTCCTCCCCAACGGGGAATATCTCCACAACTTCACCACGGACGCGAAAGGTGCCGCGGGTGAAGCTCATGTCGTTGCGGGGGTATTGAATGTCGTTGAGCTGGCGGAGGAGCTTGTCGCGCTTGCGCAGCTCACCAACCTTCAGCTCGATGACTAACGCCGAGTAATTCTCGACATTACCGAGCCCATATATGCAGCTGACAGAAGCAACTATAAGTACGTCTTTGCGAGTCAGTAGTGACATGGTGGCGGCGTGGCGCAGACGGTCGATTTCTTCGTTGATGCTCGAATCTTTTTCGATGTAGGTGTCGCTACGTGGGATGTAAGCTTCTGGCTGGTAGTAGTCGTAGTAGCTCACAAAGTATTGGACGGCATTATTTGGAAAAAACTGTCTAAATTCGCCGTACAGCTGGGCGGCCAATGTTTTGTTGTGGCTGAGGATGAGGGTGGGCTTTTGCTGCTCGGCAATAATATTGGCCATTGTGAAGGTTTTGCCGGAGCCAGTAACCCCGAGCAAGGTTTGCTCTTTATCACCCCTCGCCAATCCCGCGTTGAGCGCCGCAATAGCCTTTGGCTGATCCCCTGCCGGCTTGTATTTACTTGTAAGCTGAAAGTGATCCATAGCCTTAGTATACCTTATGGCTTTGAAAAAGGTCTGATCTTTTCAGGCTGAAAAGATCAGACCTTTTTCAAGTTCTTATGCTTGCAATACCGAATATATACCGTACACTCGAGACATGCAAGACCCAAAGTATTATCACATCTACAATCGGGGTGTCGATCGGCGCCTCATCTTCTGCGACGAGATAGATTACGACTACTTCTTATACTTACTAGCGAGGTTTTTTGGCCCAGCAAAAGAACAAAACGAGCATGGGTACACTTACAAAAACTACCACAATGCAGTACAGCTCTTAAGCTTCTGCCTGATGCCTAACCACTTTCATTTGTTTGTGAGACTCGAGGACGAACAGCTCTTAGGAAGGCTTATCCAAGGTATCAAAATTGCTTATGTGATGTACTTCAATCGACGTTATAGTCGGACAGGAATTCTTTTTGAAACAAAATATCGGTCAAAGCTGATAGAGACTGATCCTTACTTGCTGCACATTAGCCGGTACATACATATGAATGCCGTGGCGGTTTCAAAAAACTATCAATTTTACAGGTATTCGAGTTTACGGTTCTATGTCACAGGGAGGCAGCCGGTATGGCTGGAGACGAGTATTATTAAGCAGCTATTTAGCAATATCGACACCTATCTTGACTTTCATAAGTCCTACGAATTAGAGCTCGCTAGCAAAGCGCTTATGCTAGAAAAGATCTGATCTTTTCTAGCGTCCCAACTGTTGGGCAACAATATCAACTACTTGCTCTGGTGTGTATTCAACTTTTAGAAGATATTGCGAGACGCCCATCTCCTTGGCAGCCGTAATGATTTGTGGTGTGTCAATATTGCTTAAGGCGATCACCTTCGGCGCGTTTGGCCGGCCATTAATATTGAGGTGCCGAAGAAAATCAAGACCGTCATATCCTGGCAACAGCATGTCCAGTAGTACCACTTGATGCTCTGGGGTGTACATCTTGAGCCCCTGCTCACCATCAGTGGCCAAGTCAACAACGTGGCCGGCGCGCACTAAGGCCAGTTCGTAGGCATGGGCGATAGCCAGGTCATCTTCGATTACTAGGATTCTTGCCATTTTTTCTCCCTAATGCATGTTCTTTGTGCTAATCCTACTCCCAAGCAAGCAACCATTCAAGCAGACTAGTAGCCGCTTACCGAGGAGTTTACGCTATCAGCAGTCTCGCAGGCGGCTTGCTGCTTTTCGACTATCACGAAAACAGTCGGCAGACTCGGCTTAGCGAAGGTTACAAGATGATAAGGCGATAATTGCATTGGCGCGAGCTCACAGCCGACCCCGGGAATCGACTTAGTAACTTCAATATCCACCTCTCGCTCGGTTTGGTAAATATTTGTAATAGCAATCCGATAGCCATCGGTGCTTTTGAGGCCCATTGCGGCACCGGCCACGGCTAGCTTACTGAAATTGACCGAGAGGATTGGCGGCGTTGGCATGATCCGGGCATGGGTCTTGGCCCAGAAAGCCTCCCAACTCTTCTGGTCTTTTATGACTTGGAGGTCATTTTTAAGCGGGCCACTCTTGGCATCAACCAATGTCGTAAAAGACAAGTTTTGCTTGCTAGAGACCGGCAAACTGGCCGCGACATCAGTGAATACTTGGCCGCCAGCCGTCGTGCAGCGCATTGGCTCTGTCTCGGTTGTCGGGTAACCAAAATCAACACATTGCCTAAAACTACCTATAGCTGCCACCACAGCCGGCTTGCGAAAGGTCATGAAGCTCAGCCAGCCAGCAAAAAGCAACAAAGCCGCTAAAAGGAGCAGTTGACGCTTTTTGCTTTTTAGTCGTTTTGACGACTCTGGCACAACCACTGCTGGAGCGACCGCCTGCGGCTGTCGCCCGACGTGCAACTCTGCCGCCATCGGTGCCGGCATTGTCGCGTTGACTTGATCGTCCGGCCAATCGTCAGACGGCCTACTGACTTGGAGCTTTTTCTGGGGTAAGTCCCAACGTTTCATTTGCCAGATCCACCAAATCGTGCGGCGTTAAATTTACTTTTATTACGTATTTCTCGACTCCTAGCGCCATAGCATCTTCCTTGATCTTGCTGGAGTCAATATTGCTCACGGCAATAATCTTCATCTGTGGGAATCGTTGCTTAGGGTTGGCTTCACGCAGAAAATCTAGGCCGCTAAACCCCGGCATCAGCATGTCGCAGAAGATTAGGTCTGGAATATTCTCCACCAAGGCCATTGCTTCCTGCCCATCACGCGCCACATCGACTGTAAAACCTGCCTTAGTGAGCACAAACTGATAGGCGTTCTGTATCGCTGGGTCGTCCTCGACGAGTAGTATTCTTGCCATTGTCCCTCTTTCTTAACTCCAGTATACTCTATAACTTATAGCTCCGGAATACTCCGGTAGCGATGATTGACCTGCTTAATGAGCTCACCAACCAGCCGCTCTGGGTTGTCATCAAATACCACCCGCCCCCTGGACCGCTTAGCAACCTTTAAGACATGCTCAATCTCCATACTCATGCCACCTGAACCTACCAACACTCCGATCGGCTTGCGCTCCTCCATGGCAATAGCAAATTCGTGCAGCGTGCCAATCCGCCCACCGACAATCACCACGGCATCGCTGGAACGAATAAGTAACAAGTCTCGACCTGTATAGTTGAAGCCAGTATAGAGAATAGTGTCGAAAGCATCGGTTGGTAGCTTGTAAGACTTCACGTGCTCCCGGCGGTTGGCGGCCGGGGAGAAGCCAATTGATGTGCCGCCGGCTAAGCGCGCCGCAGCCGCAGCATAATGCGGCAAACCTGATGTTGCGCCAGTCAGCAAGATATGCCCACGCCTAGCAATCTCAGTGGCAGCAGCGGCGGCTAAAATATGGCCCGTCGAAATGCTAGGGCCCTTGGCCGCGCCTGAAACGCAAATTTGATATCTAGCGCTCATAGTTTCTCGGGCGAAATTACGGCGTTATCAAGCCGAGTAAGGATCTGTTGCTCAAGCACTTTTTCGCCCATATAGCGGGCAAAAACTTCATTCCAGAGTGACTCACGGAAGTGGTACAAGTATCTTTCGGCAAAGGCCAACCCATTAGAGTAACCGAGGCTAATATCCATTAAGTTCATGGTTACAATTTCACCGTCAACCAAGGTAGCGACATAGTCTAGGCCTCGCCAGAACTCAAGTTCCGGATCCAGGTCGTAAAGCATTTCTTCGGCCTTGCGCCAATGCAGGTCTTCTGGCTGGACGTGCGGTTCAAAAATCTCTGGGTGGTTTTCATTCTTAAGCTTACCGAAATAGCGCTGGATGACTCGCCAGTGAATGTTGTGTCCAGCTACCACATTGACGTGTGATGGATCGGCTATCAGGGTGTCGGCCACGATCTCGCCAAAGTTTTTCTTGGGCTTCATAAGTTTAAAAAAAGCGCTGTAGAGCCGCAATTCATTAAAGTAATGGAATATCAGCGGCATTACCTTGAGGCTCACACCCGTCATGCGTTCTATAGTCATTGGCATGACCCCAATAGCACCAATTTCTTTGTTGTTAGCAATATTATGGAGTTTTTTAGTAATGAAGTGCTCAGCAATATTGCCCCATTTCTCGGCGTTGAAGACGACAACCCGAATATCTCGTTCCTCAAAATCACTCGATTGTAAGCTCTTGTAGGTGGCATCATAAGAGTTCAGCCAATCTGGCTCCTCGGCGAAGCGCAAGGCCAGAAACAGCTCGTGCATATCTTCATGCTTGAGCATTTTGTCCACATCGCTGTAGCCAAGGCGCTGCATAGTTTGGGGTGGCGGCATTTTCCTGAACATTTCTCTAGCTACTTCGAGCTTTATGAAGAAGCCAGCGCGCGAGATATCAAGCTTTTCAACAGCAGCGACGATCAGCGGAATCATTTGTTTGAGGTCACTGGGGTCGGTGCCACCAATTGATCTGGCCAGATGCTCATCATGCTCTTTGGCCTGGGCCACCAGCGCCGCGTATAACTCCTGCCCCGTGTAGTCCGGAGTGAGCCCCATGCGCCTAGCTCTGTCGGCCACCTTCTCAGCGATCTCAGCCGTCAGTAACACATCTAAACCACTGCGGTGAGTGGTAATCTCAAGCTGCTCTAGGGCATGGTCAAACAACGGCTCTTTGGCGTGGAGAAATTTGGCAAGTGTACTCATGCGCCCATCATATCAGTTATGCTATAGGCTACCAACCTTGACAATATGGAGCATAAGTTATATGATAAAGCAAGATTTATGCTGCCCGTTGACCCAATTGTACCTGGAAATAGAAAGAGGCTTAGTGAAAAAGAACCGCATCTTCAGTCGTGCCTGGTGCGAGGATAATTGTGGATGGCTTGCCGTCTCTGTAGTTGTTCTGCACATTATGAGCCTCACGGAAGCTGGAATATGCTTCGGAAAAGATGGCTATGCCATACAGCATCCGAGCCATGGCCTACGTATCGCACTCTACGCTGGATTCGCAATGACTGTATCGGTCTTAGTGCTGGCTATTTTTCTGGTATGCCACACGGTTGACGATCAAGAGCTCAAGGTCGCCAGAAAAGCCTTAAAGCGCGATCGCCGAGAGTCAAGGCATTCCAGTGCCCAAGTTCCCCCTCATCCCAGTATTCACTAATCCCCTACTCCCTGCCAGCCCAAAAGCCCCGTCATGACGACGGGGCTTTGAAATTTACGGCACAATTTAAGCCACAAAAAACCACTTAAGGTGGCTGACTAAGCGGTTTTTATGTTATACGCGGCCGCGCTTAATTAACGCCAGCAACCTCATAGATATCGGCAGTACCACTCTTGACTTGTGAATCCGTCGTATTCTCCAGATGTCCTTGCAGGTAGTACGATCCACAGGGTGTGGCTGCACAGTTGGCACCAGCTCCGTTTGGACCAGCAGTAGCT
>JAYUFZ010000031.1:0-22413 GCA_043767845.1 bacterium | reverse complement strand
GATGGAGGCTGCTAGGCCAATGGAGGTCGCCATGTGCTCGAAGATCGCTTGGCGTCCCTGAGGGCTATCCAGGCCAAGTAGCTCTGCCCGGCTCCAGTACATCTCTAGCTTGCCGTGCCAGTACTCCAGGCCTTCTACGGTATGTGCGTCGTTTTGATCTGGAGCGAAGCGCTTCAAGATTTTTGGCTGCTGCCGCACAAACCAATTGAGCACACGGACGATATCGAGCGCACCCGGTAGATCCAGTGGAGCTCCAGCGAGCCGCAAAGCCCGCCAAACGGCGCCTTGGGTGCCGGTTTTGGGTTGCGTGTCGATGCAAGTGGGTGTCATTTGGCTACCCTCCCGGCTCCAAACCACGGATCGCCACAGGCCAGGGGGTAGTCGTGCCACAATCTGGCGCTGGTATTGTCGCAGGCGTGGCAGAAGGCGGCTAGCGGGCCCATGGCCCGCGCGTCGGCGGTGTAGTCGGCCAGCTCACCCTCGACATACTGCATGGCATTGGCCTCGTCCGGCGCCAGTGTGATCATATAGTCGGCTAGCTTCTTATCGCGGAAAGCCTTGCGCTGGTCCTTGGTCTGGATTCTGGGATCCTTGACCAATGAGCCATCGGGCTGCATCTGGTAACGCCAAGGCTTCTCGATATCGTGCAGGAAGAGGATGAACAGCGCGCTGGACAGCGAGAAGGGGAGTGGTCGTCGCTCGTTGGCCGGATCATACCAGATCACTGCCAAATTCATAACCTCGGTCACATGGTCCCAATAGCCACCAGGCCAGGCATGGTGATTGTTTCCAGACCCAGGCGCTATCTTAAACAACTCTTTGTTGTCCTCCAATATGAACTGGCACCAAGTCCGTGCCGGCTCGTCGATCCTCATCAGCAGTTCGGGCAGGTAGTTGTACATGGTTGCCTTTCTAGGGTCTAGAAGTGGCATTCGGGACGGGTTTGCAATCTGCTTGTCAACTTTTCAAGGTCGGGAGCAGGATAGTTCTGCAGTATCTCTTGCCGGTACATCCAGTTGAGCGCCGACAATTGGAAGCCACAGCAGCAAACCAATCGCCACTGTTCGATGGTCAGGCCGGATACCCAAGGCCCATAAGAAACCACAACTTTGATCGTCGCCATATGACCGTTCGGTAGCTCCAAGCTGGCAGTATCGTTGTCGGTTAGGTCAATTGTCAGATCACTCACGCTGCTCCTAATAGTGTTGGATGGGGTAATATTGGGGCGGGCGGAGCAGCTGGAATCTCCAAAGAAAGTGATCGCATTCCGTACAGTGAACGTCACCTGTGCTAAGCAAATTATTGAAGTTGCGTACAACTTACTTGCTTGCCTCAGCTC
This sequence comes from bacterium, assembly GCA_043767845.1. Lineage (GTDB taxonomy): Bacteria > Patescibacteriota > Saccharimonadia > UBA4664 > JBBRNT01 > JAYUFZ01. The sequence goes on along the minus strand of JAYUFZ010000031.1, from coordinate 21,074 downwards.
CGCAGTGTGGGCAGCCTTTATCAAGCTCCGCCAGGATCTCAGCCGCGCTGTTCATACGCCTTGGCAGTGAGCAATTCTCTTACCAACTCGGCCAATACATCAACTTTGTGCGGGAGGGTGACGGCATAGGCGCCATCACGGGTGTCGAAGCGGACCGAGAGTCCGCAGCTGCACGAGAAAAAGCGCTGCTTCTCTGTCTGTGTACTGTTCCCGTAGGCTGAAACTTCAATTTCGTGCCATTCAATCACGGCCTTGTGGCCCGGAAGGTCGAAAACATCTTCTTTTTGAGCGTAAAACTTTTCTAGCATATTCACCTTTCAAGGTTCGGAGGACACTTCAATCATAAAATTGACTCAAATCCGAAACTAGTCGAGACCTTTTGACTCAAAATAAATTGACTCAAACAAGTGGCAAATATGGTAGGCTACAAACATGCACCGTATACAGCAACACATCTTGCGTAAATTGATCTTGTCCCAAGAAGCCCGATTTTCCGATATTAAGCCTCGTGACATCGATAGCAATCTATTTATGTACCACTTGCGGGCGTTGATGCGGGACAGGTTGGTCCAAAAAACAATCAATGGCCGCTATGAGCTATCGGCAATTGGCAAGGATTATGCAGAGCGGATGAGCCTGACTATTATGAAACCACGCTTCCAGCCACGCGTAGTAACGATGATAATCGCCCAAAACCCTGCCGGAGAGTACGCCTTCTATCGTCGCAACCGTCAGCCCCTACATGGCTATATCGGCTTCCCCTACGGCAAAATCCATCTTGGCGAGTCGGTCAAGACGGCCGTAGCCCGCGAACTGCTCGATAAGACCAGTCTGACGGCCGATCTGTTGCACCGTGGTGATGGTTATATAGTCATTTACGAAGACCAGCAACCGATCAGCCAGATTGTTTTCCACCTCTTTGTGGGCAGTAATATAAAAGGGGAGCTCGGTACTAGCGAACTCCCTGGTTTCGGAAAGATTGGCGAGGCCTTTTGGGCCAAGGTCGAAGATATTGATCCGGATCTGCTCCTGCCAAGTGTCAAAGACCTGATCTTGCTCGAAGCCTCAACAACCGTTGGCCAGCGTTTCTTCGCCGAACTGAGCTATGATTTGCCCCTATAGTTCTTAAAAAAAGCCCTACGAATTTCGTAGGGCTTATGCGACGGGGAGCGGCTGCTTGGTCTGTCTTCGGTACGGTGTCCTCGGTGGTGTCACGCAAATCATAAAGATACAGCCCATACTGGTAAATCCAAAGCTTATTGCTGCACAGAATGCGAACCAGTCGCGGTGAAATATAGATGAGAAAATCATAATCACTCCACCTGAGGAAGTTATTAAGCCCACTACCACAAGTGCGGCTAGCTCTCCATTATTGAAAAAGCTAAGCCCGTGCGCATTGGGTCTCGATTCTAACCGGCGTTCAAAGATATCAGCACTACGCCAAAGCCCGATTGGGAACACTACCGCAAACACTAGTGTGGTCAGCCGCAGCAATGGGCTTAGCCCAATGCCTGCGAGAATTCCTAGGGCTAGGATAATAATCGCGCATACCTTGGCAAAGAAAAAATTACTGAGGCCAGTAGCGCGACATAGGCGCTCAACGAGTGATTTGCAAAATGCCACATAGGCTTGAAAGAGCTTCATTCTTCACTCCTCGGTGAGAAAGGTAGTATCTTTATACTGCTAAATGTATAAATTGTAAATAGAAGAGCTGCGCAAGTACTTGATGTGCGCAAGCTTTTCGGCTAAACTAGTTCCAGTGCATTGCGCACTTTTTTATGTTGCGCATACAATGATCAAACTCTAATTTAAACCCTGAGGAACCTATGGCCCGCGAATATTCGCTCGAAAACACCCGAAATATTGGAATTATTGCCCACATTGACGCTGGTAAGACTACCGTTACCGAGCGGGTTTTGTACTACACCGGAAAAACCCACAAGATCGGTGAAGTTCACGAAGGTGCCGCTACTATGGACTGGATGGAGCAAGAGCAAGAGCGCGGTATCACCATTACTTCTGCCGCTACTACCTGTTTCTGGGCTGGTTGCCGCATCAATATCATCGACACCCCTGGCCACGTCGACTTTACCGTCGAAGTAGAGCGCTCACTACGAGTACTCGATGGCGGCGTGACGGTATTCGACGGCGTCGCTGGTGTAGAGCCACAGTCCGAGACTGTCTGGCGCCAAGCCGATAAATACATGGTCCCCCGTATCTGTTTTATCAACAAGATGGACAGAACCGGCGCTGACTTTTACAAGGACTTACAATCCATCTGGACACGGCTCAATAAGAACGCCGTGGCTATCCAGCTGCCAATCGGATCGGAAGACAAATTTGCCGGCATTATCGACCTTATCAAGATGAACGCCGTTATTTTTAAAGACGAAATGGGTAAGCAGTTCGATGTCGTCGATATCCCTGATGATATGAAGGAAAAAGCTGCTGAGTACCGGGCTACCATGATCGAGCGAATTTCTGAAACCGACGAAGCTTTGACCGAGAAATTCCTGATGGGCGAAGAGATTTCCGAAGACGAAATCAATACTGCACTGCGCAAGGCCGTCATAAAGAATGAGCTCTACCCAGTGCTGTGCGGCTCAGCCCTCAAGAACAAGGGTGTCCAGCAGATGCTCGACGCCGTGAACGCCTACCTACCAAGCCCGCTTGATATTGAATCTATCAAGGGCATCAACCCAAAAACTGGCGAAGAAGACGAGCGCCATGCCGACGACTCTGAGCCATTTTCTGCCCTCGCCTTCAAAATTGCCACCGACCCGTTCGTTGGTAAGTTAGCCTTCTTCCGCGTCTATTCCGGTGTACTAAAGTCGGGCTCGTATATCCTCAACTCAACAACTGGCGAGCGTGAGCGCATCGGTCGTATCCTCCGTATGCATGCCAACACCCGCGAAGAAGTCCAGGAAGTGTTTGCCGGTGAAATCGCTGCAGCCGTGGGGCTCAAGGGTACTACTACCGGCAACACCCTGACCGATGTCGATAAGCCGATTATACTCGAATCAATTACCTTCCCCGAACCAGTTATCTCGATTGCTATCGAGCCTAAGACCAAGGCCGACCAAGAGAAGATGGGCATCGCTCTCCAGCGCCTGGCTGAAGAAGATCCAACCTTCCGCGTCCGCACTGATGAAGAAACAGCTCAAACGCTCATAAGCGGTATGGGTGAGCTGCACCTCGACATTATCGTCGACCGCATGAAGCGTGAGTTTAAGGTTGAGGCCAATGTCGGTAAGCCACAGGTTGCCTACCGCGAAACTATCCGCAAAACCGTCGAGAGCGAAGGCAAATTCGTACGCCAATCCGGTGGTCGCGGCCAGTACGGTCACGTTTGGATCGAGATTAGCCCGCAGGAACCTGGTACCGGCTTCATATTCGAGAACGCCATTGTTGGTGGTGTTGTGCCGCGCGAGTACATTACGCCTATTGAGAATGGTATTAAGGAAGCGCTTAATAACGGTGTGATCGCCGGCTACCCGGTCGTCGACGTTAAGGCCAAACTCTACGATGGCTCTTACCACGAAGTCGACTCCAACGAGATGGCCTTCAAGATCGCTGGTTCCATGGCCCTCCAGGAAGGTGTCCGCAAGGCCGATCCAGTAATCCTTGAACCTGTCATGAAGATCGAAGTGACCGTCCCCGAAGAGTTTATGGGTGACGTCATCGGCGACCTCAACTCCAAGCGCGGCCGCATCGAATCTATGGATGATCGTATGGGCGTCAAGATTGTAAAGGCTTTTGTACCACTCGGTGAAATGTTTGGCTACACTACCACCTTGCGTTCTATGACTCAAGGCCGGGCCTCGAACTCCATGGAATTCGACCACTACGATGAAGTGCCGCGCAACGTCGCCGAAGAAATCATCGGCAAAAAAGCCGCTGCCAAAGCCGCCGGCAACTAAACCTACAAGCGTCACCCTGGACTCGTCCGCCCCGTAACCTTGTGGTGCGCGGGACGCGGGAATCACACATCAAACACAAAATCTTCGCATTCGCGGAGATTTTGTGTTATGGTAGTCTATCGTTTCGCAACCGATTGGAGAAATTATGGGTACCATCCGAGCAGCCGCACGGAAACGAAATGTTGTACATTTTCAGGTTACAGCTCAACAAACGACGTGCGGATTGACATTCAACGGCAAACGTTTTGAGACTACTGCCAACGTCACGCTCGTTAATTGTAATAATTGCCTGCGAGTGCGCCTTGGACGAATAGCCCGAAGCGGTCCAGGTGGCTTGAACAAAGCCGGCAAGCAAGCGATCGGCTACCGCGCTAAGAAGCGGGCAATCGCCGAACTGATCAAACTACGGTCGCTTGATTTCGATAAACTTGTGAGTATCCACAAGCGCGAGCTCCTACACAAAGCTTCGAAAGGTGGCCATGCCGATGCATGGAAACCGACGGATCACCAAAAGCGATTGCTCGAAAGTAAAGCCCGACATGCCGCGCTGTCGGATCTCATCAAATTGCACGAAAGCGATTACAGTAAGCTGTACAAAATATATAAACGAGGGCTTGAATCCACAAGGGCGCTATAACGGACTTTTATCGCATAAGCTATGAGACAGTTCATCTGAACTGTCTTTTTTAATGCCGATTGAACAGCTGGCGATGTGCAAATGATTCATAATTCCTAATTCATGGCTCAGCGCTAAAAAGCAGCTTAAAACCCTTTACAAAGCTGTTAGTGCTGCCCTATAATACATGAGTCCAAGTGGGACAATTTTTATGTGTACCACTTAAAACAATTAGCTAATTAAACTAGCTTTGTTGCAGATTGCTGACCCTTTCGAGTGATTTCGTTAGGGGTCGCCTAGGGGTTATCCATCTGAAACTAAGCCTAAAGGAGATCGAATGGCAGAGACTTTCGAACGAAATAAACCGCATATGAATGTCGGTACCATGGGTCACGTCGACCACGGTAAGACAACTTTGACAGCTGCTATCACAACTGTGCTGAGCAAGCGCCTAGCTTCAAAAATCAATAAGGCTGTAAACTACGCTCAGATCGACAATGCTCCTGAAGAGCGCGAGCGCGGTATTACCATCGCTACCTCCCACCAAGAGTATGAGTCAGAGAAGCGTCACTACGCCCACGTCGATATGCCAGGTCATGCTGACTACGTCAAGAACATGATCACTGGTGCCGCTCAAATCGATGGCGCCATCCTGGTTGTATCAGCCGCTGATGGTCCAATGCCTCAAACTCGCGAGCACATCCTCTTGGCCCGCCAAGTTGGCGTTCCTTCAATCCTGGTCTTCATGAACAAGATGGATATGGCTGATCCAGAGCTAGCTGAGCTTGTAGAGCTCGAAGTTCGCGAACTGCTTGCCAAGCAAGGCTACGACGAGAACGCCCCGATCGTTAAGGGTTCTGCCCTCAAGGCTATGGAAGGCGACAGCGCCGCTGAAGACTCCATTATGGAACTGGTTAAGGCTATGGATGATTTCTTCCCAGAGCCAAAGCGCGAAACCGACAAGCCATTTCTGATGCCTATCGAAGACGTGTTCTCTATCAAAGGTCGCGGTACAGTAGCTACCGGCCGTATTGAGCAAGGTGTCCTCAAGGTCAACGACGAAGTTGAAATCGTTGGTATCCACCCAACCAAGAAGGTTGTTGTAACCGGCGTTGAAATGTTCAAGAAATTGCTTCCTGATGCTCAGGCTGGCGACAACGTAGGGGCCCTGCTCCGCGGTATTGAGCGCGATGACATTGAGCGCGGCCAAGTTTTGGCTAAGCCAGGTTCAATCACACCTCATACTGAGTTTGATTCAGAAGTTTACGTTCTTAAGAAAGAGGAAGGTGGTCGCCACACTCCATTCTTCAAGGGCTACAAGCCACAGTTCTACATCCGTACAACCGATGTGACTGGCGAGATCGTCCTACCAGAAGGTATGGAGATGGTTATGCCAGGTGACAACGTTCAGATGAAGGTAACCCTTATCGCCCCAATCGCCATGGAAGAAGGCCTCCGCTTCGCTATCCGCGAAGGTGGACGCACCGTCGGCGCCGGCGTTGTGACGAAAATCATTAAGTAATGATTTTCGCACCCTGAGCAAAGTCGAAGGGTAACCAAGATCATTAAGTAACTCTCGTTACTTACTTAAAAGTCCCGCTTCGGCGGGACTTTTAAGTTCCAAAAGCCGTTACGATGAAAGACTTCAAGTTGTGGTGGTATCATTAGTTTATGAATGAAAACAACCAAAAGACACTTGACGCATACGAGAATGGCCTAGATGCTTATAATTCAGCTAAAATACCTGAAGTCACCGGCTCAGTACAAGAATGGGTCGATGCCAGTTTAGAATTAGTTCCACAGCACGGTAAGATCCTAGAGCTCGGAAGCGGACATGGAAGAGATGCCGATTACATCGAGTCTAAGGGATTTGTTGTAGACCGCACGGATGCTGCTCATTCGTTTGTTGACTATATGGTAGGGAACGGGAAAGACGCTAAACTACTTAACGCACTCACTGATGATTTCGGCGCAGGCTATGACATGGTCTATGCAAACGCAGTATTACTTCACTTTACCCCCGAACAGTCTGTTGATGTGATTCAAAAAGCATACTCATCCTTAAAACAAGGTGGAGTATTCGCATTTAGTGTGAAGATTGGTGATGGCTCCGCATGGTCCGAATCCAAACTAAATGCACCGCGATTTTTCACCTACTGGAATGAAGCAGATCTCAGGGAACTCATTTCAAAAACAGATTTTGAGACTGTTTTCTGGCAAGAGGGGTCCACTGGCCATGATAATAGTGATTGGTATCACGTCACTCTCAAAAAGTCCTTGAGCTAACGTGTTCTCGGTTATTTATAGTTGATCATCTTGATAAAACCCTATCTTTAGCGTACAATAACCTTCACAAACTAATCGTTGCCGATAATTCGTCCGGTCACTCATAACTCCGGAAGAAGTTACGGCATAAGGAGACATTCACATGGCAGCAGCCTCAGTTCCAGAGAAGACCGAGCAGAAACAACGTATTCGTATCCGCCTCAAGGCTTACGATTCAAAGGTCATCGACCTTTCAGCCAAGCAGATACTCGATACAGCAATCCGTACCGGTGCCCATGTAGCCGGCCCGATTCCGTTGCCGACGGAGAAGAATGGCTACACGGTACTCAAGAGCACCCACATCTACAAAACGGCTCGTGAACAGTTCGAAATGCGCACCCACAAGCGCCTCATCGATATCACCGAGCCAACCCCCAAAACCATCGACGCCCTCATGAACCTGAATCTGCCCGCCGGGGTTGATATCGAAATCAAGATGTAATTATACAAAACCGCCGAAAGGCGGCTTTTGTTAATAAACGATATGTCTTTTTTAGAAATAGTAGAGAGTTCAAAGCAGTTGCTGCTATTTGGCATCCCTATGCAAGATTTAGGTGTGTTAGCGACGTTGTTGGTTATCTCATATACTTTCAAGCAAGTGAAACTTCTGTCAGAGGCCAACACTCTTCCACTTATGCCACTGCTTATTTTTGATTTCGACAGTAGCTATACCCGCGATACAAAAATATATCTCAGAAATATCGGAGTAGGACCGGCATTTAATGTCAGAGTTGAAAAATGGGAGCTTATTTTCACAGACCAGCCTATGGTCTGGAATCTCCAACTTATTCTAAAGCCCTACAATTATTTAGCAGCAGGCGAAAAACGCGAATTACTGGCGATTGACGCAAAGGGCAAGGAAACGAAATCTAACATAATGAAAGATTTATTTTACAATAGTGAGCAAGCTATCACACTCCCAATCAAATATAATGATATGAGAGGTAAAGAGTATTTCATGTTGCATACGTCAAAAGATGGATTACATAAGATCACTGGCCACCCACGGAAATTGACTTCAATATGGAAAGTTAGATTATGGTGGGAATACACACTAAAAGCTAACGTTAGGAGACGGTATATCCAGCGGAAACTTTAAGTATTAAATTATATATAATCACATATTAAAATTGCTGCGGACAATCATCTTATTATCGAAATAGAGGAGGACCAAATGGAACCAACAGAAAAAGAACTCAAAATCAATGATGGCATAGTCGGTAGTGAACTCGCCCAAATCGCCGCGGTTAATGCAAGTGGCAATATGGTGACGGTGGACTTTATATATGTGCATCCGCGGGTGGCTACGCCGGATTTTAATGGGCCGGCTGAGGGGCAGGTCGTTTCGAGAGTTACTATGCCCTTTGTGGAAGCTAAGGCATTTGCCGAGTCGCTGGGGCAGGTGCTTGAGCAGCACGGGAAGAAGTTTACCGAGAAGTAATTAGATTTTCAGGTCACAGCGATATATACTAAAAGCGTCCTAAGTGAGGACGTTTTTTAGTTCTTCTACAGATCTGAGGCCTAAATGTACGTCGTTCTAGCTAGCCAGAGCGAGTATAAGTATAAGATTGTCACTGAAGTGATGATTGAACTATTCGGTTTGACGTCTGCTGATCTCACCATTGAAGGCTTTGATATCCCAAGCGGTGTCGCCGACTACCCGAGGTCTGGCGCAGATCTGTATCGCGGTGCGATGAACCGCATGGCCTATTTGGATAAATACTATGGTAATGCAGACTACTGTGTGGCAATGCAGGGTGGAGCAATATTTGTCGGCGACGCAATGTTCGAGTCGGGAATAGTGTTAGTAAGAAACCAAATAGGTGTTGTGACGACTGGTCTGCGACCTGGCATTCCGATAAGCTATACGATCGAAGATAATCTGCATGGCAGCCTGAGCCCCATGGATATTGTCGTTGAGCAAACTGGCAAACGGCATGATGGAGGCTATGCAGGGTACGTCACGAACGGCCGTCTCAGTGCCTACCAGACCTACCGAATAGCCACCATGGTTGCTTTCGAAGCCCAAAGACTCACATAATCAGCTCCGCTCCGCGGGGCTGTTACATTTTAATAGCTGTGGTGGGCGAGTCGTATTATTATTGATAAAGTAAATGTGGAGACAAAGATGAAAGAGAAGGAAGTTTTAATGCTTGCTGATGCTTCGATGTTAGCGTTGGTCGAACAGATCAAAGACGACCAATGGGACACGCTCATTCCGTCTGGCGTCGCTAGCCGCGAGGATGGATCGCTGCGCGAAAATATCAACTATATGGCCTACGATGAGGCCTGGATTCCAGATACCTTGGCTGGCAAAACTATTGCCGAAGTTGGTACTAAGTACGATGGTGATCTGCTGGGTGACGATGCCCAGGGCAACTACCGCAAGTACTATGAAGCTGCTCAGGCTGCGCTGGCCGAGTTTGGCGACTATGACAAGCAAGTGCATCTGACCTATGGCGACTTCAAAGCTAGTGACTATTTCACCCACATCGCTCTCTACCGCTGCTTCAAGGCCTATGATCTAGCCAAAATTCTGGGCTTTGACACAGCCATGTCCGACGAACTGGTCCAGGGCATGACTGCCATGATAACCCCAATAGCCCAGGACCTGCGCACAATGGGCGTCTTTGGCCCAGCTGTCGAAGTACCGGCTGATGCTTCAGATCAAGACAAGCTTTTGGGGCTGGCCGGCCGCGAGCCTGAGGCCAAATAGTCGACTTAGTGTGCCTAGTTCGATAGAATAAGAACTATGAAAACCAGTCGAATCTTCGATCTGATCTTTTTGGCTATCGTGGCTGGAATATTGACTTTTGTGTTGCTGAACCGTGTAGCCATCCAGGACTGGCTGTTTTTGCAAACCTACGAACCATCCACCGAGGTTCGTAAAATTGCCACCGACTCATCTATGACAGAGCTGGCGCGCAATCTATGGTACCGCGGCGATCCAATGCTAGAAACCAAGGAGCAGCTCTCCAGCGACTGTGGCGAGAATAGCATTGGCTGCACTAGTGAGAAGGGGAGAATCTACGTGCTTGCTCCCGGTAAAGGCGAGAGCTATCCCGACGTGGTGGTAACCGGTGCCCACGAGATGCTGCATATGGCCTATCGTCGACTGACTAAAAAGAAGAAGGCCGAGGTTGATGGGCTACTGTCGGTCTATCTCGATACCCATCCTCAGGCCAAGATAGTAACCGAGTTAGCGGCTAAGAGCGATAGTGCTCGAATGGATGAAGCCAACTCCCGCTTGGGTACAGAAATTGCCGACCTTGGGGCCGAGCTTGAAGTCTACTATCAGACCTATTTTACCGACCGCCGTGTGGTCGTGGGGAATTACGCCAAAGGCTTGCGCCTGCAATCAAATTAATCGCGTCAAACAAACCACCACAAACAAAAACACTCAAGCGTGTTCAGCGCGAGAGTGTTTATTGTATCTAGTTTGCCTGGGTATCGCGTACCTTGCTCATTTGGATCCTAGTACGAATGAGTTCGGATTAGCTGAACATAGCTAGCTGCTAACGATACGCTTAATTTTTACCACTAGAGAAGGCAAGCCCGGTTAGCGCAAAACCATAAAGAGTGGCCAGGATACGATACTCTCCGTGTTGCGAGTGTAATGTTCTGACGAAACTTTACTCCAGGCGCTGGTCTGTGAGGGCCAACCATATGTTGTGGCCCTACTAGACGCATCGGGTACTTGTAGTGTAGCGAATGTGTAGCATAACCGTCAAGTGATGATTATTCCAAAAAGCTCAGAGCTATCCGGTCTAAATTTGAGAACTTTTCACGAATGGCTTATCGACATTGGCTTAATATGGGATACTAAGGCTATGATTGAGCGATTTCTCGATAGCAGGAAGCGGTTGGCGGTCTGGCCCTCCAAACAAGCCGATAAACTACTGGCCGTGGAATATCTTGCCTCAAAATTCGATGCCCAAACAAGCTACAGCGAGCTGCAGGTAAACGACATTATTAAGGCCTGGCATACTTTCACAGATTGGCCTTTGCTGCGCCGTGAAATGGTTGATAGGGGACTTATGGAGCGCGACACATCTGGGGAGAATTATCGCTTAAAGAAGCATTAGCATTTTCACAAAAAATATTCTATGATTAGTGGGAAGTAATTATAAATAGGAATTATCATGGCCACCAAGAAGAAAGCCCCCGCAAAGAAGACCTCTACCAAAGCAAAAAGCACGACAAAAGCTTCAAGCTCAAGCCGAATCCCAAGTGACGCTATGGGTATGCTCGACTATTACCTGGTAAAAAAAGCTCCTATCAGCCTGCCAGCTACTGCTAAGGAGTGGACGGTCCGTTTCGGCCCCTGGATTCTAACCGCCCTGCTCGCCCTGTTTATCCCGATTATTTTGGGGGCCCTTGGTTTTGGGTTTGCCTTCTTGCCAATCGGTGCTTGGGATTATCCACAGCTCGCTGCTGGCGCTGGATTTACCTTCATTACCTTTATGCTGCAAATTGTCTTGATGTTTGCCGCACTGCCAGGCCTCTTTGCCCGCAAAATGCAAGGCTGGAACTTGGTGTTCGCCCTAGTGCTGCTCAACACCTTCTTCGGCCTCGTGAACCTGCATCCTGTGAGCGCCTTGCTCTCACTGGTACTCGGCACTTATGTGCTATTTCAAGTCCGTTCCTACTACAAGTAGCTATAAAGGAGGGTTTGCGTGCAAGCTTATCTAATAGAGTTTCTCGGTACGATGTTTTTAACGCTGGTGGTAGCCTTAACTGGCAACCCACTAGCCGTCGGGGCGGTTCTGGTAAGCCTAGTGTATGTTGGTGGGCCAATTTCCGGGGCGCATTTTAACCCAGCCGTAACCTTTGCCCAGTTCCTGCGGGGTAATATCAAGGCTCGCCAGGCTCTGCGCTACGTGGCAATCCAGCTGGCTGGTGCCTTTGTGGCCGCCGCCGCCTATTACCTACTCAAAAGCATGTGGTTTATACCGAAGCCGGGCGATAGTGTGAGCTTTTCGGCTGCTCTGCTCGCGGAGATTATATTTAGCTTCTTGCTAGCCTTCACTGTCCTGGAAACTACCTCCAATAAAGCACCGAAGAATAATGAGTACTATGGGCTGGCCATCGGCCTGGTGGTCATGGCTGGGGCCTTTGCGGTTGGCCCAATCTCGGGGGGAGTCTTTAACCCGGCTGTCGGGCTCGGGCCACTGTTATTCGACATCGCCAACTGGTCGAGCCACCTTACCTGGATGCTCCTCTACCTGCTCGGGCCGCTGGCTGGTGGCGCAATTGCTGGCTTAGTATTCAATGAATCGAAGCGCGGCTAATGGCAAAAAAGCGGGCTCAAACAGCAGCGACTGAGCCAGATAGCGCCTATTTCCTAAAAATAATCCTCTATTTTGTGCTGGGGTCGATATGGATTAAGCTAGGCGATCGGCCGGTGGTGCCCGTTGGTTTGATCTTGGGATTATTGTTTTCTAGCCATGAGCACTTTCGGATCGATAAAAAAGTCGAATATGCCGTGCTGGTGGTAGCCGCGGCCTTAGCCTTTTTGGGCCTTGGAATATTCCTGGTCATAAATAGTTAGCCGCTGCCCAGAAACTGATTGACAGGTACAGCGAGACTTGCTATCATCCTTTGGTAGCCAAGTACTAGGCTCCCAAGCCTATACTTATAACTTGATCCCTTGTTCTCCTGGGGAATAGACAGGTCCGTTAACGGAAACCAGCTATTTGCCAGCATTGTTTTTTGTTTAGGGATCTGGCTCGGCCATTTGGCCAGTCGTCACGGCACATTGTTTAAGAGTTAATCCAAAAGAAAATGAAAGCACTACTCGGTACAAAACTCGGAATGACCCAGCTCTTTGATGAAGCGGGCAATGTCATGCGTGTCACGGTTATCGCCGCTGGCCCATGCACTATTACGCAAATCAAGACTAAGACCACTGATGGCTACAATGCTATTCAGCTGGGATACGGCGATGCCAAAAACCAAAAGCGTTCGTTAATGGGGCACCTTAAAAGTAGCAACTCGAACGCTAAATTTATGCGTGAATTCCGCCTCAAAGACACTAAGAGTGGCGATGAAGCAGCTGCCGAAGCCGCTCTAGCCGAGCTTGGCCTCAAAGTAGGAGACACACTCGACGTCTCTAAGTTCGAACTAGGCGACAGCGTCCAAGTCACAGGTACCAGCAAGGGCAAGGGCTTTGCCGGAACTATTAAGCGCCACAACTTCGCCCGTGGACCTAAGTCTCATGGTTCAAGAAACTACCGTGAGCCGGGTTCTATCGGTGCCGGCTTCCCGCAGCACGTTTTCCGTGGCCAAAAAATGGCTGGCCGGATGGGTGGCGATCAAGTGACTGTCAAGAACCTGAAGGTTATGGTTATCGATGCTGAACAAAACTTACTAGCTGTCAGCGGTGCTATTCCAGGACCAAAACGCGGCCTCGTAATGGTGAAAGGTCTGTAATGAGTAAAGTTACCGTATATACCGCAACTGGTTCAAAAAGCGAGTCGACACTGGCTCTCGATAAGGCTGTTTTCGGCATAGAGCCAAACCACGATCTGCTGGGTCTAGCCTACCGCGCCTACCTAGCCAATAGCCGTACTGCTAATGCCCTAACCCTGACTCGCGGCGATGTTCGCGGTGGTGGCCGCAAGCCACACAAGCAGAAAGGCACTGGCCGTTCACGCGCTGGCTCAATTCGCATTCCTCACTGGCGTGGTGGTGGTACCGTTTTCGGTTCTACTGGGCTCGAAAATTACACAGTCAACATGCCACTCAAAATGAAGCGTAGCGCCATCCGCCAAGCCCTCAGCGCCCAGCTGACCGACGGCAAGCTGCTGATCCTCAAAGACTTCAAAGCTACCGAAGGCAAGGTTAAGCCAACTGTCGAGCTGTTTAGTAAAATGCAACTCTCGGGCAATATTCTCCTAGTTGTCGATGCCAAGGATAGCATGACCGATCGCGCCACCCGCAACGTTAGCGGTCTCAAGACTACAGCCGCCAAATACCTGAACGTCTTTGATATCCTGAACGCCGACCACATTGTGCTCGAAGAAAAAGCCCTGGCTACTATTTCCAGCTGGCTCGGTGGTGAAACAGTCAAAACCAAAGAAACTGCTAAAGTGGCAGGAGAGAAATAATGAACACCCTTATTCTTACCCCCAAAGTCAGCGAAAAGGCTATCTACTTAGCCGAGCGTGGCCAGTACATTTTCGAAGTACCAACCAGCACCAACAAAATTGAGATCGCTAAGGCTGTGACTAGTCAATTCAAAGTCTCGGTTACCTCTGTCAATATCGTCATTCACAAAGGCAAAGTTAAGCGCTTCAAGCAAGTCCTCGGCCAAGAAAAAGATAGCAAGAAGGCTATTGTTACGCTTAAGAAGGGCCAATCGATTGCCCTATTCGAGGGATCAAAGTAATGGCTGTAAAACTCTACAAACCGACTACACCAGCTCGCCGTGGTATGACCACCCAGGATACGTCGGCTATCACCAAGAAGCGCCCAACGAAGTCGCTACTCCGCCACCAGATTGCTGGTTCCGGCCGCAACAACCAAGGTAAGATTACCGTCCGCCATCGTGGTGGTGGTGTCAAAACTTTCTACCGCCTGGTGGACTTCAACTTCACTGGCGTCAAGGGTGCAACCATCAAGGCCATCGAGTACGATCCAAACCGCAGTGCCAACATTGCACTTATTGAGCTGGCCAATGGTAAGCCAGCCTATATTATCGCTGGTAGCGGCATGAAGGTCGGCGAGGCTATCGCCTCCGGTCCGGATGCTGAAATTAAGAAGAGCAACCGCTTGCCGCTTTCGGCTATCCCCGTCGGTACCCAGATCTACAATATCGAACTGGTACTTGGCAAGGGTGGCCAGCTGGCCCGTAGCGCTGGTTCAAAGGCACAATTGGTTGCCAAAGAAGGCGAGTTCTGCCAGGTTAAGCTGCCAAGTGGTGAGGTCCGCCTCATCCACCAAAACTGCATGGCTACCATCGGCACTGTCGGCAATGAGGCCCACCAAAACATCAAGTATGGTAGCGCTGGTCGCCGCCGTAACATGGGCTGGCGTCCTGCCGTTCGTGGTAAGGCTATGAATCCAGTCGATCACCGCCACGGTGGTGGTGAAGGCAATACCGATATCGGTTTGCGCAAAGGCCCTGTTACTCCTTGGGGTAAGCCTGCACTGGGTTACAAGACCCGTAAACGTAAGAGTACTAATGCTATGATTATTCGCCGCCGCGATGAAGGTAGGAGACGCTAAATGAGTCGTTCACTTAAAAAAGGTCCATACGTAGACGAGCGTTTGCAAAAGCGCGTTGCTGCCTTGGGTGCCAATGATAAAACAGTATTAAAGACCTGGGCTCGTGACAGTACTATTTCTCCAGAAATGGTTGGCGTGACTTTTGCAGTGCACAACGGCAAACAGCATGTTCCGGTGTTCGTCAGTGAGAACATGGTCGGCCATAAGCTTGGTGAATTCTCACCAACCCGTAAGTTCCGTGGTCACGGCGGTAAGCTGGCAAAGGATACAGGTAAGTAATGAAAGTTTCAGCCACAGCTAAATTCGTCGGAACTTCCAGCCGCAAGATCAATCTTGTAGCCGCACTGATCCGTGGCCAAAACGCCGCCAATGCCGAGGCCATCCTGCGTAATACCAACAAGCGCGCCACCGGTCCAGTCGGCAAGGTTCTAGCCTCAGCTATCGCCAACGCCGAGAACAACTACAATCTTCGTTCCAATAACCTGGTTATCGAATCGGTCTTCGTTGGTCCAGGCCCAACCCTGAAGCGTTTCCGCCCACGGGCCAAGGGGTCTGCCTCAAGTATCAAGAAGCGCTCAAGCCATATCACTGTGGTTATGAATGAAATTGCTACGCCAGAACTGAAGACGGTTGATAAAGCAGTTACTAAGAAAGAGGAGGCCAAATAATGGGTCAGAAAGTCAATCCACGCAGTTTGCGTCTCCAGGTCGACAAAGACTGGCAGTCAAAGTGGTACGCCGATAAAGATTACGCCAGCTTCTTGATCGAAGACATCAAGTTGCGCCGTGCCGTCGAAGCCAAGCTTGGCAAGCGAGCAAGTGTCTCGCGTATTGATATTGAGCGCTCACCAAACGTTTTAATCGTTACCATCTTTACTGCTAAACCTGGTGTTGTCATTGGCCGCGGTGGTACTGGCGCCGAGGAACTGAAGAAGATCCTGACGGCTATCGCCAAAGGTCCTGTGAAGGTGAGTATTGAAGAGATCAAGAAGCCTGAGCTCAACGCTATGTTGGTTGCAGAAAACCTCGCCGGACAGCTCGAGCGCCGCATCAGCTTCCGCCGGGCCATGAAGATGGCCGCCGAAAATGCGCTCAAGGGTGGCGCAGGCGGTGCCAAGGTGGTAGTCGCTGGCCGTTTGAACGGAGCTGAAATGGCTCGCCGGGAAAGCGTTTCGCAGGGCAGTATTCCGCTCCACACTATTCGGGCAGAGATCGACTACGCCCAAAGCTTGGCACACACTACTTACGGTATTATCGGCGTCAAGGTCTGGATATACCGTGGAAGCAAATTTTAAAGGTTAGCTATGTTATTACCAAAGAAGACAAAATATCGTAAGCAACAAAAGGGTCGCATCAAGGGCGAGGCAACTCGTGGTATTGAAATTAGCTTCGGCCATTACGGCTTGCGCGCTGAGGAATCAGAGCGTATTACAGCCCGCCAAATCGAAGCTGCTCGCCGAGCCATGACTCGCTACATTAAGCGCGGTGGTAAGATCTGGATCCGCATTTTCCCGGATACTCCGGTAACCCAAAAACCGGCCGAAGTCCGGATGGGGAGCGGTAAGGGTTCGGTTGACCACTATGTGGCCAAGGTTCGCGCCGGCCGCATCCTGTTTGAAATGGATGGCATCACTGAAGATATTGCCCGCGAAGCGATGCGCTTAGCAGCCCACAAGCTGCCGATCAAAACCCGCTTTGTTATTAAACACACCCCGGGCGAGGTATAACATTATGAAATTATCAGAAATAGTACAAAAAACCGACAAAGAGCTTACTGAGCTAGTAACCGAGCAGCGCGCGAAGCTTTCGGCCCTGGCAATAGAAATGCGCACCAAGCAGGTCACCAACGTTAAGCAAATCTCAGCTACCAAGCTGGTA
This sequence comes from bacterium, assembly GCA_043767845.1. Taxonomy (GTDB): domain Bacteria; phylum Patescibacteriota; class Saccharimonadia; order UBA4664; family JBBRNT01; genus JAYUFZ01. Next base: position 4,107 of record JAYUFZ010000031.1, on the reverse strand, counting down.
ATTGCCCGCGCCTTGACCATGCTTCGGGAACGCGAGCTTGTTAAACTGGAGCAAAACAATGGCTAGAATACTCAAAGGCCGGGTTACTTCAAACAAGATGGACAAGACCGTGGTGGTAAGCGTCTCGACTGTCAAAGAGCACCCGATATATCGCAAAAAATACAAAGTAACCACCAAGTTCAAGGCTCACGACGAAGACAATAAGTGCCAGATTGGCGACATTGTTGAGCTTACTGAAAGTCGTCCATTAAGCCGCGACAAGCGTTGGGTAGTCACAAGCATTACCAGCTCAAGTACCGTAGAGATTGTAGAGGTCTAAGATGATACAAGCAGAAACCAGATTAAGAGTTGCTGACAATAGTGGAGCCAAGGATATTCTTTGTATCAAGGTTTTGGGTGGTTCACGCCGCCGCTACGCCGCTGTTGGCGATATCATCACTGCCAGTGTCAAGGCTGCTACTCCCGGCGCCGGTGTTAAGAAAAAAGAGATTGTGCAAGCAGTTATTGTTCGCACGACCTACATTATCAAGCGCGCTGACGGTTCAAGCATCCGATTTGACGACAATGCAGCAGTAATTATTGATAAGAATAACCAACCTCGCGGTACCCGTATTTTTGGGCCAGTGGCTCGTGAGCTGCGCGATGGTGGCTATATGAAGATTATCTCGCTCGCACCGGAGGTGCTGTAATGAAACTACATAAAGACGATAAAGTAATCGTGTTGGCCGGTAAAGACAAAGGCAAAACAGGCAAGATTGTTGCCGTACTGCCGAAGACAGGCCAGATTGTTGTTGAAGGTATCAATGTCGCAAAACGTCATACCAAGCCTTCGACCAAGGTCCCGCGCGGCGGCATCCTCGACATAACTCGGCCAATGTCTGCTGGCAAGGTTATGGTCCTCGACCCAGTCAGTGGTAAGCCAGCCCGTATAGGCTACAAGCTCACCAAAGATGGTAAGAAAGAACGCATTTTTAAATTATCAGCACCGGCCCAGAAGAATGCGGCCCCTAAAAAAGCCAAAGAAGCCAAGCTCGAAGCTGAAGTAGCCGAAGCTAAACCAGCCAAAAAAGCCAAAGCTAAGGCGGACAAATAATCATGAATAGACTACAAACCAAATACCACGAAACAGTAGCTCCAGGACTCAAAAAAGAGTTCAAGTTTAGCAACCTTCACCAGATCCCCAAGGTCACCAAAGTTGTGATTAGCGCAGGTGTTGGCCGGGCAACAGCCGATAGTAAGTACCTTGAAGATGTTGTTACGACACTCATTAAGATCACGGGCCAAGCTCCCGTCCGGACCGTGGCCAAAAAGAGCGTCGCCAGCTTTAAGCTGCGCGAAGGCAACAAAATCGGTGCAACGGTCACTTTGCGGGGCGTTCGAATGTATGAATTCCTGGACCGCCTGGTGTCCTTAACGCTACCTCGTATCCGTGACTTCCGGGGAATTTCAGCAACTGCCTTTGATCCTGAAGGCAATTATAGCCTGGGTATCAGCGACCACAGTATCTTCCCTGAAATTAGCTTCGAAGAAGCTGGTACACCACACGGACTGCAAATCAATATCGTCACCTCCGCGAAGTCGGCGGCTGAGGGCAAGAAACTCTTAGAGTTAATGGGCTTCCCACTTAGGAGGAATGAGTAATGGCAAAAGTATCAATGATCGTAAAGGCCAACCGTAAGCCGAAGTTCTCGACCCGTAAAGTCAACCGCTGCAAATTGTGCGGACGACCCCATGGGTATATGCGCAAGTTCGGCCTTTGCCGCATCTGCTTTAGAGAACACGCAAGCCGCGGACAAGTACCTGGCGTAACGAAAGCCAGTTGGTAGGAGAGAATATGACAACAGATCCAATTTCCGACATGTTAACCAGAATCCGTAATGCCGCCGCCGCTGGCCACAGCAGTGTCCGCATGCCGCATTCCAAAATAAAAGAAGCTATCGCTGGTATTCTGACCGAGAGTAAGTTTGTGACGGGCTTTAAGAGCGAAGGCGAAGGCGCCCTCAAGCAGCTCGAAGTTCAGCTCAAGACCAAAGATGGCGCGCCGTTTATCTCCAGCCTGGAGCGTATCTCCAAGCCTGGTCGCCGCATTTATGCTGCAGCCAGTGAAATCCCAATCGTATTGTCTGGCCGCGGTATAGTCATACTCAGCACTTCAGCTGGCATCATGACCGGCCTGCAGGCTCGCCGCAAAGGTTTGGGTGGTGAATTAATTTGTAAGGTCTGGTAGCCATGAGCCGCATAGGAAGAAAACTCATTACCATACCAGCTGGGGTTACCGCTACCCAGGCTGGTCGCCACATCACCGTTGTCGGTCCGAAGGGGACGCTCGAAGTTGACGTCATGCCAAATATTAATTTGGAAATTACCGATACTCAGATTACGCTTACTAAAGCAGTTGAGACTGTTGAGACCCAAAAGTCATACGGCCTGACCCGCACTCTTGTGGCCAATATGGTCCAAGGTGTATCGGCCGGCTACGAACGCCAGCTCGAAATCAACGGTGTTGGCTATCGCGCCGCTGTCGCGGGTAGCACTATTAATCTGCAGCTTGGCTTCTCGCACCCCATCGCCTACCCTCTGCCATCAGGCATCTTGGCCAAGGTCGAGGGCAATCTCCTGACCATCTCCGGTTTTGACAAACAATTGGTGGGCCAAGTCGCAGCCAATATCCGAGCCCTGAAAAAGCCAGAGCCCTACAAGGGCAAGGGCATTAAGTACGTCGAAGAGCGCATCCGCCGCAAAGCCGGTAAAACTGCGTCAAAAGGTTAAACTATCATGAATTTACTAAAATCAGCACAACAACGCCGTCGCGACCGAGTCCGAGCTAAGGTCTCTGGTACGCCAGAACGCCCTCGATTGTCAGTAAGTATTACGGGTAAGCACATTACTGCCCAAATCATTGATGACACCAAGGGCACAACCATGGCTTACGCCACGACCGTCAAGGCTAAGGCTACCGGCACTATGACCGAGAAGGCAAAGATTATTGGCGAACAGATTGCCGCCTCCGCTAAAAAGCACAAAATCACCAAGGTAGTTTTTGACCGTGGCGGTAAGATTTATCACGGACGCTTGCATGCTCTGGCTGAAGCCGCCCGCAAAGCCGGATTGGAGTTTTAATGGCTATTCAACCTGAAGCAAAAGAGTTCGAAGAAAAAGTAATTGATATCGCTCGTGTGACCCGCGTGGTCAAGGGTGGTCGCCGTTTCCGTTTCCGCGCTACTGTCGTAGTCGGCGACGGTAAGGGTCGTGTCGGTGTCGGCGTTGGTAAGGGCTCAGAGGTTATGACCTCGATTGCTAAGGCTGTCGCAGCCGCTAAGCGAGCCATTATTACTGTCCCGCTGGTGGGCCAAACTATCCCTCACGAAATTAATGTGCGCTTTGCCGGTGCTCGCGTCCTGCTCAAACCTGCTTCTGAAGGTACCGGTGTTATCGCCGGTGGCGCCGTGCGCAACGTTGTCGAAGCCGCTGGTATCCACGACTTACTGGCTAAGTCACTTGGCTCTTCCAATAAGGTCAACAACGCTTACGCCACAATCATGGCGCTTTCCAAGCTACAGCTCATTGAGCGTAAACCAAAGATCGAGAAGACTGAGAAGACTGAAGCCAAGGCTAAACCAGCTGCAGCAATCAAGGAGGCCAAATAATGAAGGCTCATGAATTAAAACTAACCCCCTTTAAGAATAAGAAGCGTGTCGGTCGCGGTATTTCAGCCGGCCAAGGTAAGACTGCTGGCCGTGGTACTAAGGGGCAAAACTCCCGTACCGGTGGTGGCGTACGCGTCGGCTTCGAAGGTGGCCAGAACCCACTAGCTAAGCGTCTACCAAAGAAGCGTGGTTTTGCCTCGCTCGCCCCAGTGCGTTATCAGGTTATTAGCCTTACCCAGCTTGAGCAATTTAAGGCTGGGGCAGTAGTTGATGCCAAGGCATTGGCTGCAGCCGGTTGTATTAAAGACGCCACTAACCGCGTTAAGCTACTTTCTGATGGCGAACTGACCAAGAAGTTAACCATCAAGGTCAACGCCGCTTCAAAGGCCGCGCTTGCCAAGGTGAGCACTGCGGGTGCTACAATAGAGCTAGTCCCGTTCTCTACCAAATCTATCCCTAA
>JAYUFZ010000030.1:0-9178 GCA_043767845.1 bacterium | reverse complement strand
CTATCTCTATATCTAAATCGAGCAAAGAATAGCCGTCAATGAATCTAGCGACCTTTAAACAAGCCTACCGCTCCAAGGAAATCCGCAACAAAGTCCTCGTAGTGATGGGCCTATTGGTCTTGTTCCGTCTCTTGGCGCATATTCCGGTGCCGGTTCCCAATAACACTGCCCTTGCGACCTTCCTGAAAACGCTTTTCAACTCCAACCGCTTGCTTGGTTTTGCTGACCTCTTTTCCGGTGGTGCCCTCACCAATTTCTCGATCATCATGATGGGCGTCGGGCCATATATTAATGCCTCGATCATCCTACAACTCCTCACCCAAGTCATCCCGCGCCTCGAAGCGCTGAGCAAGGAAGGGGAGAGTGGCCGCCAGAAGATCAACCAGTACACCCGTATGTTGACGCTGCCGCTGGCCATCATCCAATCTTTCGGTATGATCATTATCGTCGAGCAGACTTCAGTCCGCATCTCCGGTACCAATCTGATAGGCCACCCTAGTCTCTTCCAGTGGTTCCTGATGATTTCCACGATTACTGCTGGTTCCATGCTTTTGATGTGGATTGGTGAGATTATTACCGAGAAAGCTATTGGTAATGGTATCTCGCTGATCATCATCGCCGGTATCGTTTCCAGGCTGCCCACCAGCGCCGGCCAATTCTTAAGCCTAGCTTCTGGCGACACTGGCAAGTTGCTTACACTCGTAGCCTTCATAGTAGCCAGTCTCGCCGTCATCTACTTTGTGGTATTGCTCAACGAAGGCCAGCGCAATGTGCCGGTGTCTTATGCTAAGCGGGTGCGGGGGAGCCGGGTGTTTGCCGGTGTCGACACTCATTTGCCGCTACGGGTGATTACTGCCGGTGTGATTCCGATTATCTTCGCCCTGGCCTTTCTATCGATTCCGGGCTTCTTCGGCCAGATCTTTGCCAGCGCTAAGACTGTCTGGGTGGCAAACCTAGCCCGCAACGCCGAGACGGCCTTTAATCCCAATGGCTGGATATATGCAGCTAGTTATTTTGTTTTGGTGGTGACATTTACTTATTTCTATACGGCGGTGGTCTTTAACCCCAAAGAAATAGCCGAGAATCTCCAAAAGCAAGGTGGCTTTGTGCCTGGTATTCGCCCTGGGACCCAGACAGCCGACTACTTGTCCAAGGTCGTAAACCGCATTACACTAGTCGGAGCGCTCGGACTGGGCATCATCGCCATACTTCCGTCTGTCGTCCAATCCTTCACCCATAGTTCGGTACTGGTGATCGGCGGTACGAGTGTCTTGATCATTGTCAGCGTGGCGCTTGAGACGCTCAGGCAGATCAGCTCACAGGCCTCCACGGCGGCTTACGAGACGTATTAAGCGCATTGGGAGCGGCTGCCATGCCGCGGTAACGGGCTATTTGGGAAAATATGGCCAGCGAAGGCCTAAATCCAGATAAAGTTCTTTACAAGTGACCGGCCTGCCACTATAATAACTAACTGTAGCAACAATTCTATGTCAGATACAAAAGAAGTAATTGAAGTCGAAGGTACCGTTCTCGAAACCCTCCCAAACGCCATGTTTCGGGTGGAGCTTACGAACGGGCATGTTATCCTAGCCCACATCTCGGGCAAAATGCGCATGCATTATATCAAGATCCTACCGGGCGATCGAGTTACTCTGGAAATGACACCCTACGACCTATCCAAAGGCCGTATAACATATCGGCATAAATAGTAGAAAAGGTATCAAGCGTGAAAGTTCGCCCTAGTGCAAAACGAATTTGCTCCAAGTGTAAGATTGTGCGCCGCGAAGGCACAGTCTACGTCATCTGTGAGACCCCTAAACATAAACAGAGGCAAGGTTAATGGCCCGTATTGCTGGTGTTAATATCCCAACCGAAAAGCGCGTAGTAATTGCCCTTACCTACATACTAGGTATTGGTACAACTGCTGCCGAGACCATCCTGACCACTACTGGCGTGAATCCAGACACTCGCGTTAAGGACCTGACCGAAGCAGAAGTCGGTAAGATCCGTGACGAGATTGATAAGAACTACCAGGTAGAAGGTGACTTGTCACGGGCCGTCAGCTTGAACATCAAACGCCTCAAGGAAATCAATTCCTACCGCGGACTGCGCCACAAGGCCAATCTTCCTGCCCATGGCCAGCGCACCAAGACCAATGCCCGGACCAAGCGCGGTAAAAAAGTCACCATGGGTAGCGGCCGTAAAAAGTCTGCTGCTAAGACCTAAAAGCTAACGAGAATAATTATGGCAAAACCTACCCCCAAAACAGCTGTCACCAGGCGTCGCAAAGTTAAGCGCAACGTTTCTGTTGGTCAGCTTCATGTCCAGTCAACTTTCAACAACACCATAGTTTCGATTACCGACGAGCGCGGCAATCTTATTTCTTGGTCAAGCGCCGGCGCTGCCGGTTTCAAGGGTTCACGCAAAAGCACTCCTTACGCAGCCCAGATGGCTTCGGAGAAGGCTGCTGCTACAGCTAAGGAATTAGGCCTAACCAAGGTCGAAGTCTTTGTCCGTGGTATTGGTAGCGGTCGCGAATCAGCTATCCGAGCATTGCAAACAGCTGGCATCGCTGTATCAGGTATTAAAGACGTGACTGGTATCCCGCACAACGGCTGCCGTCCTCGAAAGGCACGGAGAGTCTAATGGCACGAGATCTTACCCCTATTGTAAAGCGCGCCCGCCGCGAGAAAGTCGCGCTTCACCCCAAGGCTATCAAAGCCTTGGTCAAGCGCAACTACGCCCCTGGTGATCATGGCCAGTCTGGCAGCCGCTCTAAGCCAAGCCAGTATTCTATCCAGCTTCGTGAGAAGCAAAAAGTGAAGCGTATGTATGGCCTGCTCGAGAAGCAGTTTGCTAAGGTTGTCAAAGGCGCCGAATCAAAATCTGGCGTCACCGGCGATATCATGCTAGCAATGCTCGAGTCACGCTTCGACAACGCCATTTACCGTTTAAACATCGCTCCTTCACGCCAAGGCGCACGTCAGCTTGTAACGCATGGACATTTCATGCTCAACGGCCGCCGTGTCGACATCCCATCAATTATTCTGAGTCCTGGTGATGAGATTACCGTTCGCCCGAAGAGCGCCCAAAATAGTTATTTCAAAGTTTTATCTGAACAGTTAGCTGGTAATTTGCCACAGGTTCGCTGGTTGAATCTGGACGCAAAGAAAATGATCATTAAGGTCACTGGCCAGCCAGCCCGTGAAGACATTACTGAAGAAATTAACGAGCAATTAATCATTGAATTCTATTCAAGGTAACAGGAGAGGACGAGAAGGTGTTATACCCTATTCAGCTGCCGGAGCTTAAAACCGTCAAAGAAGAAGGAAACCGAGCAACGTTTGCCATCGAGCCATTGTATTCTGGCTACGGCATGACGCTTGGTAACTCATTACGCCGTGTGATTCTATCCAGCCTAGGTGGAGCCGCTGTAACTGCTGTCAAAATTGACACCGTTGCACACGAGTTTTCAACTATCGATGGTGTGAAGGAAGACGTTGTAGAGATACTATTAAACTTAAAGAAACTGCGCTTCCGCGTGTTTAGCGACGAGCCACAATTCATCATGCTTACCAAAAGTGGTAAGGGAGTTGTGACAGCTGGTGATATCAAGGCTAACGCCGATGTTGAGATCGTCAACCCGGAGCTGGTTATCGCCACGCTCGACGACGCCAAGGCTAAGATTGGCATGGAGATCAAGGTCGAAAAGGGCCGTGGTTACGTGCCAGTTGAGTCCCGCGAAGGTGAGAAGCTGGAAGTTGGCATGATCGCCGTCGACGCCCTCTACAGCCCGGTGCAGCGCGTTCGCTACAATGTCGAGAATACTCGCGTTGGTCAGCGCACCGACTTCGACCGTCTGGTACTAGAGATTGAGACCGATGGCACGCTCAGCCCAGCTGACGCTATATCACAGGCCTCAGAGATTTTGGTCGAGCACTTCTCGATCATCGCTGGCAATCCCCAGGTTGTTGCCGCCGCTGATCCAGTCGAAGACCGCAGCGAGTCAGGTGCTTCAAAGATAATGGTCGAAGAGCTGAACTTCAGCCCCCGGACTGCTAATGCTTTGATGAACAACGACATTAAGTCGGTCAAAGATCTCATCCGACTCTCCGATGCTGAGCTCAAGGACCTCAAAGGTTTTGGAGCCAAGGCTTACGAAGAAGTAAAAGACAAAATCGCTGAGCTCGGCTTCTCGCTTGAGGAAAAGGCTTAACAATGCATCGACACTCTTTTACAGGCCGTAAACTATCACTCCAGACCGACCAGCGCCGGGCACTTGTTCGCGGCCTCGTCACTTCACTGGTACTTTACGAGCAAATTAAAACTACCGAAGCCAAGGCTAAGGAAATCGCTCCTCAGTTTGAGCGGATGGTCACTAAGGCCAAGCAGGGGACGCTCGCTTCGAACCGCGCACTCCGAGCCTTCCTTTTGACTGATAATGCCGTCAAAAAGATGATCCTCGAAATAGCTCCGGCTATGGCCGACCGTAATGGCGGCTACACCCGCATCGTAAAGCTAGAGAACCGCCGTGGCGATAACGCTCCAATGGTTCAACTGTCACTGGTGCTGCCAGAATCTGGCTTGAAGCCAGCCATCGCTGACTCAGTGGACGCCAAAAAAGCAACCAAGGCTAAGGCCCCAGCTAAAAAAGCTGTGACCGCAGGAGCCGACAATGCTTAAAACATACTCACCGAAGCCTTCACAGCTCGAGCACAACTGGTACTTAGTTGATGCCAGTGGCCTCACACTGGGTCGCTTGGCTACCACGCTTGCTACTTATCTGATGGGTAAGCACAAACCACAATTCTCAGCTCACCTTGATTGCGGTGATAACATGGTCGTCATCAACGTCGAAAAAATCCACGTTACTGGCAAGAAACTGACCGACAAAAAGTATTATCGCTACTCAGGCTACCCAGGTGGTATCTACGAGACAAGCCTCCAAGATCAGCTCAAGAAAGACCCTAAACTGGTTCTCGAGCACGCAGTCGCCGGGATGATTCCAAAGAATCGCCTAACGACCGACCGGATGGCCCGCCTCAAGCTACATGTTGGTAGCGAGCATACCCATGATGGCCAAAAACCAACTAAGCTGGAGGTCAAATAATGGCTAACACCACCGACGCGGGACATTATTACTACGGTCTTGGCCGCCGCAAGTCGGCTATTGCCTCGGCTCGTTTGTACAAGGGGGCTGGTGAAATACTTGTCGACGACAAGCCAGCCGAGAGTTATTTCAATAACTCAACACTCATGTCGACTATCTCTGGCCCAGTTATCCTGGCCGGCCAGGATGGTAAACTCAAGATTAGCCTCAAGCTGACTGGCGGCGGCAAGCGCGGCCAAGCCGACGCGGCCAAGCTAGCTATTGCCCGGGCATTGGAAGAGCTGTCTGAAGACCTGCGCCCGAGCCTCAAAAAGGCTGGTATGCTGACTCGCGATCCTCGTGAAAAAGAACGCAAGAAGCCAGGTCTCAAGAAAGCCCGCAAGGCTCCGCAGTTCTCCAAGCGCTAAACCAAGCACTTACTCAAAAATCCCGCCGCGGCGGGATTTTTGTTGGCTTCATTGTACGGCTAAGCACAAGCAGTATATAATGAGTAGGTGAGCAGTCGAAACACTCTGTGGAATATTAGTCTCGTGTCACTGGTGCTGCTAGGCATTGGTACTTTAGGCTTCTCTAATTACTCGGGTATCGACTACAGTGAATCGTTTTATGTAACGCTCATTATTCTCTTAACCCACTACGACCACCACGGATTCACCGATACTGGTAGCAGGGTTTTAGTAATAATCTTAATCTTTGCTAGTATCGGCCTGGTCGGCTATTTACTTAAGTGGTTCGCAGAATATATGATGGGGTTAGGTGAGCATGTTGTTAAAAGCCGTATGAAATCAAAAACAGATAAGTTGAACGGACATTATATTGTCTGCGGGCTTGGCCGTGTTGGTTACCAGGTAGCCAGAGAAATGCATCAGGAGGGTGTGCCCTTTGTGGCCCTCGACCGTGACCAGGCTAAAGTCGATGTCGCGATCCAGAAAGGCTATATTGCCCTCTGCGTCGACAGTACCGATGAGGCTTCGCTGATTGCAGCCGGCGTTATGCGCGCCCAAGCTCTTGTAGCCTCGCTCGGTGAGGATTCGCAGAACCTTTTTGTAACATTGTCGGCTAAGTCGCTCAATCCCGATCTCTATGTCGTCGCCCGAGTGAACCGCCACGACAACGAGCTCAAGCTTAAGCGCGCCGGGGCCGATCGAGTGGCTATGCCATATCAAATCGGTGGGTACCATATGGCTACCATGGCTATGCGGCCAAATGTCGTGGACTACCTAGACATAGTTTCGAGTGGCAAGGGCGCCCCTGACCTCGAAGTTGAAGAGATGATAGTGAGTGAAACTTCCAAGCTGGCCGGTAAACGCCTTGGCGAGTTCCGTGAATTAACCGAGCAGACAATCGGCGCCACGGTCATCGCTATCAACGGCGCTGATGGCAAAAGCCGAGTCCGGCCCAATGGCAAAGAAGTCATCTATCCTGGCGACCGGCTTATTATTCTTGGCGCCAAAAAAGACTTAACACACGCCTCAACACTAATTCGCTAAATCAAACAAAAAAGGGGATGGGCCATGGACGCACAATACCACCCGCGAGCAGCGGACACAGGCCAGCGCCTGGATACTGTTCTGGTGCAATTATCAAAAGACAATAAAACCCGTGTCGGCAAGCAGATTAAGGCCGGGCTAGTACGGGTGAACGGTCTGGCCGTAACTAAGGCTGGTTATAAACTGCTGCCTGGCGATAGCATAGACTACCCGCTGGAGGACACATCGCCGGCTCGGGTTAATCGCCATCCGCTGAGCCTGCCTATCTGCTATGAAGACAGTGATGTATTGATAGTTGATAAGCCTGCCGGGCTCCTGGTGCATCCGGCTAGTCGCCCGGATGTGGCCAGTGTGGTAGATTTTTCTCGCCTACATACCACCGACGATGATCTAGGCCGGCCAGGCATAGTCCACCGCCTCGACCGTGAGACCTCGGGACTCTTAATTATTGCCAAAACCAGTGGCAGTAAGGCTTACTTGCAGCAAGCCTTCAAAAAACATGAGGTTGGGAAGCACTACCAAGCGCTGGTCTATGGCCATCTCGATCAAGACGAAGGTGTCATTGACCTGCCAATCGACCGGGCTCAGACCAAGCCGACCCAGCGCCAAGTGTCGCTCGGTGGTCGCTCGGCCAAAACCAAGTACCGAGTGTTGGCCGTCTATACAAGCTTCAGTCTGCTCGAATTAGAGCCCTATACCGGGCGCACCCACCAGCTACGCGTTCATCTGTCACATATTGGCCACCCGATTGTCGGCGACATGGTCTACGGCTCAAAGGGTCGTGATAATCTCGGTCTCAGCCGGCAGTTCTTGCACGCCACTCAGCTCGATTTTACTGGCCCCAATAGACAAAATATCCATGTCGTAAGCCCATTGCCCGCAGAGCTAGAAAATGTGTTAGCTGTCCTCTCATAATTAGCTCTATAATAAGAATATGAAAGTATTACTTCACGAAGTTACCGGACAACAAGTTGAAGTAATACGGGCACGCCCCAAGAACGCCTATATTTTTCATGGTAGTGCCGGACTAGGCAAGTTTAGTGCCGCGGCCGAACTGGCCGCCGAGTGGGCTGGCACTACTATCCAGTACTTAGCGGCGGCCAGCGATGTCCTGATCGTTCGAGCTGAAAAGCAGTCGATCGGCATTGCTCAAATTGCCGATGTCATCCATGCCCTGCAGCTCAGTCGTAATAGCTTGCGTCGTCGGACGGTGATTATCGATGGGGCCGAGCAGCTGACCACCGAGGCCCAAAATAGCCTCCTGAAAATACTCGAAGATTCGCCGGAGCAAACCACGACCATCTTTATTACGGCCAAGATCGAGGCGTTGCTTATAACTATTCGCTCACGGTCGATCCCGATCTTTTTTGCCAAGCCGGAATCTAGCAAACTAAGCGGATACCTAGCCGCAAACTACCCTGGCTGGACGGGCTCGATAGCCAATGCTATAGAGCTTGGTAGCGGGTTGCCCGGTAAGGTCATTAGCTTGCTCGGTGACAATTCCTTGCTTGAAGCGGCCGGTCGCAGCCGGCAGCTGGCAGCTGATTTCATGAAGGCTAGCTTATTTGAGCGTTTGGCAGTTAGTACCGAGCTGGGCAAGGACCCGCTCAAGGCTGGACAATTAGTTACAATATTGGCCGATGAGGCCACCAGGCGCTTGCGTGCTCCGGCGACAGCTCAAACTACGGCCAGGCTTGTCGAACTACTGACTGCCCTGGAGCGCTATCCAGGCCTGCTGGCGGCCAATGTCGGCGTCAAACCGGCCCTGGATACGATAGCGATGGCCTTATGACACTCGAAGCCATCTTTTTTGTCATAATAATAGTCAGTTTTTACCGGGCGCTTGGCCGCTTGTCACTGCTACGTGGCTCGTCGGTAGTTGCCGCGCGGGCTACCAGTGGTGCTACCCAGCAAATTCTTGATTACGCCGACCGACTCTTTAAAGAACGTAAATTCCTGGCCTCAGAAAAAGCCTATTTGCGCGTATTAAAGGTTGATCATCGCAGCGTGGCGGCCTACGAGCGGCTAGCCGCCATCTATGTGCTTCAAAAGAAATATCAAGATGCCGCAGAGTGCCTGGAGATAGCCGCCCAACTCGCGCCTACCGCGCTGCATTACCAGCAATTAGCTTCAGTCTACGCCGACAACCGAAATTATATTAAATCTATCGCCGCTTACGAGAAGGCTATTATGTTCGAGGCCACCCCAGCCCGATATTTCGCGCTTCACAAAGTATTTAAGGCAATTGCCAACAACCAAAAGGCTATTATAGCGTTGGAGCATGCTGTGGCCCTTGAGGAGTCGCCAAAGTATTTGAGGGCACTATCAGAGGCCTATTTGGCCGCCAAAGACCGACCTAAGGCCGAGGCTATCGAGCGCCGCCTTGCTCGTTTGCGGGCAAATGCCAATAGCCAAGTCCGTCCAGGGCAAATCATCCAACCACAGCTTGAAAATCACACCCCCTGATGGTATGATACCTGAGTTCTTTTTGCTCGATTGAGCAAGTATTTTCATACTTAATGCCGATGTAGCTCAGAGGCCAGAGCGGCTGTTTTGTAAACAGCGGGTCGTGGGTTCG
>JAYUFZ010000029.1:0-9815 GCA_043767845.1 bacterium | reverse complement strand
GAGACGATAGGAATAGCTGCCCCACCGGCTATCATAGCTTCTGCTTCAATACGAGTACCATTGGGGCAGAGAGCTTCCGGGCTTAAGGCCGGAGGAGTGGCAGGGGTGGGAGATGTCGCGTCCGCCCGGCAACTGTCTCCCAATGGTAATGTTAGAGATTCGTTGTTAAGGTTACGAGCGGAGTATATCTCAGCCACTTCAGAAGGAGTAAGTATCCCTCGATATATTGCCAAGTCGTCCAGGCAGCCCGAGAAATAGTTTACCCCATCTGTACCTATCAAATTGGGGCCGGCCGCTACAACGGCACTGGCTGCATCTGTACTCCCGGTGCTCAGTTGATTACCGTCCACATAGAACACTGCGTTTTTCGACCGGATGTCGTAAGTTATAGTTAATAGATGCCAGTTGGCAGTCGACTCAGCGATGGGGCTAGAAATAATAATTTGAGGCTGGAATGATGCTTGGCTAGCAGTTTCTAGGCGGATCCGATTCGTGCTGTCGAGTCCAATACGCAAGTATCCATGATCACTGCCACTAGCACCTCTCGCAAAAAGCGTTTGGTCTTTTGAGGCATTTATCTTTGCCCAGACCGAGACACTGAATGGCGTTACTAGCTTAATGGCGGCATTTTCAGGGACTGTTAACTGGTCATTATTCCCATCGAACTGCAGAACTTTGCCTGAAGAAATAGTTTTTTGAGTCGGGTCGCTGGCTTCTACCAAAGTTGTAGCCCCAAAATAAGCCACCGGTTGGGGCACGACGTTTGCAGCTAGATAGCTATGGGCTATGTCTTCATAAAAATTGTGCCAAAATGATACGCCCGCTTGTTTGTTCTCAAGATTTAGCCCCTCAGCGTAATTCATGATCGGCCCAAAGCCTGCTTGAAGGTTACTAGCCACTTTTGAGTAATTATCGTTCCTATATATCTGGATGCCCGCCAGCACGTTTACCCTGTCTTTAAGCCCATTGCGAGTGATAGCATTATTGCTTTGCCAAGTCGCCAGGTCTGTCCAGTAGGATTGTGGCACATAAGTATCCAAATTTCCAGCCGTACCTATCTCTAGCGGATTCTGGCCGATACCACAGGTTGCCTCGCTGTAGCAGCCATTGCTGCTGCCGTTGGCCATAATTTCTACTTGGGTTCCATCGGCGACTTTTGTATTAATCGTCGCCCGAAGATCTGCAAAGAATTCTCTGACTATCTGGGCAGTTACGGATGCGCCGTTCGCACATCGGTTGCCATTGGTAAGACCTGCGCCAACTTTAAAATCATAGCCAAACATGGAAACAAATTTTGCTCGCCAAGTCGGCGTATCAAACAGAATGCACTGGTAATTCGCTGGGTAGTCAGGGTATGGCTCTTCCATCTCTACAGCATCGACATATGTGCGGTAGCGATTGAGCAGCCAGGTGACGTTATCAAGCTGCTTAGTTTTGGCGGCCGGATTGCTCATATCGAGCGCGCTATCACCCGGCGTTTGGTTGCCGAACTCGTCAACCAGCAACCAGGCACCGCTGTCCGGACTGTTCAAGCACCCGTTATTATATCTGATGGGGGCATACCTGAGGTTTGGTCGGATACCGGCCGCACGCAGTTTCTGCGCATACACCATTATGGGGTCAAACGGTGTCACAATGTAGGTGGTAGTAGTGCCAGCTGTAAAACCGCAGCCAGAAGCAGGTACTTGTGGGTGCTCCCCCTTGAGGTCAGCAACAATATTGGTGGTTACAAATATATCGACTGCGTCTATGCTGGCTGCCTTGAAAGTAGTTACCCTATTGTCGAGGATTGCATTCACCTTCGCCTGCGTGTCGGGTGTGCCATAGGTGGGATCGCGTAGTTCAGCTCGGTCTTGCCAAAAATCGAACATGATATCCCAGACTCGTCTTTCGTTTGCTTGGCGGCCCACCGAACTGTGAATTTGGCCGGCTGCATCAAAGCCCCATGAAGCTTCTAGCTCCAGCGAAGGGCCACTGGTTCTGGTGGCAAGCGGACTACCTGCCAAATTGGTAGCAGCCTTGCTACGAAAAATAGCTGCTAGGCCGAAGACAACAAGCGCTATCACGAGCACCGCTAAAGCCGGATTGCGGCCAGCCCACTGTCGAGTAAGTTTCGAGGTGACTGATCTCCTAGAAGGGTTGCTGGACATGACGGCGATAGTACCTATAGGTCGTTTTGATGATAATATGTCACTTCGCTTATGCTACCACTCGGTTATCATCTTTGCTAGCAGTTAGCCACGATCCTGCGGTATACAGATAACCGGACACCTTGGAACTTTAGCCTATACATATGAGTAAGTTCCATCACTAAGCAGTCTATAGTGCTTAGTGACCCCAGTTCTGCAGCACCTGCGATAGGTCAAAGATATTGACCACATGGTCGCCGGTTAGGTCACCCTGTGATCTACTCGTCACGGTTTTACCATAATTATGCAGTATGGTATTAAGGTCGGCATTGTTGACCTTACCGTCGCAGTTGACGTCACCAAGTTTGGTGCAGGTAGCTATAGGCGTGGGAGTTGGTACGGGGGTTGGGACGGGGGTCGGCGTGGGAGTTGGAGCTGGGGTTGCCGTCGGGACAGGTGTCGGTGTTGGGGTTGGTGTCGGGGTCGGCGTGGGAGTCACTGTTGCACCCAGCGGACAGATATCAATGTAGTCGAGGGCCATACCACTGTCGTCGCCGGTATCTGCGGCGAGCTTAATAGTGTGCGTGCCAGCTGCCAGAGTCTGATTCGTGGTGTGCACGCCGTATACCGACAATCCCTGGGGGGTAAAAGTTTGCTTACCAACTGCACTATTATCAATGTATAAGGTACGTGTTGCACCACTGGTGGCGTAGTAGCGGAAGCGCAGGTCATAGGTCCCAGTATTTGCCGCGGCGTAGTCGCCAGCTACCGATGTAGAAGCGTAGAATGAACCCCAATGCCTGGCACCAGAAGCCATCGAATCGGAGGCTACTGAGCCGCCGACGGTTGTCATTAACTCGGCTTCCAAACGGGTGCCTGAACTACATAGTGCCGGAATTGGTGGCGGCGTGGGGGTTGGTGTAGCGACAGGGGTCACCGTTGGCACGGCGGTTGGCGTCGGGGTCGGCGACACCGTAACCGTGGGCTCTGGATTACTCACAAGGTCCAGTAGCACGCCCGGAACAAGGCTGGTGTCGCGAGCTGGCGTCCCGCCCGTCGGCGTGTAGCCATTGGCCGCGTAACTGGTTGTCGAGCAGCCGCCGTAGGTGTTGCCGGAGTTATTGGCAAAGGTGTGCGCCGAGCCAACGACCTGGCCGAGGTCGCCGTTTGCCGATATGTCCCCGATGTACGGTGGCGAGCCGGTTCCGTATGCATCTCTCCAGCTCGTCCAGTCTTGGGTCGCTCCAGATTCGTCGCGGTTAAAACAGAGCACGTTATTCGTAAAATTAGCCCCGTTTACGTTGTCCCAGGTAGCCACGGCGTTAAAAACACCAAGCGGGCCACCTTGGGTATTATGTAGAAACAAGTTATGATTAAATGTCGTTCCAACGTCCCCAAAAGTATAAAAACCGGTGTTATTAATGACCACGTTGTCGCTGAACGTTCCCCCGGTATCGTATTGCACGTTGGACCCACCGACTAGATTGCCAGAGCCATACTCGGGGTGGGCCTTTGCCTGGAAGGCGCAATTGGCGATCCAGTTGCCTTTGATTGTGTTGGCCATAGTCTTGAAAGCACCGTTAAACTGTTGGATACAGAACCCGGCATCATCGTAGATGTAGTTGTCGGTCAGAAGATTGCCACCGGTACCAAAGTAGAAACTGTGGGTATGCGAGTAATATTCACCATAGTAGGCGGGGCAGCCACTGGTTGCCGGCCGGGTTGTGCAGTTCACTGCGCCATCACCAAACTTGATAATTGACGAGCCGGGGTAATTCCAGCCGTTGTGGTGGGTTCGGCCGTGCTTAAACGTGATATTAGTTGGTGCATTATCGATGGTCGCATAGGTATAGAGGGCGCTGCCAGGAACATCGTGCACGTCCATGTGGTTGAACTCAAAGTCATGAGCGGGATAGTCGATGCGAGCGAATCCGCCGGCCACGCAGGAACAAGCCACACCGTTGAAATTACCCGATCCATCAAGCATGCCAGTTGAACCGTCATAATTGAGGTTTTCGAACGATAGATAGGAAGCCGTATTTCCGATAGCAACGATGAAGTTGCGACGATCGACGGCCCCTGGAGCCATCGAATAAGAACCCCCCGATTCGATCGTCAGGCCCCAGTCCTGAGCGCGCGGCTGGATGAGTGGTTTACAGGAGTCGCGCAAGAAGGTCTGATTTGTACTAGCCACATCAACATTGCAACGGCCGATCACTTTAGTCGGCGCGCCGGCCGACCCATTGGCAGGGAGAGGTCTGGAAGCAGCTCCAAACCCCACCTCGTGGTAGGGTACGATGGTTCCGGATGCGTCCATAGCATCGATGAACAACGTACCGCTTGCATTCACACACCTAAACCCAGCCTCCATTGTGTTGAAATGCCTAGTTCTATCTGACCCCGAACCCTTGTTTGTATCACATTCGGCTGAGGTAGGTGAAGTCATGGTCATACCACCATCAGGGCTCACATAGTAGGCTTCAGCGGCTGTTGCAGCAAAGATCTTAAGGATGACATAGATACCGATAACCGATGCTAGTAGTCCAATGGCTAAAACGGTTGGTTTATGAAACGACAGGCGGCGAGTCAGATTGGCAGGAGACAGGTGGCCGGGCTTTAATTTCTTGGCAACTCGTTTCATTGGTATTCGTTACTTACCCCAGTTTTGGAGTACTTGCGAGAGGTCAAATATATTGACTACCCCATCACCGGTTAGGTCGCCTTGGGCACGGCTGGTTACAGACTTACCGTAGTTATGAAGGACTACATTCAGATCGCCGTTATTGACCTTGCCATCACAGTTCACGTCACCAAGCTTGGTGCAGGTGGCAATAGGCGTTGGCACTGGTGTAGACACGGGCGTTGCAGTCGGATGAGCGGTTACTACGGGTGTAGGGGTCGGTGCTGGCGTAGGTGTTACTGTCGGGTGCGCCGTTGCTACGGGAGTTGGTGTGGGTGTCGGGCTGGCCGTGGGCGCCGGAGTAGGTGTTACAGCCGAGCCCTGTGGACAGATATCGACATAGTCGAGCGCAATTCGTCCGAAATCGGTGCCATCCATCGAGAGTGATGCATTCAAACTGGGGTTCGTAAGTGGAGCCCAGGCATCGAGCGTTACATTGGCCGTCGACCAGCCGGTGGTACCGGGCAAATTAATGGCATTTCGTTGCGGGTTTGCACTCGGTATGCGGCGATAAGCCTGGCGACTTGCTGTAGCCGGCGCCCAATATCGTAGCCTCAGCGTATAATCACCAAGCGTAGCCGGGCCATAGGTGAAATCCAGGTAGGTAGACGCCACAGACCAGTCACGGTATCCGGATACCGATGTTATGGCACCGCCGCCGACGGCCATATCTTCGGCCTGGAAGCGTGTACCGTTAGGGCATAATGCTTCTGGTGAAAGGGCTGGTGGGTTTGCGGACGGGGCGACAGTCGGTGCAGGAGTCGGCGCGGGAGTAGTTGAGCCGCCCGGTGGAACCAAGCGCAGGTAAACAAAGGCATCAGTATTAGCTTGCTCATAAACGTTCGGGTCAACAGGCACCCAGCCACCATCGTAGCGCTGCAAATAGGCATTGTCCCAGCGTGAACCTGGGCCCCACGCTACGGTCATATTCCTCGTATTATTAATAATTGGATACTGCGCTTCAATGGCGTACTGCGCCGTACCATCCGCTCGGTCAAAGTCGATATAGTAGGTGCCGGCTGGCAAATTGAAGGGTGTTAGATCCTTAGACAAGGACAGGCCGTTATTGGTATGGCAGGTCGCGCTATCGAGTACAACCGGGTTGCAGCCGCCGAGTGCATCAGGCGGCATTGAATACGCGATATCGGTAGTGTTAAAAACCTGACCATCAGACATGCGAGCAAGTGTAAAGCGAGCGGTGCCGGCCACAATTGGCACGATCCGCGCACCGATCTGGTTGACTGTTACATCGGTATTAATCGTGAATACTTGCCTATCGCGAGTTGTGCCGTTTGTGGGGTTAGCATATGGGTAGAGGCCTTTATAGCTATCGCCGAGGTTTGGATACGAGCTATAGGCGTTTCCTGAAGTCTGGCCATTGCCATAACGGTATTCTACAATCGGTGTTGAAGAATAGTTTTGATTGATGGTTGAGCTCCAGCAATCGGTCCGATCAGTACAAGATCGCCAAACGCCGCCCGTATTGATGCCGCCTGAGCCCACGCCCGTAGATTTATATCGAGCGTCCCAATCCTGCGATAACAATACCGGCATCTGGGCCCTAGAATTGGTAATGCCAGAGGTAATATTGCGCATATTCAGAAAATCGAGCGAATAAAAGTTACCGGCTGCGGCTTCTGGGTCAGGGTTCGTATAGACCGCGTGGTATCTTGTGCCGGCGGTGACGTTCGGCTTTGGCGATAGGCTGAGTGGCATGACGCTATCCGTAGAGCCAAGTTTATCCGTGCCCGTGAAGCTGCCGTCTACAGTCGGGTGTACCCAGGTTGCGCTCCCCAGCGACGGACCAGTTGGTTCACTTGTAGTTGGGTTGTCGGCGTAGATATCGAGCTGCACAGTTCCACCATGCCCTGCGCTGTAACAAAATCCATCACTTCGCACTGGCTTTGCGGCGCAGTACGTATTACCTACTAAATAAGCAGCCACGACATCGAGCGTACTGGTTTCCTTAGCCGTAAATACGAGATCTACCGAACTGTCATAGCCCACGTCCATGGCGCCTAGATCATCACCCGCCCAGGGCAAACCGACTACAAAGGTATTTTGGCCGATGCGAAATTGGTCTAAAGCACTGGTTGCCGCTTTGCTACGAAATATGGCAAACACGCCGAAAACGGCGAGCACTCCCATGACAATTAATAATGTCGTTCGCCGTCCATACGGCCAGTCCGACAACAAGGGGGGTAGAAGAGTTCTCGAAGTCTTATGCTTAGGGCTTTTCACTATTAATGCTCGATTTATAGAGCTTATGTTACACGAAAGGATTTGAACTATCAAATGGCATCTAAGTCGTTAACTCTCAGCGAAGAGCGGATACGGGTAGTAGATATGACAACCCAATGATGCACCTGTGACTAAAAAGCCATTATTCGCCGATTCATTGAAATTATAGCTAGCTATTATGCAAGTACATCAAACAAAAAAGACTCCGTTAGGAGTCTATCTTGAAAATCCGGTGCCGCACTACCTTCCCCAATTATGCAATATTTGGGACAAGTCAAAGATATTAACTATCCCATCACCGGTCAAATCGCCCAGTCTACGGAGAGTCGTCTTTTTGCCGTAGTTGGATAAGACGGCTTGCAAGTCGATTGAGTTTACGCGACCATCACAGTTTGCATCGCCTAATTTGGTGCAGACTGGAGTCGGAGTCGGGGTTGGCGTTGGGCTGGGTGTAACCGTCGGGCTAACAGTTGGGCTCGGCGTAATCGTGAGTGGTGGGGTCGGTGGTGGCGTTGATGTTGGTGAGGGTGTTGGGGTGAGCGTTGGAGGAGGCGTTGGCGTCATGGTTACGGGTGGAGTAGCGGTCGGAGTCAGAGTGACTACCAGAGTCGGCGTGGGAGTGGGTGTCGCCGGGACGGGGCGTATACCGGTAAACGTCGTACTACCCAAGTTCGCAACTCCAGCCGAACCGCTTATACCGGCTTGGACTGTTGATGATGTCGGACAATCACCATTTACATTGCATGAACAATCAGCCAAAGCCTGATGATAATACGTCGAATAGACACAACCAGCTGCCTGTTGCTGCGCATCAAGATAGTCAATACTTGCCTGGCTCATGTAGTATAAGTTTTTGAAGGGATTACAGAAGCTAAAGGTAACATTAGCGAGCTGACCTGAGTTTACTACCCCATTGCCGTTCAAAGTATTACCGCCCTGACAATTTATATTGAACATAGTATCGGCATTCTCCACAAGGTTGTCCTGAATGGACACGCCATAGGAACCTACGTCCAAATAAGCAACTGAGGATTTTCCACTCCCGCTATTCCAAGTGCTGGCTGGCTGTTGGTAGAAGTAATTATTGTTTACTTTCAAGCCGGAGCTTCCTGAATTATTGACTACGCCAGCATCGTTGACCAGCTGAAGAGCGTTTGACACGCGGTTATTGGTGAACTGATTATTACTACTCGCCGTGGTCGTGTCTAAGAAATATTTGGCCGAAGTATACAGCGCTCGTCCGCCGATAGTATCAAAATTATTGTGCGTGATAAGGCTCCCTTTCAATGAAGCAAAGGATAAAGCATCACTGGCATATGAATAACCAATATTGCTAAATGATGAGTCGCTCATACCAACATCGGTCGCAACAAATGAGACATTTACCAGCTTGAGCGCTGTACCTGCTACGTCCGAAAAGCTACTACGGGTAATCGACACCTGCGTGGGATCGGTACCTACGATTCCTCCTCCACCCAAGTGCTGAAACGAAGTGTTTGAGACTACGAATGATTGATTCGCCCAGCTCTTTATGGCATATGGCTGGATATTAAATGGGTTGAGTGTGCCGTCGGCGCTCTTCGAGTAATAGTAGTCACCGCTGAAGCCGACATAGCCATCGGTTGGACTGGTGTTGAAGTTTGTCCTGCCTAGGGCAATATCCTTGATCGTAACCGAGGCAGTACAACTGTTCGCCTCTACAATATTTTCCAAAAAGCTGACCGACATATTGCTCAAATCGCCGGCCTGGTATGGATAGACATACATCTGTTTGGTCGCCTGGTCGTAGGCCCATTCACCAGGCGCCGTGACGAATGACAGATGATTTTCTAAGTAAAATTTTTGGGTTCCAAGGTGGAATGGCCCGAGCCCACCGCCCAGGATGTCACTCTTTTTGTACTCGATGAAGCCGGCTTCCGGACTTAGGGTAAGACGAGTGCCTGCGATCGTCTTACTAGAGGCGCTAATAGGCAGCCTGGACATACCCCATCCGGTCGGAATTACGGCCGTGAAGCCAGCCAGCCCATCGGTAATCGCCAGACTATTCGTTTCAATTTGATAGGCGCCTCCGGTAGCCGGATCCCAGGCGGTAATTTGCGGCGCGTCAGTATTCGTACCATTCAATTTTGGGAACTTGGCCAACCTGTAATCGCCACCATCGCCAAATATAGTGGATACACTTGCTAATCCAAAACTGCTAATGTCGGCTTTATAGACACCGCTGCCCATTGCTACCCATGATGCGAACGGTACTGCCCTGTCGCCAATGATCGAGGCTTTGTTCGCAGGATCTTTCGAAGTTATTACTACAGGCTTAGCACAGGCCGCCCCGCTGAGGCTCAATGGCTGGGAGACTCGATTGAGGCCGGCATCGAAACTGTAAGTTATAGAGTCGGCGGTTTCTTGGCGCACGGCATCAAAAGACACGCTGACAGCCACCTTGGATGGGATTGTGCCGGCGGCAAAAATACGAAGAATTACAAAGATGCCGATAACCGAGGCTATAATGCCCACTGCAAAAACAGTCGATTTATTGAACCGGGGCTCGCTTGCCAGCATTGGACGCGCTACTCGTGCCCGCTTCGGACTTACCTCAACTTTTCTCATAAACAAAGCTTATGCCATTTAGGGCAACCGTTCAATAGATCTGACAAACAAAAAAGACTCCGTTAGGAGTCTATCTTGAAAATCCGGCACCGCGCTACTTTCCCCAATAAAGAGTATCATCGCCGCAGAGAGGCTTAACTGCTGTGTTCGGGATGGGA
>JAYUFZ010000028.1:0-54844 GCA_043767845.1 bacterium | reverse complement strand
GCATTTCGCCAGCGAACCAGATACCGAAGCCGAAGCTCGGTCCGGCCCACATCAGCGTTCTGTCGCGCAATACGTCGCCGAGCGGCCGCTTGTCGTGGGTTTGGTCATCGCGCATCAACAGGCCGTTTTCTAGCCAGTAGTAATGCGAGTCGTTGGAGTCGAAGACCGGCAGATTGCCATAGCTATCGATGCTGAATCGCTTCGTCTCTTTACCCAAAACTACTAATTGGCGGCCACTAGCAATCAGGGTGTCATCACCCACCAGGCGGTAACGCAGCTGGGGGTTGTAGGCACCGCCGATAACTTGATGGCCATTTTCGCGCCAGTAAGCGTCGTCGTGGTGTTCCAAGACGCGCAATTTGCCGCGCTGGACCACCGCCTGGACGATGCGGCCAGGGGTTTCAAAGACCACGATGGCAGTCACCTTTCCGTGAGTAGTCCTGGGTGGCACTGCGACCGTGATAACACGTGCACCCTTCCTCCATAGGTTAGTATCGAGCAGGGCGAAAGGGAATTCCTCGCGCTTGTCCGCACAAAAAACCATCTCGAAGTATTCACGCAAGTCGGGCGGCAGCTCGGTGAGCGGCACGGCCGGCTTGGGGTAGGTAACTTCGGGGTGGAACACGGTGATACGCTTCAGTGGTCGCCCGGGGGCGGGTAGGCGGCTGGCCGGATTAGCCGGCCGGTAAATACCACCATAGGGCCCCACATAGAGCAAAGAACGCATCAGCATGATGGCGTAGGCATACCAGTCGGAGTAGCAGTTGTGTGACTGGTGAAGCATGAGGCCACCGGGTGCCGCGACGCAGAGCAGCGGGTCAACGAAGGTTTGGGTAAAAGCCAGGCAGGGGAATGGTCCCCACTGCATGCTATCGGCATCGATCAACCAGACTTGTTGCCCTCGAAAGAGGACGTTCAGGTCGTTGAAGTCGCCGAGTACCGCTCCAGCCTTGTGGACGCCCGCGACCGTTTGGTGCAGATCGCGGAAGACACCCAACACTTGCTCGGTGCCAATATTCTGCTGGGTCCGAAAGCTTCGCTCGCCTAGCCGGGTCAGAAGTTCGACGTTGTCCACAAACTGCAGAACAAAGCCGAGGATCTCGCCGGTCTTGGGGTCACGGGCCATCTCCAGCGGCGCTACCACATTGCTGGGTAGCCCTTTGGGGAAGGCCGGCAACTTGGTCTGGATCAAAACCGCGCGCTGTTTGGCGCCCAGTTGTTCGATCTTATTGCCGACCAGGTCCGGGTGGCGTGGACTTTTGTAGAGCTTTACGGCCTTGCCGCCACTGTTTGGCAGCTTGTAAATGTCGGCCTCACCGCCGGAGCCAACGATGTTGGACGGCTGCAATTGGACAGGTTTACCGGCTATCAACACACTGGGCATCTAGGCCTCCGCAGGTTCGGGTAGGGGTCGTGACTTACGGCCAACGATCAAGGTCGTGTCGTCCGGCAGGAGGCCGGGGAAGACTTCGATATTGGCGGTTGGTCCGTCGGGTCCGTTGGCCAGCTTACGCTTAGCCGTATTTGCCATGTTGAAGAAACGGCCAAGCTGGACTGGCTTAGTGAAAAACTCATCATTGGCCCAGAGTTGCTCGGGCGGGCCGATCAATCTTTTCGTTCCAGGCAGAGTTTTCTCACTTGCTCTCAGGAAGTCACCAAAGCCATCGCTAGCCACCACGAAGTGGTCCACAAATTCGGTGGGCACCACTCGGTACATAGCAAGCACTGGCGGACGGTCCTCGTACACGGCGGCATAGCCGACGTATTCGGGGGCATTGTCGAGCTTGGGGTCGCTGCGCTTCGGCGGCAACACCACAATCAATTCGTCATTGATCATCGTCACACCGTCGCCGATGCAGAAGAAGATCATAACGTCTGAGTCGAACATCACGCCGTTGAGCGAGAACAGCCCATATTCGGCGAAGGCCTCCAACAGCCGGTTAGGGGAGTCAGGGTGGCCAAGCCGGCCGAGCATACTGCGCAAGCGGGTGATCAGAGGGTTGATGTAGCAATCCAGGAATAGCCGGCTCTTAGGGATCGGCCAGGTGCCGTCCCACAGGTAGCCAATGGCTTGTCGCCGGTTCTCATCCCAGATGTCGGCCAGTAGTCGGAGCCCGATATGGGCGCCAACTTCGCTATGGACAGCGCTGCTGCAGCCATCGGCTACAACCAGCAGTCCACGGCCGGTTTCCCGGTCGTAGCTCCTAAACAAAGCGTCTTGGCCATTACTCTGGGCCAGGTCTCGGCGGTGTTCGGTGCCGATGCAACTCGCGCTGGCTAATTCCCAGTCCACATTGCTCCTCTTGATAGTTGAATGGAATAAATTTTCAACGTGCATTTGGTACTTTCGCACCTGGACAACGGTGGACAGCTCACCTCTGCACACTCGCGACAATTTAGCACTTTTTTGCTAAAATGTCAACGAAAACCAGAAGAGAGAATAGCGTTAGTGTTACATACACACTAACCAAATACATCGTAAGGGAATGTTAGTGTATTGTCAACACTAATAAATTCTGCTATACTTCTTGCAATGGAACAAAGCCGCCCCCAAAGAGCCAATATCCAAGTCACCGCCGATGTAGTGGCCTTTACTATTGATGATAACCAGCTAAAGGTTCTGCTCATCGAGCGCGCCGAGGCTCCATTTGCACGCACCTGGGCCTTGCCCGGTGGCTTTTTGCACGAGCATGAAACCAGCCAGCAGACAGCGCGGCGGGTTTTACTGCAGAAAGCCGGGGTGGCCGAAATGTATATCGAACAGCTCTATACCTTTGATAGTCTGGATCGTGACCCAAGAGGGGCTATCATGAGCATCGCCTATTTTGCCTTGGTCGCCCTGCCAGATTTACTTATCAAGGCAACAGCAGGCACTCAGCACCCCCAACTATACGCCCTGGGAGCATTGCCAAGCCTGGCTTTTGACCACGCCCAGATGGTCGCCTACGCCCACGAACGGCTGAAGTCCAAGATCCAGTACACTAATGCCGCCTATTCACTCCTGCCTCAAACATTCACCTTTATGCAGCTCCAGCAGGTCTACGAAGTTATTTTAGAAAGCCCGCTTGACCGCCGCAATTTCCGGAAAAAGTTCATGTCACTGGGTCTTATCGAACCGACGGGGGAGCAGACCAAGGGTGGCCGCCACCGTCCAGCTGAGCTATACCGGTTTGTCTCCAAAAAGCCGACCGAGCTCCAGCACGCCTTCTAGGCATATTAGTGTTGACAATACACTAACAAAAGTGTAGCATGCCTGCAGAGTTAGCCACCAGGTTAACCCCGGTCCTTGAAAAGGAGCCGTCATGGCTATCGTCCCATCACTTTTGCACAACGACTGGTACAAGTTCACTATGCCGCCGGTTGTGCAGCGCTTCTACCCAGGCACCGTGGTCGGTTGCGGCTTCACCAACCGCAACACCGACTTCCCGGTGGCCCGTTACATCGATCAAGGTGAGCTTGAAGATGAGCTTGCCGCACTGCGCGAACTGCGCTTTTCCAAGCGAGAGTTGGATTACCTGGACTCGCTCGGGGCTATCCCGCCGGACTATCTACAAAAGCTGCCCAATTTCCGTATGCCGCGTGTGCATGTCGAGCGGGCGCCAAATGAGCAGTATCGCATCGAGTGCCAAGGCTTCTGGGACGAGATCATGCCGGTCGAGGTGCCGGTGCTTGGTATCGTCACCGAGCTGGCCTCCAGGGCCCTGGCCAAAGAAGCCGGACTCAGCCCACTCGACTTGCGTCGCAACGCCCACAAGCATTGGGATGAGCTGATTGCTTTCCTGAAAGCCAACCCCGAGGTCAAGATCGCCCCCTTCGGCGCTCGTCGCCACTACAGCGCGGCCATCGAGTACGAGGGCACGGCCCGTTTGGTCGAAGCCGTTCCTGATCAGATCGCCGGTATCTCCAATGTGGCCCTAGCCCGTGAGTTTGGTTACCCGGTCTCCGGCACTATTGCCCACGAGTATTTCATCGTGCCGACCATGATTCACATCGCCCGTGGCACGCCGAACCCGATTGGCGTCGCCCAAAACGAGGCGATGGATGCTTGGGAAGCAGTGTTTAAGGACATTTGGGGAGGCGCCATTCTCTGTGCCATCCCCGATACCTTTGGCACCGACAGTTTTCTGGAGCACTTTAGCTACAAGCGCGCCCTCGACTGGCGGGTCTTCAAACAAGACTCGGGCGACCCAAAGGTCTTTGTCGACAAGGTCATCCGCTGGTTACTGGATAGCGGGCTCAATCCCAAGATGTTCCGCATCAACCACACCGATGGGCTCAATATCCCCATCATTGATGACTTGCGACAGTATTGCCCAGAGCAGTACCAGCATGGTTACGGCATGGGGACCCATCACAGCAACAATGTCGGCGTACCTACGCACTCCTTCGTTTGGAAGCCAGCGTACGTGATGGTCGATGGTAAGCGAGTTGGCGCTGCCAAGCTGACCGACAATGTCGCCAAAGCTACCGGCGACCCGGCCATGATCGAGACCCTCAAGCAACTGACCCACTACCACACCACTTTCAACCAGCTACAGACTGTGTAGCCAGCCCCCGCCATCCGGCAACCGCCGGAGCGGGGGTTATTTTATGTTTTCCCAAAAGGCTTCGAACCAAGCTTTGTAGCCGAGATTACTTGGATGGAAATAGTCGATGGCGTAGTCCCAAGGGTATAGGTTATGTTGCTTCGTGGCTGCGTGTAGCTCAACAAGCCTGATCTTATGTTCGCTCGCAAGCCTGTGCAGTATTTGGTTAGCGGCTTCCACATTTTGCTCCAACGCAGGTTCTAAGAATCTCGAACGTCCGCCAAAGAAAGGTATATCGGAGAGATGGGTGCCTGGCGGTAACTGCTCTACCAAGGCACGAGCCTGCCTCTCAAAGGTGATTGCACTGAAGCTCTTCATGTCGTTTGCGCCTATCTCAATAGTGATAATATCTGGCTTGAGACTCACAAGCAGGGGGATTTGAGTCTCTAAAACGTCACCAATCTTAGCTCCTGACTTGCTCAGGTTGATGATGTGTACTGGGCGGCCCTTTTCGGCAGTCAGTTTGGCGGCCAAAAGCCCTACATATCCGCGTGCTGGCGAGCTGGCGCCTATGCCCTGGGCAGTCGAGTCGCCCAGAGATGCATATATCAACGGATTATTTTGATCAGCACGGGCAGTTTCGCGTTGCCAGTATTTCGCGTATCGGCTTACGCTGGTGAGAAGTAAGATTACTAAGACGCTGACTACCAAAGCTACGGCGCCCAAGATGGGTAAGAATATACTTACTTTGCTCAAGCTTTTTTGTTCATTTCACCAGCCACAAACTCGATCGAAGCTTGGGCCAAGTCGGCGTAGTGCGCTTCGTGCTCGAAGGGCACTACCACCCATTGCTTCATGAGCGGGCCGGTCTTACCGTGCATTTCAGGCCGGAAGAGATGGGCGCCAGGTAAGCCTAAAGCATTTTTATAGGCCACGCTATCAACTGGCAACTTAAAGTTAACTCCATCTTCACACAATCCAGCAATCGGCTTCTTCTCCAGCTTGAGCGTCGGCATGCCGAACATATTTGATTTGGTAATTCCGCTATCACTCAAACTAGCGGCTAATCGGTCGTAGGCGTCGTGATTCATGGCGGGCTCCTTTATTTGATTGTAATACATTAGCCAGCTAACTGCGCGTCTGATTGATAATACCAGCTAGGTGTGCTTAAATGAGGCTGCCCATTCCTAGGAAGTGAGAGGCCAGATTATGATTGTTGTTGCCATCAATGCCAGGCACACACACGAACTAAAGGCTGAGCTTGGTGAGTTGATTGCCAATGTGCAACGCGAGATCATCGTCTGCGGCGCGGAGTCACCTGACTTCGGCACCTCGGGTATGAGGTATGAACTCGAGGATACGGCGCCAGGTGAGCCTTGGCTGGTCCATGTCGGGATTAGTAATGCTTGTCTGGATCCGCGGATTGACCGTGCCGACCTATCCCAACGGATTATCCAGATGCTTGGTGACGAGCTGATAGCCGGCCGTCCTATCACAGTTGAAGTTGGCTATCTGGTTGGCGATGAAGACAGATTCGCTGCTTGTTGGATCAAAGAAGGTGACTTTTTCTACCATGTTCATGGAGGTGGCAGCCACCACCAAACTACTGCAGGGGCCTTCAATCTGGTGAGATGTCCTGCTTGCCGCGCTTGCTTCTTCAACGACTAATGATCGCCTAAGGCGGACCTCTCTGGTCTGCCTTTTTAGTTTCCTGGGTCGTGATATTAGGCCTATGCTACAATCGAGCTATGAAAGCCCACAGCCACGTCCGGCACCCAAAAGAAGTACTAGCCCAGGCCAAAAGTGATCAAAAGAGTCGCAGCAAGCTGTTGTATTGGAATGACAAAATGCTCGAATGGATAACCAATCATGTTTTGGCGTCAGTAGTTCTGTTCGACATCGCCTTGATAGTGCCGCTTTTGACCATTACCGCGCCAGACTCAGTCAAGATTACGCTGGGTGTTATTAGCGGTAGCTGGATTCAGTGGTGGGCACTGCCGGCGCTGCAGCGCAGCCAGAACCGGACGCAGGCCCAGAACGACGCCAAGGCCGAGGTCGACCACGAGACTTTGACCTATCTGGCGACCCAGGCCGATGCCCAAATGGCTGAACTGGAGCAGATCAAAGCCGAGCTGGCTAAATCAAAGAAGTAATCTAGGGCTCATCATGCATTACCTGGGCGCCGCATCGATCGCCATGCTTTGGCTAACGATTGCCTACATCCTCACCAAGTGGCCTATCGACCGACGACTGACCATTAGCCGGCATGTAGCCAGGCATCGCCAGAGCTTTGTGCTGTTTGCGATAGTTTCTACTCTTGGGCTAGTGCTATTTTACATTTTTTCCCAGGCTTGGCTGGTGCCGACCTATCAGCTGCCACCATCGTTTTTGCGGCTGCTATTCCTAGTGACGGCACTACAGATAGGCGCTTCCTTGACGCCGGACTCCAGCCGCCCGGACGCCATCACCAAACTCCATACCTTTTGCGCCTACCTGGCAGCCATGCTCTTGCCGGCACTTATCGCCTACATCGCGCTGGCGCCAGGAGTGTCGCCCACGCTGCGTGCTGTGGCCTGGACCAGCGATCTGCTTATGCTGGCCTGCTTTGGCGTGCTCGCCTTGCGCGTGAAGCTACTTATCGATAACTATCTTATCTCGCAAGCCGCCTACATCGCACTCTTCCATATCGTGATCCTAACCGCTACTTTCCTTGGCTAATTACGCTAAGGCTCAAGCTTGAGTAGAAGAGGAGTATACTGAGGATAATAATCTGTGGGGTCGTATGACTGAGTCATCGGAAGAGTCGGCAAGCTTTATTAAATCGAAGCAGGGGATAGCCATCATTCTGCTTGTGCTGCTCTTAATTGGCGCTGGTGGCTACTACGCGCTGGGCCGCCAAAAGCCTAAACCGGCGTCGACAAATGATCAAAGCCAGAAGGTAGCAAACGCCAGCGATCCCCAATCTTCGGGGTCTTCCGCCGACCAAGCCAGCGCCTCCAGCTCACCTAGCCCAGATCCGAGTAGCTCATCACCAACTCCGGCCTCAGCGAGCTCCAGCCCAACGCCGACACTCCCGCCTGGAGCCACGCCCAGTCCGACGCCAACCCTGCCGCCACCTGTCTACGCCGATAATTTTAGTGGCACGTGGTACATCAACTTTGGCACTATGACTCTGACCCAGTCCGGCACTACGGTAACCGGGACCTACTATAACGCTCCTCAGGCTAAGTCTGGAACTATTTCCGGTACAGTGAACAGCCAAACATTGACAGGTACCTGGGCGATCAATGGCACCCATGGTCCCTTGAGCCTGGTCAAAGGCACTCATACGCTTTCTGGCACATACAACTCGAGCTTTAAGTGGTGTGGCGCCCTGACTGGCTACCAATTTCCAACCGGTTGCGGTTTTGCCGGCCACTGGGTGACCAAGATTCCAAGCAATGCCAACTGCGCGATGGATCTGGTGCGCACCAACAATAGTGTCAGTGGTACTTACTGCAATGGCACGGTGGTGAACGCCACAGTCAGTTTCCCGCCCGGCGACACTAAGCTGAAGGGTACCTGGAAAATCGGGGCTGTCACTAGTGGCGACTTTGCCTCCTTCCTGAGCCCGCTCTCATCCTCACCGCAGCAGCTCTACTTCCAGGGCAATTATGATACCAGTAACTACTGGTGTGGCGGCAGTACCGCGGCCAATCTGCCAAGTAGCTGTATTAAAACCTAGCAAGGCGACAACTCGCGCTCCATTAAGCCTTGCAATCAAGTGGTGAAGCCATATCTATGAAAATCAAAGCCCTTTCCCTTCAACAACCCTACGCCAATCTTGTAGCGCGCGGCCTAAAGTCTCTTGAGACTCGTAAATGGGGGACCAAATACCGTGGTCCAATCTTGATCTGCGCGTCCATGTCGGGCAAGGGTGAGCCAAGGGGTGTGGCGCTGTGTATGGTCGACGTCGGAGAGATTCGGCCGATGACTAAGGACGATGAGGCGGCGGCTTGTATCGCGCTCTATCCCCGAGCGCTGGTCTGGCAATTATCGAACTGCCAGGTACTCAAGCAACCGTTCCCGGTCAAGGGCTCGCTCGGTCTCTTCAGCCTTGATATTGATGAGCGTTTACTTGACTTCGAAGAGGCTGGCTAAGCCTTACCCTTGGTCAGTTTTGCTGGCCGGGTGGTGTATATCTGGAATGCTCCCGGGATTACTTCGATGGTCATCTGTCCAGCTCGGGTACTAATGTCGTCAACATGCATACGAATGTTGCCCGGTAGTTTGAGCCTCACCTTCTTAAAACGAACCATTTCAAACTTGTCTTGCTCTAGGTGGTTTGACTTCAGGAAGCTGGCGGCGTATTTGGGTATTTCAAGCAGCGAAAGCGGCTTGCAGTAGATAAGCTCCATGGTGCCGTCACCGGGCTGGGAATTGGGACCGAGGTTGATAGCGCCCATTCGGCCGGTATTGGTGATGGTTAGCCAGACCGTTTCAAAGACGTAGATTTTGCCGTCGACTTCCATCTCCACCTTAGTCGGCTTAGCGGTCACTACTTCTCGAAGCGTCGTTGTGACCATCTGGACTTTCTTTTTCTCCTTGTCCCAGTCGGTTTGGTCGAATATTCGGGCGATCAGCCCAATACCAGTGCCCTCGATGAAATAATGCTTACCCACTCTACCGACGTCAAACGGCGCCGTGGCACCCTTCTGGATTGTCTTTAAAGCCTGGTCGATATCGCCAGTCAGGCCAATAGACTGGCCAATGTTATTAACGCTACCGGTTGGTATGAGCCCGAGCGTGATATTTTGCCCGATCAGCCCTTTGGCGATAGTACTGAAGGTGCCGTCACCACCGGCGACAAGAACAGCTGTTGGCTTTTGGCGCTTGGCCTTGGTGATGAAGGCTGTCATGGCCCGAGCATTACTACCCAAAGTAATTTCTGGCTCCATGCCAAAGCGCGCCAGGCGGGCTTTAATCTCGCCTGGTTCGGTGAAACCATTGAGGGCTCCGGACTTGGGATTTATGAAAATCATCTGCGACATTGGCGCTATTATACGACAATACTTATAATGAGGATATGCATACAAAATGGTTTAAGAAACATTTCACTGGACTTATGTCACTACTCATCCTGACCGGGGCGATGTTTTTCGTCCCCTGGCAGTCGGTTGGTGATACTTTTGTAAAACTAGACCCCAGGTATTTACTATTGTTTCTAATCCTCGCCTTGGCCTATCTACTGGCCAAGGCTTACCGCTTTAATACGATGCTAGCTTACCTGGGGCACGATCTGCCGCTGGTAAAAGGAGGGTTGCTCTACCTCTCGGCACAGCATTTTACCTTTCTGCCGGGTGGTGAATTGTTGCGAACCAAAGCGCTGAAAGAATATGCTGATGTGCCCATCCGTCTCTCGACTGTGGCCATCGTCCAGCAAGGTTTGGTGGAAGCCATGAGCCTATTGGTGGTAGCGGTGCTGAGCTCATTTCTGATAGGCAAGGGTGTGGCCCTACTCCTGGCCGCAACCATAGCTTTTGGGTTGTTTTTGTATGCCTCGCGCACCAAGGGTTGGATTTTGAATCCTAAATTCCTAGCCTTTTTGGACTGGCTGCCGGGGGTGAGCCTTAATAAAACGGCGCTCGGAGAATTTGTAGAAGGCAACCAGCAGCTTATTTCCTGGCCGACATTGCCTAAGCTTATGGCCTTGTCATTCATACCGATTACCGCCGGCATTGGTATGATATTCGTGGCTTCATTGGCGCTCGGCCAGCATCTGAGCTTGCTCAGCTCAAGCATAGCTTACGTTTTACCTGCGGCTCTAGCCTATGTGGCTGTCATACCTGGGGCTGGTGAGGGCGGCACGGTAGGTATATTAATACTACTCGGGTTGAGCGTGGGGGCTGCAGTCTCATTAACGCTGATGACTCGTATTTTGATACTAGGTTTAAACTTTATAATTGGCCCGTTTTGCCTCATACTGCTTAAAAGGTATTATCATGGAAACCAATAAACGAACTAAATTCCCTATCGCGATCACTGGCGCAAATGTGCCTTACTTTGCAGTGGTCGTCGCTTTTGCCCTCCTTCTGCTTCTCTTGCCAGAGCTCAAAGGTTTTGACACGGCAGTCATTTTTGCCGCGTCACGCCTGCCCCAGAGCTGGCTACCGCTCATGACAGCCCTGAGCTTTATCGGCTCTTCGCCTTTCGTGGTGGCCGTCGCGGTACTCTGGGCCGCTGGAGAGAATTTCATATACAAACGGCGGGACCGGGCAGTCTTGATGCTTTTAAGTATTATCGCCATGCCGATCTACCAGGTAGTCAAATTGACAGTCAAACGCGCCCGGCCGGCCACAGACTTTATAGCTCGCAGCGGCCTGCACGGGGATAGTTTCCCGAGCGGTCACTCGGCTGGGTCATTTGCCATTTACTCTACCCTGGCTTATTTGCTCTACCGCGAGTTGCCACGGAAATGGGGCCGCCCGGTGGCCTTCTTCTTCCTGGCGCTGATAGCCGCCATCGGCTTTTCGCGCATCTACATTGGCGCCCATTTCCCGACCGATGTGCTGGGCGGCTGGCTGATCGGCCTATTCGTACTGTTTGTCATCCGCCGCGGCCTGACTTGGTACGAAGAAAAGCACCATCAAAGCAAGGTTATCTAGCCTGCTAGCTTTTTCAGAGCAGTAATGCATAATAGGTTCTAAGGCGGCGGGATTTCTGTCGCTTTTTCGTAACCACGAAATGTTCCTTCACAAATCGGAGGTAATTTTGATCAGTACCTTGACGACTGTTGACGATGCGGTGCTGGCCGAGATCGCCGAAGAAAAGAAGATCCGGCGGACCAAAGAAGTTTTTGTACTCTTTCCACTGGGGAGCCAGACCGACAAGCTGATCGCTATGGGGCTGGCCAAACTCGGCTTCTACTGCTTGGTGGCCGATCCGGCCAAGATCACTGCCGAAGATATTGTCCGGCTGGCACCGAAGGGGATCATCCTTTCCGGCGGGCCGGCTTCGGTGCACGTCCAGGCGCCCAACTTTGATACTCGTATCCTGGACCTGGGCATCCCGGTGCTGGGCATATGTCTTGGTTTCCAGCTCTGGGCCCAGCACATTGGCCTGAAGGTGTCGACGGCTAGTAAGCGCGAATTTGGCTCGCATCGGTTCAACTGCACTAAGGGCAAGAACAAGCTTTTCAAGAAAATCCCCAAATCGTTCAGGGTAATCCAAAGCCATGGCGACAATGTTTCCGGGAAGAAAAAAGGCTTCAAAGTCTTGGGTTGCACCGACAATACAGCCATTGCCGCGGCCGTCTGGAAGCATCTC
The DNA here is from genome assembly GCA_043767845.1 of bacterium. Taxonomy (GTDB): domain Bacteria; phylum Patescibacteriota; class Saccharimonadia; order UBA4664; family JBBRNT01; genus JAYUFZ01. The sequence continues at coordinate 43,013 of JAYUFZ010000028.1, read as the reverse complement.
TATGGCGTGCAATTTCACCCCGAGGTCAGTCATACCGAGTTTGGCCTTAAGATCTTAAAGAACTTTTGTCGCCAGGTTTGCGGCGCGGTAGACGTCTATCCGGTTCGCGACGAGGCCGACCGCAAGATCCTGGCCCTGCGTAAACAGATTGGTCGCAGCAAGGTCTTGCTGGCACTTTCTGGCGGCAGCGACTCCTCGACCTGCGCCTACCTGCTCAAGCACGCTGTGCAGGAAAAACCCGGACGGATTCGAGCAGTCTACATCAAGGGCATCGACCGGCCAGACGACGAAGCCTTCGTGCTGAAGTATTTTGGCAATGTGCCGTGGTTGGAGCTGGTGGTCGTCGATGCCACCGACCGCTTCCTGGCGGTGCTGGCCGGCCATACCACCATGAAGGCCAAGCGCAAGGCCATGAAGGTGGTTTACCGCGAGGTAATCGAGGAGCAAGCCAAGGACTTTGGTGCTGAGTTTATTGTCCAGGGCACGCTCTACACCGATATTTCTGAAAGTGCTGGCGGATTGATCGAAGGGGCTAATAAGGCCAAGATCAAAGATCACCACAATATTGGCAATAACTTCGACGAAGTGGAGATCACGCCGCTTAACGACAATGTAAAGGACACGGCGCGGATTATTGGCAAAGAGATTGGCGTCCCAGAGGTACTGCTCTGGCGCCATCCCTTCCCTGGACCGGGATTAGTCGTGCGCATTGAAGGCGAGATTACCAAAGAAAAGCTGCGCATTGCTCGCCAGGCCGACGACATCTACATCGCTGAACTGAGGGCGGGCGGCTTCTACGAACGTATCTGGCAGGCTGGAGTTGTTGTCACCAATTCCATTACAACTGTCACCAAGGGTGACGACTCAGGTGAAGGCTTAATGCTTATGTACTGGGCTGTCGATAGCGTCAATGGCTACACGGCCGAGCCCAGTGAACTGCCCCATGAGTTCCATACCAATCTGGCAAAACGCTTTACAAACGAGATTCGCGAGGTTGGCTCGGCTGCCTATCGCTACTCGAGTAAGCCACCAACGACCATTGAGATCGGCTGAGGATTAGCTGTGTATCTCTCTTATCTGACCACCACTACGATTGGAGCAATATGTCACGTAAGCCTATCGGGCCTGGACTAGATGCTATGACTATCGGCCGAACTCAGGCCGCCGCGCTCAACAACAAGCTCTCGAAACGCTGAGCCGGAGTGGTGTCCGTGCGGCTAGTACTGCCCAAAACGCCCAGCGCGTCAAGGAACTCACGGCCAAGTTCTGGCAGTGGGCGACCGAGCATTGTATTCCGTCAAACTGGCTCGTAGAACGGTCTGTGGCCGAGCACCGCATGGAGTCGGTCAAAGCTTGGGACAACCAGGGCTGGTCGCTTGGTCAACATCTCCACCCCTTTCTTGACGCCAACCGGCAGCCCGCCACGCGCATCTTGTCGGTGGTTGTTTGGTGCGGCGATGGCAGTGTTCATGTTCAAGGCGACGGCTACATTGGCGATATCCCGCTGAAAGTAATCCAGGAGGGAATTGCCACCTACGTAACTCCCAAGCGTCCCTGGGTCGACTGGACCTGTTCCCAACCATACCCTGAGCAAATTGCTCGGGGTATTTGCTTAGAGCAAGAAATAGCTTGACAAATATAAAAACCTGTGATACTATGTATACAACATTTGAGCACTAGCTCTCACTACTCTCCAAATGACATCCCCAATACCTGCTTCCAAGCGTCTAGCTACTTGGCTATTACACCCAGTTTTTCAGAGCCTGCCCGCCTCCATGGCGTGCCGCTATAAAAACCCACATATGTGAATACCAATCCATGTACCTAGGCGACTGCAAGCAGGTATTTTGTGTTTGGCACGAAGACTCTGCGGAGTTCCGTCAACGAGCGCTAAGCTACTCTGCTCATCTGAAGCCTACCTGACAACCATCATTCCTCTTGCGCTCCATGCTATAATGGAACAAATAGGGGTGAGACTATGAATAAACGAATTGTTTCGATCGGCGCCGGGATAGTAATAAGTTTGGTAGCGGTTGCCAGCTTGGCGCAACATCCCAAAACCTTGGTACGCAGTAATTTTGGTGAGGACCTGACGACACCAGCGCCGATCCAGACCTCGGATGATTCCAACCAGGCCTCACCAACGCCCGTCCCGAGCCCGACTGTGGCGCCAACTTCCTCGCCAACTATTACGCCGCAGCCCTGCAACCAATCGAACTCTACCAGTTCCACGACAACTACAAATGGCTCAAATACCTCGACTACCACCACAGTCACCTGTAATGGCACCTCGACCACCACGCGGTCTGGTGATACCGTTGTGGTTAACGGCAGCTCACAAAGCGCCACTTCCGGTAGCTCCAACGGTCAAACCGGCACATCAGCGAGCAATAACAACTCCCAAAACACCACAGTCACCATTACCAACCGCTAAGTTCAGCTAGCTTCGAGTAAGGCTTTGAGCGTTTTTAGGTCGGCCTGGTACTTCGCGTCACTTACCGACTGTAAGACATTCTCAGTAATTTTAAATATTGATCCGGTATCAACGCGGTTAATAACCGAAAGAATGGTGTGCGAGCCATTTGTTTCGAGCACATATTGCGAATCGAAGCTCACCGGTCCTTGCCGGCTCAATACTCGAAACGATGTTGCCAGGTCATTCTCGGTAACAACAGCCCTCAACTTAAAAGTTTGTCCAATGCCGATGCTGGTAAAGACTATTTCGCTACCAACCTGCAAGCCCTTGCTGGCTTTTACTTCGACGAGCCCACTCTGCCAAAGTTTATAATTGGAAATATCCATAAGGTAAGCAAAAACTTCGTGCGGTGGTCGGAGAATCTCTATGGCGTGGTCGGATATTATCATCGACACGTCCCCTTACTTGCCGAAATTATAACAATTAGCTTTCGTTTCGGGAATATTATTGTTTGAGATCCACCTGCTTAGAGATTAACTGTGCTTGTTCAGGGCAAAAAACAGCACCTCACAAGTGTGGGGTGCTCAATAATCCGGTCTGGTGAAGGAGTCATTCGGTAGCGTCTCAGCCTAGGCCGCAGCGAGTGGCTGAAGGCTTTGAAGGTCGACACCGAGGCGGGCGATGCCAACGCAATAATCAGCGGCGCCATATACCAACAGCGTTTCGCCGGCCTTTAGGTGCACGGCGCCACTGGGAAAGATCACGTTGTTCACGATGCCATCGCATTCCTCCGGCAGTTCAGGCAGAAAGAGCGGAGAGGTTGAGCGATCTAGCACGATTGTTGGGTCATCCGGATGTAGCCAAGCAACCCCCGGACTATACGTCCGCTTGAAGCCGCCACGGCCGTCAGATAATAGGTTGCCCTGCTCATCATGGATGTAGCTCACGCCGTGAGTGAAGGTCAACGAGCCTTCATGAAAGTCGATCGGCGGTGTGCCGCCCCCGATATGGGCGTCTTCGTAGGCGGCCTCGGGTACCATCATCTGGCTGTGCTGGCGCCAATGCAGAAGGCCGCTCAGGTCGCTACTTAGACTATCGATCGGGCAGAACGAAATCCAAATGCTGTGGCGGTGGTCGCTTACCCCGTGGGGCAAGTTTTGCCCCGGACCAAAGCCAAACATCGGACGATGCATCAAAGCCAGGTAGGCCTTGCCCGCGCGCCAGTAAACCTTGGAGCAGAGGATACCGTCTTTGTTGTTTATCGGACCGAGTTCTGGCTTACCGTTTTCAGCAGCAAAACTCACCAAGCCCAGCGGTTGCCATTCGAACAAGTTCGATGAGGTGGCGATTCCGATACGAGTACACCGGCCGTCGAAGACTGTATAGGTCATGACGTAGAGCGCTAGTGCCGAAACCCAGGTGACCCGTGGATCTTCTACGCCGCCGTCCATGGTAGGCGACAGGAAACCCTGGACCCGATTAATGTCCATAACGACACCATGTGGGGTAGCTCGCCAAAGGTTGCGCCAATTGTGCAGGCTAAAGTGCATGACACGCGACTTATTGCCCCGTGCGACGACCCGCGCGAACAAGTGGATATTGCCCTCGAAGTCAGCGACCGCTCCAGGGTTGAGAACACCCTCGTCCTGATTGCAATCAGCTTTATTAGGTCGCAGGACTATTTCCCGGCGATCGAGTAGGCGAATAGGGGCGAACCCCGGCCTAGGTGGTGTGGTTGTCATATTTCCCCCTTGGTACGCGAATCTTTGGATAAGATCGATTGGATATAATCTCTCCAAACGATATATATGTCAAGGTCATTTTCAGATCAAAGACACTTGTACCATACCACTTATGCTTAAGGTTGTCAGGAACAAATATTATTACCAAAATATCCTGGACAGTTAAGCCTGTGCTCTTATCTGGCTGCCAACCAGAGGTATGAGTGGATTAGCCTTCTTTTGGAATGTCTGGGGCGAGGGGAGAATCAGACACTCGAATTTATTTACTTCTCTCCATGGCCGGCGGGTCTTAGGCATTGATTTTACCATTGTTTCCCTCATAATTATTACCCACAACTTACCAGTTTGCCCCGCACTTGGGCTGTAAACTAAATTACAAAAAAGAAAAAGGAATTATCATAAAAGCGGACCGCCTGGCCCGCTTTTATGAGTTCCAGTTCGGCTACCGCAGACTTATGATTTGCTGCCCCCAGCACGGCCAGCTACCCGTGCCCGCTCTGGATCGTTTTTAAAATTTCCGCCGCTAGCTTTGCCGCCCGCACTGGCTATCTTTTGTCGCTTTTCGGGGTCCATTGCTCCAAAGCCTCGTTTTTTTGATGAAGTTGTGTTGGCCATTTGAATTCTCCTTGTTAATTACTTGGTAAGCTACTCTGGGTTTTCTAACTTGAGCCGCGGAGTTTTCTGCCCATCTCGCCCCCTCTCGCTTAATAGTCTAGTCAGAGCCTACTTCCTGCTTGGCTGTTGGGCAGTAACTTTTATTACTTCATAACTGCCGCCTCTTTGAGACACTCTGGATAAGATGATACGAACACAGCCCCGATTTAATCAAAATGCGCCTACTCTTGCCTGCGAACTTATCGGCTGCCAGCTTGTGGTATCCGATAAGTATGGCACAAGGGGTGGTATCATCGCTGAAACAGAGGCCTATGATGCCCAAGATCCAGCGAGCCATAGCTTCCGAGGTAAAACCGTCCGCAATCAAGCAATGTTTATGCCGCCCGGCACGCTTTATATCTATCAGATATATGGGCTGCACTGCTGTTTGAATATTGTCTGTGGAGACGGGGACGGCCAAGCGGTACTAATACGCGCGCTTGAGCCTCAGATTGGTATAGAGTTTATGCGATCAAGGCGACAGACCGACGATTTATCTAAACTTTGCAATGGCCCGGCTAACTTAGTCGCCGCCTTAGGCATAAACCGGGATTTTAATACTAAGTCTCTTGCCCAGGTCGGGATGGAAGTTACTCTTCCGCAGGCTCCCCCGACTATAAATAGCAGCAGGCGAGTGGGCATACGAAAAGCTCAAGATACACCCTGGCGATTTTTTATGCTGGAATGAACTAGGGCAATAATTATTACAGCCAAAAGCTTGGGGAGGGGTACAATCACCTTATGGAACCATCTATTCATAGCCTACTCATCATCCTTATAACGCTCATCAGTATTATGCTTGTGATAGTGCTAGCCGGTTCGATCGCCCTGGCCATTTCGATTCGGCGGCTGCTTGCAAAGCTCCATGCTATTGTCGACTCCTCGAGCGAGTCAGTGGGTATGTTGAAACAGCGGTTAACACGCAAGGTCGGACTCGTGACTGTTGCTCGCTTCTTAATCCGACGTTTCAAGTAAACTACTTCTGTAAGCTATGCTGGAGAGCTCGAATAAGCTGCCCCACAAAGGGTACTTGCCCGAATAAGGTAAGAACCCAGAGTATTAGCGTTATTACAAGAGTACCGCCGATGAATGCGCCAATGCCGCCCACCAGTCCCTTGAGGAAGCTAAAAGTAAGAGCCTCTTTCGGCGACACATAGCCCATGTCGTAAAAACTCTGCAATTTTTTGCCGAGTTCGAGCAGTTTGGCATCTTTATCGGACAGTTGCTTGGTCATGTATCTACTTTAGCATGACCCAGCAGCAAGTCGGAACGCGACTTGAACGGCTTGTAAGATAATTTATAGCTCCCCCAGAGGCCGGGTAGTAAGCTTGCTATAGTCGATCGAGGGGATCGACATAATGGCCACAGGGGCACCAGTTCGCTGCAGCTCCTTTTCCTGACCAGCGCTGCATAGCCACTTGCTATCCAGCTTATTTTCAAAGCCTGTTTCGGGGAAAGTTGTTTTAGCGACAAGGAGAAAAATTATGAATAAGTACGGGCCAAAGGCAAAACAAACTGTTGAAAAAACGATGCACGAGTATGCCCAAGGTACACTCCACAGCGGGAAATATCAGCATCCTGTAAAAAACCGGCAGCAGGCTTTGGCGATTGGAATCTCTAAGGCCCGCCAGCACCACTACAAAGTTCCATCTGATCGCTAGCAACTCGAGCAGCCCACCCAAGCCAACGCCGTGTCGCGATGAGACAATCTATTAATGTAACAGAGGAAAAAACTATGGATCACAGCAAATCAGACACAACTCCCTTATTGTTCGTTGCCGGACTGGCGGTTGGCGCTGGGGTTACCGCGCTATTAACACCTCGCCGTGGCAATGAGGTCCGCAAAAGCATTCTAGAAGGGGCAGAACATGTTAAGGGCTCACTGCGCCGCGTCTCTGAAGATGCGAAGGATACTGTCCAAGACAAGGCAGATAAATCAAAGGTGGTAGCGCAAAAGACAGCCGATAGACTCAGCGAGCTCTAGGCATCCAAGACGCTACTAACCGCATACAAATGGATCTCCTGGCATCGGGGATCCTTTTGTATGCGGCTGGACGCGCCCTACTTGTAAGAAATCTTACATGGTCCGACCTGTACACGGGCTTACAATATGCTCAAAGGAAGGCCGATGTTCTATATTGAAGAGCAACATAAAAAACGTCGTTTAGATATTGCCTTAATCCATATTGGCCCGACACTAATCGTGTTTTTGGCCTTTTTTGGTCTTACTCTCTGGAGCGCTCATGATGCCGCTGGCACAGTCGAAAAGAATCATGAACAATTGCTCATCAGCAACCTAGAGCATATCCAAGCCGGCATCAAAGACCGCTTGCTTACTTATGAGGATATCCTGCAGGCTAGTGCTGGCCTTTTCTACGGCTCGGACTATGTCACGAAACGGGACTGGAATCAATTTACAAACGTCTTCCAGATACCAGTACGCTTTCCTGGGCTTCAGAGCGTTGGGTATGCGCAGCAGGTCGACGCCTCCGAACTAGCCGCTTTTACAGAAAAAGGACGCGTTGATGGCGCCCCACAGTTTAGTGTTACTCCAGTAGCCGACAAACAAAGCTATACGCCGGTGCTCTACATTGAGCCCCAAACAGACGCCAACCTCAAGGCGTTGGGCTATGACTTTACCAGTGAACCACTCCGCAAAGCGGCCCTGGATGCCGCCCGCGACAGCGGCCAACCCACACAGACTGGCACGCTCAGTTTTGCCACTACCAGCACTTCCAGCACCCAACCAGGTTTTCTTGTATACCTGCCAATCTATAAAGACAGTGCAACTCCAGCCTCAGTTGAGGGACGCCGGCAGGCGCTCAGAGGTTTTGTTTTTGCCAAAATACGCGCTCAGGACTTCATACATCAACTTGACTTAGATCACGACCAAAACTACGGGTTCGAAGTCTATGATGGCCACGATTTGACCGGAGCGCTTATTTACAAAAGTCCAACTGTAGCAAGCCTCATGTCCAAGGGCCATACCCAGTCGTTGATGCGGAGTTTTCGGATAGACAACCGCAATTGGTCCATAAGGGCGACGATCGGCCCGAATATCCTACCAACTGCTGAGCGGTCAAAGCCAGGCTCGGTCTTATGGGGTGGCCTGGTCTTCTCGACTTTTGTTGCTGGCTTTATTTACTTATTGTTGCTCAACCGAACCAACGCCTTGGCCAGCAAAGAAGAGCGCGAGATTCAGGCAGCCAAAGACGAACTTCTGGCGCTCGCTTCTCACCAATTACGCACACCAGCGACAGGTGTGAAGCAATACATTGGAATGCTTAGAGACGGATATGCTGGAGAGCTGACGCATGAGCAATCGGTTTACTTGGACAAAGCCTATTCAAGCAATGAGCGGCAGCTCGGCACCATCAATGATATGCTTTTTGTGGCAAGGGCCGACGCTGGAAATCTTGAACTAAAAAAGCAAAAGGTAAATCTGAGTGACCTTATCAGGGATTTGGTAGAAGAGCAGGCGGGATCTATTAGCTCGCGGGGGCAATCGATCACCAATACCCTCCCTAAAGCCAAAGTTATTATCGTAGCCGATCCCCAGTACCTCCGCATGGCGATAGAAAATTTATTATCTAACGCAACTAAATATACTTCGGAAGGTGGGCAGATCCATTTATCGTTGGAAGATGGCCGTCACGAGGTACATATAATTATTAAAGATACGGGGGTGGGGGTGGAGGAGAAAGACTATCCTCTGCTCTTCAAGAAGTTCTCCCGGATCCCGAATGAATTGACGAACAAGGTAAGCGGTAGTGGCATTGGTCTTTATCTGGTTCAGAAAATAATATACGCGCACGGCGGCACGATCGAATTTTCTTCAAAGCCACAGATAGGAAGCAGTTTTCGACTCTCAATTCCTAAAGGCCAGAAGGCAAAGAAGCTGTGAGAAATATTACAAGCAACTCGATCTCAAGAAGGTACTATAGGCTTAGTATCTGGCGCAAGGGTTGTTTTATAATGCGGTCAAGAGAGGATGGTATATGAGTAGGGCGAAAATTCTTGTAGTGGAGGATGAGCTGGTGCTTTCCGAGGTCTATGAGATTATTTTAAATAAAGAAGGGTATGAGGTTTTCGTCGCGCATGATGGCCAGGAGGCGCTCGAACTTACCGAGACTGTAGAGCCAGACTTGATCCTACTTGATCTTCGTATGCCGCGTGTGAGCGGAATTGAGTTTTTGAAAGCCTATAAGCTTGGGGAGAAACACCCCAAGGTCAAAGTCATTGTTTTTAGTAACCTCGATACTCAAAAAGAAATTGACGAAGCTTACTCGCTCGGAGCCCAAAAATATATGCTCAAAGCCTGGGCATCACCGAATGAATTAGCCAAGCTTGTGGCCGAAACGCTTAAAGCCTCATAAGGCATTACGACTTAATTTGAAGTCCGCGGAAACTATCCTCACCGATCAGCTCAATGAGCTTATCAACATCCACGACATATTCTTGGTTAGCATAGCTCAGCAGCCGCTGTTTTTTGAGCTTACTCATCTCCGTGGCTGTTGTTTCTCGCGTCAACCCAACCAGGCTGGCTAGGTTTTGGTGGGTCAACTTCAGTGGAATCTGAACTTTTTTGGATGCCGGTAACCCATAGCGCATGCAAAGGTAGTACAGAGTATAGAGGAGCTTGTCTTTAGCCCGCGGTTGCTCAAGGGCGTTGACGTGGATCATCGAGGCGGCGTAATTTGTGGCGTAGAAATCTATCATAGCCATCATCCGGGTGTTGTCAGCTTGCATAAACGCCATAAAATCTGCCTTTGGAACGAAGGCAATTTCGCAGTCGGTGACGGCCTCATAGAAAAAGAGCGTACTGGTGGCCTTACCAAATATCCACGGGATCGGGAAAATCTCACCTGCTACTTGGAAAAGCACGATCTGCTCGTCGCCAGCTGACGAAATACAGACTACCCGAATAACTCCGCTCACTACGATACAGGCCGATCGTGGGACCTCTCCCTGGTAGAGAATAGTCGCACCCGAGCTGAATTTTCGTCGGACGGCATCCTGGGTCAGCGGTAGAAACTGTTCTAACATACGCACTCCCTATCTGGACATTAATTCTCAAAGCTAGTCCCATTGTAGGCTACTTGGGGACTAATTGTGTAAATTATTTTACAAGCGAGCTGTAAGCAACTTTACAGCTCCACGAATCGGTTTCGGATAGTATGGCCACATAGCAAAGATAAATAAGGAGAATGCGTAATGATTGAACTAATAGTATGGATAGTATTCGGGGCACTGGTCGGATGGATAGCATCGATGATTATGGGTACCAATGGTAGCCAGGGCGGACTAGCAAATGTAGTTGTTGGGATTGTCGGAGCCTTGATCGGCGGCTATATTGCCCGAGCCCTCGGTGGCCCGAGCGTAACCGGCTTCAACTTCGTCAGTTTCATAGTCGCCCTCGGCGGTGCTATCTTGCTGATAGCCGTGGTCAAAATGTTCTCTGGCGGCCGACGCTCAGTCCTCTAATATTGATGCAAGAAACGTCGCAAATGGCTGGATATATATCCAGCCATTTGCTTTAGCTCTCGGATGGTGCAAGTGGCAGCTAGGCTAAGGCCGCTTTGATCAACTGCTGCAGGGCGTTCTCATTGATGCTATCCGTCTCGTTCAAATCAATCGATCTGGAACGTTTGGCCTCCAAGCCGTTATTGAACAATCCGGAAGGGTCAGCTAGCCGAGCACCGTCCAAAAAATTAAACTTCACATGTTCTTTGAAGGCGGCAATGCCAAAGATTGATTTTTTGGTTGCGAAAAATGGCACGTCCCACTTCCACTCCTCGGTGATGCTCGGCTCTATGTCATGGATGAGCGCGCGCAAATAGGCTACCCGCTCACCGCGCCAATCACCCAGAGCGGCAATGTAGCTATCAATATGTTGGGTAGGTGTCATATCAGACACTTTACGCTAGCTCAGATGGTTGATCAAGCGGTGGCTGGCCTGGGCTCTAGTTGCAAAAATCATGTATGATTGGTGCAAGATGGACCGCAAACCAGAACTACTCAGCTTCATACAATCCAAACCGCTGATGACCATTTCGACCATCAGCCCCGCTGGCACGCCTCAAGCGGCAGTGGTTGGGTTTGGTGAGACTGAAAGTTTCCAGATTATCTTTGGCACCTCCAATACCAGCCGAAAATACGCCAATATTATGGCCGATCCACACGTCGCATTGGTGATCGGCTGGGATGGCACCCAGACTATCCAGTATGAGGGCAAGGCCAGAGAGTTGAGTGGTGATGAAATGCAAGTGATGTCCGAAATCTACTTTGCTAAGCACATAGAAGCCCGCAAATACCGCGAGCTTGCCGATCAGCGCTACTTCGTGGTTGAGCCCAGCTGGCTACGCTACAGCGACTTAGCCCATTACCCGTGGGATATTGTTGAAGTAAGTTTCGATTAGATAGCGCCTAAGCTTGCTAAGTTGATAACTTAAATCGTAAAATGAGCCTGCTTTGCCGTATCCAACGCCAGTTGGAGCTAGGAACTAGTATCGCGGCAGGTAGGTGTGTGAAGCCATGCAGATGGATGACGAACTTCTGGAAGACCTTAGAGGGGTACTCGAGCGGCAGGCCGAACGAGCCCGCGAGAACGCTGGTTACAACGGAGCGCGTGATGACGGCGGCTACGCTGACACTATGACGCAGCTCGCTATTTACCAAGCCGGGTACGACCGACTCGTCCCAGCGGCCTGGGAGGGGCTGGCTCGTGACGTTGCGGCTAGCCGAGATCCCGACGTTGTCGCCTTGCGTGCCCACGCTGCCCGCCTCGGTTTCGAGTTGAAGGCCAAGACATCATGAGCCTAGATACGCAGGATACCGATGAGATCCAGATAGACGACTACTTGATGGCGAGGCTCTTCACCGTGGTGGAGCGCCAGGCTAACGTTGTTCGTGAGAATGCCTCACAGCGAGGCATGCGCGGTGATGGCGGTTACGCCTCAACAATGGTCGAGCTCAACACCTATATGGCTGGCGTGCAACGCCGCGTTCCTGCGCACTGGAAGTACATCGTCCGCCAGATCGCCGCCGAACGCCAAGAGGCGCTCGCCACACTTGCGGCCCAGGCTGAGCAATACGGCTACAGATTGCAGCCGGTGGTGCCATGAGAATCACGCTCAGTGAGGCGGTAGTCGCTGAATGTGACGATTGCCATGAGCGCAGCCGGCCCTTGAGTCGCCAGGACGCCGAAGCGTTCGATCTCAGTCACCAGCGCCGGCACTACTTCGAAGATCAGAAGCGGCGGTTGGCTGGCCTTGGCCACAAGATCACCGATTACGGTTGGGTCGGTTGTGACGACAGCGAGGTCTGGGCGGTCTGTGAGTGCAGCTGGAAGAGCAAGCACACCAACATTGCCTGGATCCGCCACGAGATCGAAAGACACTTCGATACCATCGAACCCCGGCCTGAGCACCTCAAGTAGCGCTACTGATCACTTCTGCGAGCGGCCATCTGGCCGCTTTTTTGCTGTCCTGCTATTGTCTCGGGATTCTTAAGTAAAGCCTTACAAGATTGTGTATTATGGATACATAAGGAGAGCTGAATGGAAACAATCAAAATCGCGATACTTGAAGGAACCACTCGGACAAAACGTGAGTCGATGCATGTGGCAAAGCTCGTTGAGCAGATCGGCCAGAAAACTGAGGGTATCGAAGTGAAGCTCGTCGACCCACAGCAGTTCAGCTTTCCGGGGGACGGCAATGACCCAGAGGGCAAGGACCCAAAATACACCGAAATTACCGCCTGGGCGGATGCTTTTTTCATTGTTACCCCAGAGTATAATCACAGCTTCCCTGGTAGCCTCAAGCGGATGCTTGATAGCGAACTGTCGAACTACATCCACAAGCCGGTCGCCTTCGCCAGTGTTTCCAACGGTCGCTGGGGCGGCATCCGGGCTATCGAGGCGCTGGTGAGTCCTGTGCGCGAGCTGGGCCTGGTGCCAACTTTCACCGACGCTTCTTTCCCGAATGTCCCGAAGCTGTTCGATGACGATGGCAAGCTACTCGACGAGGTTTATGTAGGCATTATTGAGGCGAGCTACAAAGAACTCATCTGGCTGGCTGCGACGCTGAAGTGGGGTAGGCAAAACCTGCCGAGCAAATTCCACCCCGACGCCACACCCACGCTGTAAACTCGACTTTACATACCAGCTAGGCTACAATGAGCGAATGAAACCCAGTCTGACACTCCATAATACCGTTGAGACCAACCGTCGCCGGCAGGCATTGACGCAAGAAGAGCTAGCTAGGCTGGTTGAAGTGACCCGCCAGACGATTATTTCGATCGAGAAAGGGAACTACGTCCCCTCGGTACTGTTGGCGTTGAAGCTGGCAAAAGTCTTTAAAAAATCAGTTGAGGAGGTGTTTTACTATGAAAAGCGCTAAGTTGGTTGTGCCTGAAGTATTCATCGCGGCACTGATTGTTGTGGCTGTCTTTGCCCTTATCAACCCCTTTGGAATGCTCATGGGTCCAGCAATCGAGATGGGCTTAGTGGCAGTACTTGCGGTGTCTGCCATACTGTTTGCCATCTTTATCTGGCGTGAACAGCCAGCCGACGAACGTGAGGCCTATAATGGTCAGCGTACTGCTCGACTTGGCTATTTCGTCGGAGGCGCTGTTTTGCTCGCAGGTACTTTTATTCAAGCCCTGGCGATGAAGGTTGATCCGTGGCTGCCTGCCACCCTGGGCTGTATGGTCGTGGCTAAGTTAATCATGACAATAGCGTTGCGCGAAAAGTAAAGTTGACTTTACATAGAACGGCCTGTAAGCTTAAGCCAATAAGAAGGATGTGGCTATGAAAATATCGAACAGAACAGCCGTGACGATGCTTGCAATAGTAGTATTTGGGGCGATTACCGGGGGAGTAGTGTACAGCCAGAACCAGAAAAAAGCCGCCGACAAAATGGCTATGCAACACGAAGCCGCTGAATCCAGCGAGAAGATGGCCGGTAAGGATGCAACCCAGCCGACCAAAGACGGTGATAAGATGATGCATGAAGGTGAAGCTATGACTACTGGTAGTTACGCAGCCTATGACCCAGCCAAGCTAGCAGACGCCAAAACTGGCAAAGTGATCATATTCTTCCACGCTAGCTGGTGTCCAGAGTGTCGGAAATTAGATAGCGATATCAACGCCAATCTAGGTAATATTCCGAAGGGGACAACTATTCTCAAGGCTGATTACGACAAGGAAACCAGCCTCAAGCAAAAGTATGGCGTGACCTACCAGCACACCTTGGTTCAAGTAGATGCCAGTGGCACACTACTCAAGAAATGGTCGGGTAGCTTCACGCTCAGCGACTTACTAGCTAAGGGCATCTAGACATGCATCTGCTTGTAATATCGTTTGTCGCTGGGCTGCTCACGGTTCTTGCGCCCTGCATCTTGCCGCTCCTGCCAATAATCGTGGGCGGCTCGTCTGCCTCGAAGAGTCGGACGCGGCCGCTGATAATAGCAGTTTCGCTGGCCCTTTCGGTGATTGTTTTCACTTTGCTTCTCAAGGCCAGTACGGCCCTCATCATGGTGCCACCGATATTTTGGAAATTGGTTTCGGGTAGTATTTTGATAGCTTTCGGCCTTGTCGCCCTTTTCCCCCAAATTTGGGACAAGCTGGCTATTCGCTATGGCTGGGGAGCGGCTAGTCAGCGGCTGCTTGCCAAAGCTACCCGCACCGAGGGCTGGATGGCTCCCGTCTTGATCGGTGCTGCCCTGGGTCCGGTTTTCTCCAGCTGCAGCCCGACATACGTCGTTATAATTGCTACAGTGCTGCCAAATAACTTTAGCCTTGGACTAACCTATCTTATAGCTTATTCGCTCGGCTTGGCCGGAGTGCTGCTGGCACTCGGCTATCTGGGGCAGTCGATGACTAACCGATTGAGTGCTCTAGCCAACCCCCACGGTTGGTTCAAGCGCGGTCTGGGGCTACTCTTTGTGCTGATTGGCATCTCGGTCTTGACCGGTTTTGACAAACGAGTCGAAACCTACTTACTCGATCATAACCTAGCTCCAGCTGTCAATATTGAGCAGTTGCTGCTGCCTAAGACCGGTGGTCAGGCCTCGGCTAATGGCAGTGTCAATAATACAAATTCTGAAGGCGCTGTCTTCTCTCTCGATTCGGCCGTGACCGCACCAGAGATCAAGGGTATTGACGCCTGGATTAACTCATCTGGCGAGAGCCTGGCGTCAAGTAAGGGTAAGGTCGTGTTAATAGATTTCTGGACCTATAGCTGCATTAACTGCATCCACACAATACCGCATGTTAAAGATTTATATGCCAAATACAAAGACCAAGGTTTGGTGGTAATTGGTTTGCACGCTCCGGAGTTCAGCTTTGAACGGGTAGAAGCCAACGTTCGTAAGGCGGTGTCGGATGAAGGTATTACATACCCGGTCGGCTTAGACAATAACTACGCCACCTGGTCAGCCTACCACAACCAATATTGGCCAGCCGAGTACTTCATAGACCGCACGGGCCGCATCCGTCATACCCACTTTGGCGAGGGTGGTTATGAGAACAATGAGAAAGTTATCCGGGCGCTATTGGCGGAGGGTGGTAACAGTGTATCGGGTGGGGTTAGTAGTACTCAAACCAAGCAGCCAAATGCCAATATGTCGCCAGAGACGTACTTAGGATACGCCCGGGCCCAGCGCAACGCCAACGCCGGTGGCCTAGTCCAGGACAAGTTGAAGGCTTATATACTAGCCGACAAGCTGGGTAGCAATGAGTGGGCGCTGGGTGGCAATTGGACTGCTGGGGCGCAGGATACGGTTTCAGGGGCCGGGGCAACGCTGCAATTCAAGTTTAGTGGCACCGATGTATATCTGGTAATGGGTGCTACGCAGGCAGCTGGTGTCAAGGTCTTGGTGAATGGTCAATCGGTCGGCAGTAGCGGGCTAGCTGGGTCGGATGTCGACTCCAGCGGACTGGCCAGGGTCGAGGGCGCCCGCCTTTACCGGCTGGTACATTCGACTGATCTACAGCGCGGCGCTACCCTCGAACTGCAATTCCCGATTGGAGTAACAATTAACGCCTTTACCTTTGACTCTTAGCTGGTCACTTCCACTAGAGTTCTTATGCTTTTAATCAGTAATTATGCTAATCTTGTAGTAGCGAATAATCAGAGGTGCAAACATGGCAAAGGGTAATAACGCCCAGGATAAAAACAAAAAGGTACTAAAACCCAGGCAACCGAAGAAGCCCAAGGCTTAAGTAGCCGGCCTAAAAGAGCCTCAGGGCTCTTTTTTGTTCCTGAATTTCTGCTGAAATGACATTTTGGCGATCTTTAAATTGTTGTATCTATTACAACAAGTGCCAAAATATAACAAAACGCTTGCCCTGGTGACTCCTCCTCAGGCATAATGGTTATGTTAAGGCAAAAAAGGCGCAATTATTTCCAATGGCAACGATTAATACTAAGGCTATAAAGCCACTCGGTGTGTCCCGCTACGGCGAATCAGTCGCTATGGTGGGCACGCTTGCTTTTAGTGGCAAGCAAAAGCTACGCATCGCTTCGGGGGAACCGCTTGGCGAGCTCAAGTTTGACCAGGAAGAGCTGGTAGTAGTCTTGCCACTCGGCAAGTTGGAGAATCCGGCTGCTATGACTGCTTTCCAGCTTTCAACCGTTGCCCAGCAACATATTGCCACCTACAGCGTTGCCGAGGGCAAGAAGCAGAATGTCCGGATCGCTACGCGCGTTGAAGACGACGGCTTAGTAGGCTGGGAAGTAGCTTCTATAAATGCCCATCTCACTGGCCGAGGCCAGATCGTGCCCGAATACCGCCACGCCGGCCAATACGCCTTAATCCATGGTGAAGGTGAGCTCGGTATCGCTTTTTCCAAAAATCTCGTCGCCTGGTCCAAGACCATGCCACTTATCAAGTCTCGGCCACATTATTATGACCACGGTGCCTTAGAACTCATTGGCGTGAGCTATATTGAGCAGGGGATATTGGTTTTTTACCAGACCCGTAGTAACCATCGCGATACTTACCAACTGCAAATGGGCGGCATTCTACTGGCCAAGGACAACCCGATGCATGTTTTGTGGCGAGCCGAGACGCCGCTCTGGGAGTCGGGCAAGTACTCCAAGAAGCGTGAGCATCGTTTGGTCGGCGCCTATGCCCTTGATGACTTGCTGGTGGCCTACGAACTAAGTGGCGCCAATCAGCTCATCACCCATACTATGCCCAACCCCTTCGACCTGGAGCCGATGGCGCGTCCGGAGATGCGCCTGGCTAGGCACGAAGCGAACCCTATTATGTCGCCCCGCGAGAACGATTGGGAGTCGGTCGGCGTCTTCAACCCGGCTGTTTTCCAGCACGATGGCAAGATCCATATGCTCTACCGAGCCTTGAATTACGCTGGTATGTCGATGCTAGGCTACGCCTCGAGCACCGATGGCTACACAATCGACTATCGCAGCCAAACCCCGGCCTACTGGCCCAGGGAACAATTTGAAGGTGTCAATGCAGTAAAGACCTCGACCTACAGCGACGCCTTTGCCTCTGGCGGTGGCTGGGGCGGCTGCGAGGACCCCAAACTGGCGATGATCGATGAGATTGTCTACCTGACCTACGTCGCCCACGACGGCTATGGCCCGCCACGGGTGGCCATGAGTACCATGCACATAGATGATTTCGTGGCCAAGCGCTGGCACAAGTGGTCGAAAGCAACGCTCATTTCCGAACCAGGAATTGTGAACAAAAGTGGTGTCTTGTTGCCGGAGAAGATCAACGGTAAGTTCGTCGTCTTCCACCGGGTGTTCCCAAATATCCTGATTCACTACGATGACACGCTGGACCTTGGCGAGCACACCGACAAATGGTTGGAAACGCACGGCGAAATCGCTATTCGGCCACACGCCTGGGACAGCCGTAAACTCAGTGTTGGGGCGACACCTATTCGTATCAAAGAAGGCTGGCTGGTAATCTATCACGCTGTCGACGACCGTGATGATGCTAAGTACAAAATTGGCGCCATGATTCTCGACGCCGATGACCCATCTAAGGTTCTCTACCGTACCAATAGCCCGATCCTGGCTCCGGAAGAATACTACGAGAATGAGTGGAAGTTCGGTATCGCCTACCCTAGTGGCGCGGCTGTCAAAGACGGCACACTCTTTGTTTACTACGGTGGTGGCGACAAGTTCGTCTGCGTGGCAACGGCTAACCTTGAGCAATTCATCGACGAGTTAATGAAAGAAAAGCCTTTAAAGTTGGTCTCCAGCCGCACCAAGGTCAAACATGTTTAATGTCTGGCGCGACCAAAACAACCCGCTCATCCAGCCCGATACGGCCAGTTCGTGGTACAGTCTAGCCGCCTACAATGCGTCACCGGTTGTGGTGGGCGATGAGCTAAAGCTGGTCTTTCGGGCCCAGGCGCATGAAGACTATTACCATCACCAAAAGCTGGAACTCTCTATTGTTGGTGTGGCCTCGAGCAAGGATGGGGGCCAGACCTTCGACGAGCCCAAGCCACTGGTTGAACCTTCTGAGGACTGGGATGAGTTCGGCTGCGAGGATCCTCGTGTAACAAAAGTCGGTGATCTGTATTATATATTCTATACAGCGATCGGCGCGTTCCCCTTCGAGCCAGACAAAATCCGTTGCGCGGTAGCTATTAGCAAAGACCTAAAAACCATTGAATCCAAGCACCTGGTGACACCCTTTAACGCCAAAGCCATGGCCCTCTTCCCGGAAAAGGTTAACGGCAAATACGCCCTTATTTTGACCGTCCATAGTGACAAATCGCCCTCCTCGATTGCCTTTGCTTACTTGGATAAGCTTGATCAGCTCTGGGACAAAGCTTTCTGGGACAGCTGGTATGCCAATTATCTGCAGTTTGCCCTCGACTTGCGCCACAACGATAGCGAACAGACCGAAGTTGGTGCTGTGCCAATCCTGATCGAAGACGGCTGGTTATTAGTTTACTCCCGGATCCAGGAATACTTTACGGAGCACAAGCAGTTTGGGATTGATATTGTCATACTCGATCGGGATAATCCGCAAAAAGTGCTCAAGCGCTTGCCATTTCCAATCATGGTCCCCGAAGAGGCCTACGAAAAGTACGGCCGCTTGCCTAATATCGTTTTCCCCTCGGGCGCTTTGCTGGATGGCGACAAGCTTGATATTTACTATGGCTCGACCGACACAACTATTTGCCGGGCTACATTGAGCCTGAAGGCCTTAATGCCGAGCTTGTCCGAGACCAACGACCCGATGCAATACGCCACGCGTTATGAAGGTAACCCTATCCTCTCGCCGATTGAAGATCATCCTTGGGAATCATTGCACGTCTTGAACCCGGCGGCCGTAAAGCTGAAGGGCAAAACCTATATTCTGTATAGAGCGGCAGGGCCGGACTACACGTCTGTCGTCGGCCTGGCTGTAAGCGAGGATGGATATACGATCAGCGAACGCTTGCCGGAGCCAATCTATGTGCCCCGTGCCTCCTACGAGATGAAAACTGCCGGGCCAAATACCAATTCTGGTTGTGAAGACGCTCGAGTCATGCATATTGGCAATCGCCTGTACGTTACCTACACGGCCTACGATGGCGTGCACGCCCCGCAAGTTGCTTCCAGTAATATAAGCGTCGACGACTTTCTTGCCCATAAATGGGACGAATGGACGATGCCACAGCTGGTGTCGCCAGAGGGGATCGATGACAAAGACGCCGCCATATTTGAACGTAAATTCGGTAATCAATACCTGGTTTTGCATCGTATTGATGGCCACATTTGCGCCGATTACGTTGATAACCTGAACTTTGACGCCCAGAAACTCAAGCGCTGCATTCAAGTATTGGGACCACGCCCCGGTATGTGGGATAGCCGCAAGGTTGGTATTGCCGGACCACCGCTGGAGACCGATGAGGGCTGGCTACTGTTTTATCACGGTATTACCGTGGCCGGGCATTATTGTCTTGGGGTGGCCTTACTTGGTAAAGATGATCCTTCGCAGGTTATTAGCCGGGCCGCTCAGCCTATCCTGACGCCGATTCTCGATTGGGAAAAATCTGGCTGGATCAGTAATGTTATATTCCCATGTGGCCAAGTGGTGATGGGGGACACGGTCTTTATATACTATGGTGGCGCCGACCACGCTGTAGGTGTGGCGACCTTGAGCCTCAGCGAGCTTCTGGAGCAATTGCGCCCTGCCTAGGCTCAGCTCTCTTCTAGTCTCGTAACCTCCATCTTGCTCAGTGCTGGTTGCTTACTAGTGTTGACAAAATATAGTACTTATGCTAATATAGCACGATCATGCGGCCTAAGCAGCATGCAGCACCTTCAACCTTCCGGCGGCTAGTCTTGCCGGAAACATTGGCCAATAACACGACTGGTCAGCGTTTCCGGCAGCACCCCACTGAAAGGAAATACCATCATGCGCCACCTCTCCTACCACCTCCAGCGCCTGAACGCCAACCGACGGATGTTCATCGTCATGGCAGCCATGCTACTGGTCGGCTTCACCGCCGCCTCGCTGGTCATGGGCCAGCCGGCCTATGCCAGCGGCCAGACGGCCAAGCCACAGCAGCGCATCACGCCGCTGGCCACCGTGCCAACCAAGCCGCACCGCATTGCGCCGCTGGCCACCCAGCCCCCGGCAACCGTGCCGCCGACCACGGCCTACACCACCGCGCCGTACACCACGGCTTCGGAGCCGGGCAAGCAGATACCTGCTTATTCTACCCCACCTGCGACTCAAGTACCGCGTGGAACCGTCATGGACGACTTCATCCATCTCGACCACCACTGCCCCTACGGGCTTGCGGCCGGCTTCTGGAAAAACACTGAAAAGTTGTCGATGGATGATTTGGGCAGTGGCCCGCTAGTAAGTTTCGGTTTAAGCGTTTTCGACCAAGACGGCTACGTCATTTTGGTGGCAGCTCGCCCCAGCAGTAAGGCTGCAGACCTGATGGCAAAAGCGGCAAAAGCCGCCGAAAAAAGCCTCTGCGCGAAGAAGTAAAGCCAACCTGACCACGTCCACCAAGGGCGGGGATACTCGGATCACTCCGAGACCCCGCTCTTTGCTTGTAAAAGGTCTGATCTTTCATTGCTACTACTAAGCTTTAGTGGCATCGCGCTAACAGATGTGGACTTGAAAAAGGTCTGATCTTTTCAGCATGAAAAGATCAGACCTTTTTCAAATGCTTATGCTAGACTGAAAAGGTCAGACCTTCTGGTGGTTATGGTCGGGTTGAGGGCCCAAGTTTATCTTGTTTGGAAGCGCTTATGCTAGAATAGAGGTATGCAAAAGAAACTGTTAGCGCTAAAGAAATTTAACCTTTTCATGGCCGTCCTCCATGCCATACAGGGCATCGCTGTCCTAGTATTGAGCAAAGATTTTCGCCTGCCGGTAAATGCTAGCTATCTGGCCTTTGATCGTGCCAGCCAGAAGTTATTACCAGCCACCAAGCTTCTTTTTGAGGTTAGGCTTGCTTGGCTG
This sequence comes from bacterium, assembly GCA_043767845.1. Taxonomy (GTDB): domain Bacteria; phylum Patescibacteriota; class Saccharimonadia; order UBA4664; family JBBRNT01; genus JAYUFZ01. The sequence continues at coordinate 21,740 of JAYUFZ010000028.1, read as the reverse complement.
ATTGCCGGCTTTTTGTTTCTATCGGCTTCGGCACACCTGATCATTGCCACTGTTTACCGTAAGCGCTACAATGCTGATCTGGACATAGGTATTAACCGTGCTCGCTGGATTGAGTATAGCCTATCGGCATCGACCATGATGGTGGCGATCGCTATGCTTGTCGGCGTATACGACCTAGCAAGCTTACTCATGATATTCGCTCTAGTGGCCATCATGAACCTTTGTGGACTCGTCATGGAGGTCCACAACCAAACTACTAAAACCACTCATTGGCTCAGTTTCTGGCTGGGCTGTGTGGCGGGGATAGTGCCATGGATCGTTGTTTTTGTGTATTTCAAGGTTGGCGCAGACAATGGCGCAAAAGCCCCCAATTTTGTGTATTGGATCTTCGTTTCTATCTTTACTTTCTTTAACGTCTTTGCTATCAATATGGTCCTGCAGTACAAGAAATTTGGAAAGTGGCAAGATTATCTTTATGGCGAGCGAGTCTATATCATACTAAGTTTAGTAGCCAAATCACTGCTTGCTTGGCAAGTATTTGCTGGCACACTCCGCCCCTAATTCTAAGCACCCAATAAGGAAAACCTTTGCCCAAACCGACACCCAAAAAAATAAAACCAGAACACAAAAAGCATAGCGTTAAGCAGGTTGGTGCTTATGCTGTTAGCGGCTGGGCATTTTTTTGGAGCGGATACCTTGTATTCCTACTTTTCGACAAGGGTTTCCACACCAATCTTCTTGTCGCCAATGTCGCCAAGTATGCCGTCGGCCTGAGTGTCAATTTCATCCTGCAGCACTACTGGGTATTCGGCGGCCATCGCAAGTCAACCAAGGTCACGCACACGACTATCCGCTACGCCATTATTACCATCATAAATTTCTTCATCGACCTTGGCATTCTCACCGTTCTAAAGTCCATAGGTATTACCCCCTACATTGGCCAGTTCGTTTCTTCCGGTTTCTTCACGATCTGGAATTACTACTGGTATAAGCTCTGGGTCTTTCGGCCAGGCCTGCCCAAGTAACAAAAAATCGCCCGAAGGGCGATTTTTTAGAAACACGAACCACTATCTAGTCTTTTTTGTCGACCCGATCGAGCTTCAGCCATTTGACCCCATAGTAGACGACAGCGGCGACTATCAAGAAGTCGACCAGCGTGCTAATGAAGTGGCCATAGGCGATCCGAGCGTCACCAACGGTAATTGCCAGGCTATTGAAATCAACCTTACCAAGGATGAGACCGACAATCGGCATAATAATATCTTCGACCAGTGAAGTCACAGCTTTAACGATTGCTTGCCCCAGAACAAAGGCGACAGCCAGCCCGACAACCCCTTGCTTGCGGACAAAATCCATAAAATCCTTTAACATACCTTTTCCTCACACATTAATAACTAAGCATATAATCCGCTCGCAAAACTAATTTGGCAATAGCTCGCTTAGAAAAGCATGTTGAGGAGGCCGCGCAAGCCTGTCGGTTCACTACCGCTGCAAGCAGCTGGGTCTTTCTGGGCATCAACTGTAGCCGCGGTTCGGGCAACTGTCTCGAACTGCTTTTGGACAGCGGCCGTATCATCGGATCCGTAACTGATCAGCAATCGATCTTTATCCCCAATAATCTGGTTCGATACGTTCGATACATCCTTACCATTTAGTATAAAGTGCATCTTGTGAGTATCGTCGGCTTGGTACGACTTGGTCGGTGTAGCTAAGTATTCTTCACCCCCTCCATAGCGGATATTGGCGAGTAACGCCCCCCAGGTTACGAGCTTGTCGTGGACGTGCACAACGTCAGCTACATTATCGTGCAAATGCGCCCGGTGCTGTGGCCGTTTGTCTTCATCACTGCAGCTAGCTATTTCTTCGTAGTAGCTGGGATCTTTTAGCCCCTCACGGACACCATTAATATAAATGGCAAAGTTGGCGTGGTAGTGGGTGTGTGGGTCTTTATAGCGTATAGCCCTGATGCCCAGGATCAAGATCGCCGCTGTCGCAAAGCCAACTAAATATGGGATCAATTTGCGAGTCCGCTTTGGTATCCTTTCGCTCAAATCAGTCATTCTAAATATCCAAAGTTAAGCTGATCGGGCAGTGGTCGGAACCCATCTGGGTTGGATGAATATCTGCAGCTACAACTTTACTGCGCAGAGATTCGCTCACTAGAAAATAATCAATCCGCCAGCCGACATTGCGCTCGCGCGACTTTGCAAAGTGTGACCACCAAGTATAGAAGCCGTTACCCTCATGAAAGATTCGGAAAGTATCAATGAAACCGGCATCCAAAAAATTCTGAAAGCCTTCGCGCTCTTCGGCGGTATAGCCATGCTTGCCGATATTGGCCTTAGGGTTGGCCAGGTCTTCTGGCATGTGGGCAACATTTAAGTCTCCACAAAACACAACTGGCTTGGTCGCTTCAAGCGCCTTACAGTGAGCTAGGAAAGCCGGGTCCCAGGACTTGTGACGAAGTTTGACCCGCGAAAGATCGTCCTTGGCATTCGGCGTGTATACAGTGACTAGATAGAAGTTATTGTATTCTGCTGTCAAAACCCGTCCTTCAGACATTGCGTCCCGCGCTGCATCATCGAGCATTTCGTATTTGGCGGCAATCTCTGTTGCTAGGTTGTTTGTGACACTTAACGGTCTGGTCTTTGTGAATATGGCCGTCCCTGAGTAGCCCTTTTTGTCTGCTGAATTCCAGTATTCCAAATAATCATCGAAGTGTAACTCTGAATCTGATTCCTGAGCTTTAGTTTCTTGCATGCACAACACATCCGGTTGCTCGGCCTTCATGAAGTCCTCTAGGGAGCCTTTGCGTGTCACGGCCCGAATGCCGTTCACATTCCAAGAAAAGAGTTTGATAGTTGCCATAGGGCTATTGTAGCAAGAAGTCTACCGGGCGGCCAGGCTAGGGGATAGGCAGCATATGGAGTATACGGCCGTCGCCGAGGTCGCGTACCCCGCAGTCGCGGGCGGCCTTGATGCAGTTCAGGGTGAACTCATCGCGGATAGTCGGATCCCAGGCTTCCATGAAGTCGGCGTGGGCCGACAGGCCGCCGGGTTGCGAGCTGGAGATGGTATAGCTGTCGGAGGCTAGTTTCCAGCCAGAAGTGTCGACTGTGGTTTGCCTGTAGCGGATGTGCAGGCTAATAACCGGAACGGCGACTGGGTAGGTAGCTGGGCAACCAACACCGTAGGTCGGGTAGGCCATGTGCGACTTGTGGTCGACCGAATCTAAATCACGGCCATTCCAGCACTGCGGGAAGGTGATGGTGTAGATGATGTAGCTGTTCTGGCCGCAACTCTGAGGGATGGATTGTAGGCTTATACCGGGGGTCGATTCACATGACCAGCTGACGATCTCGCCAGATTGAGCAGCCGTCGCCACACCCGAGCCGGCGATCATCTTGAGGCCATCGGGAATGTTATTAATACTACTTGGTGCCACGCTGCGGTAGCCAGACTTGTAGTAAATGTACCCGTAGTCTATAGGCACTGGCTTGAGCGAAGCATTGAGCAGTGCTGGAGCCCAGTAAGCGCTACGGTTGGCGATGCCACCGTCGCAGGTGCTGTTACCGCCAGCCCGCAAACTGGCGTGGGTTGAGGATGCGTCGGCCACGGTGTTGCCGAAGTAGCTGTGCAAGTGCGAGAGCCCAGGCTGGCCGGGGTAGACTATCGGGTCGTCATAGTTCATGTGCGTGTAGCGACAGACCACCCGGAAGTCACCGGTACCGTCGCCAGATAGCGCCGGGATGGCGCCGCCGGTATCGATCAAGAGCTGGCTGGAACTACTGCCGGAAGGCAGGAAATCGGCCGGTGCCACAGGCTTGGTCATGCCGGGCATAGAAGGCGTGGGTGTGGGCGTCGGGGCATTAGTGGCCTTGGGGGTGGCGGTTGGGGTCACACCCGGGGCCGGGGATGGGGCTGGAGTTGGGGTGGCCGGCATCGGCATCGGCGCGGTCTTGAAAGCAAAGTTCACAAAGCTGCTGGCCGAGGCCGTGGCGTCTCGGACAATCGTGACACTGAGCTTGGCGTTAGCCGCCAGTGTGCCGCTTTCTAACTCGCCCGCTGCGGAGTAATTCCTCCACAAGGCGGCGCTCGCATTTCCCAGGACAAGGCCGGAAATGGCGAAGAAAACTATCGACATGCCGCCGATGTAGTTGATCTGCTGGTGTCTTGTATGGTCGCTGACCAATGGCAAACCGCTGGTAGTTTTATGGGTTTGGTTAGGTATAGGTACTAGCTTACCGCGACGACGCTTAATTGTAATAATGTAGGCTACTAAGGCTGCAAGTACTGACATAAAGGCGAAGAATATATAGATTATGGGCCTGCGATAGCGACTTATAAAGCGAGTTACTGGCGCAAAAACTGATTGGTCGTTGCGTACCGAAACCTTTCGCGAGCTTTGCTGCAGCTTGCCGTCGATACTCACCAGCTCAGTAGTTAAGTCGTGTGGGCCATTGGCCAGTCTGGTCGAATCGACATAGCCGATCTCGGTTTCAGGCGTACTGGCTACAAGAATAGCGTCTATATAGTAGTTTATTTGGCTGACAGTTCCTTGGTCGATGGTTGGCTTGGGTAGGGCGGCGTGCGTACCCGAAAGAATGATGGGGTTCTCATCTATTATTTCGCTACTGGCCGAGGCGGTGGTAGCGGTGGTTGGGGCTGCTAGGCAATTGTCGCCTAGGCCACTGGGTGTGGAGCTGTTATCACTGCAGCTCTCGCCAAGCCGCAAGAGTATCACCCGGTCGATTTGAACCTCGTCAAGGCTAGAAAACTTTACAACAGTAGTGCGAGTGCTCGAAAACTTATATACGACATTGGTTAAGGCCGGGCTTTTGTTTGTCCAATACCAGGTACCAGCGGTAGCAGCATCGAGCCGGAGTTGCTGGCAGACCCCGCCGATCTCGACAGCAGCTTGGCTGATGCCGGCTGTGGTTTTGCGAAAGCGGAACCAGCTGGCATAGCTGCCGGTGCGGGGGACGCGCATGCTCAGCGTGGAGGTTGCGGCCGAGCTATCGCAGCCAGCCGCTTGAGCGGGCGTTGCCAGCGGCAAGTAGCTGAGCAACAAAGAGGCGAGTAGGGCAATTCGAAAACGCTTTAGCATAATACACATAATAGTACACTGACTGGCCCCTTCCATACTAGCGCCATAAGATCACAAGTTAATACTTGACGTGTTAAGTATTAACGCGTATAGTCAAATGTATGAAGAACGAAACGTATAGCGACAAAGAGTTGGCCTACCGCATCCACAAAATGAACTTTTTGTTGGAGCGGCGCATAGAGCGGGTTTTAGCGCTCGAGACCGAGCTGAGTTTTGCCCAGTTCAAGACACTGATGGCCCTGGGCCACGACCCGGATATTTGCGCCTCCCAGATTGCTGACTACCTGGGGCTCACTGAAGCCGCCATTAGCCGCCAGATCAATATGCTGGTTGAGCAAGGTTTTCTCGACCGCCACGAGTCTCCCGAAAACCGGCGTAAATTCCAGCTAACCGTTACCGCCCGTGGAAAGACGGCAACCACCATAGCCGGAGCCGCCCTACAGCGCAGTTTGCGCGAAGTATTTGAACATTTGGATGAAGCCGACCGCAGTCTGCTGGGCCAAAAGCTCGACGGCCTGATGCAGTCACTCTGCTCCAAAGATCCCGAAGCCAAAGAAAACCATACAGTAAGTAAAGAGGAATAATCATGAATGACACACTCAACATCAAAGTCATACTCGGTAGTAATCGCGAAGCTCGCCAGGGAGCTAAAGTCGCTGAATGGGTGACCAATGTAGCAGCTCTGCGCCCCGACCTTTCGATCGAGCTTATCGACCTTGCCGAGGAAGATCTACCGACAGTGCTCGGAGCCATGCCGCCGATGGGTCGTCAGTCTGGCGAGTACCCCAACGACAAAGTAGCCGCCTGGGGCAAGAAGATTGCTGACGCTGATGGTTACATATTCCTGGTGGCCGAGTACAATCACGGCTACACTGCCACGCTTAAAAACGCCATCGACCAGCTCTACTCAGAATGGCTCAACAAGCCAGTTGCCTACGTAGGCTACTCGATGACACCCGATGGCGCATCCCGAGCAATTGAGCAACTTATACCCGTAACCGCTCACCTGAATATGGCCCAAGCCCTGCCCTCAACGCGTATTGGTGGTGTTATGAACTTCGATGCCAAGGCCAGCATGACTGGTAGTAACTTTGATCAGCTCAATGGCACTCTCGACAGCTTAACGTGGTGGGCAAAAGCACTCAAGGCCCCCCGACATTCAAAACTTACAGCCACTGTTTAACCACCCAAAAAGGATCCCTGCTATTGTCAAACATGCAAGATATTATGCCCATTAGGCGGCCTACCCGGTCGGCCCAACCTGCCACCCAGCAGGAAAAACCCCAGCCCGTAGAGTCAACCAGCGCCCAATCGCTCGCCCAGCCGCCAGCTCCTAAAGAGGCCAATGGCCTGCGCAAATGGGGGACGTTGGTGGTGCTCAGCTTAGCTTTAGCTATCATCGTCATCGACACTTCGCTGTTGAATGTCTCGTTGCGCACCCTTGTCCACGACCTGCACACCGACATTAAGGGGATGCAATGGGTCATTACGGCCTACGCATTGATGCTTGGAGCGCTGACAGTTACCGGTGGCCGCCTGGGCGACCTATTTGGCCGCAAGAAGATGTTTGTATCCGGCGCCATAATCTTTGCCATTGGTAGTTTCATAGCTTCCATCAGTCATAACCTTGGCATGATGATAGCCGGTGAAGCCATCATCGAAGGCATAGGCGCGGCCCTGATGATGCCGGCCACTGCTTCATTGCTCGTTTCGACCTTCCGAGGCCGGGAGCGGGCGATTGCCTTCGGGGTCTGGGGCGCGATTGCGGCCACAGCTTCAGCCGTCGGGCCAATCTTGGGTGGCTTTTTGACCAGCCATTACAGTTGGCGTTGGGGATTCCGCATTAATGTGGTGGTAGCCGCCATCCTGGTATTGGGCTCGATGCTGATCACTGAATACCGCGACCGCGCGGAGAAGGCGGAGCTTGATTTTGTAGGTATATTGCTTTCGGCCGGCGGCTTACTAGCAGCTGTCTTCGGTATTATCCAATCTTCGACCTACGGCTGGTTTAAGGCCAAGCAAGACTTCGCAATTTTCGGCCATTTGCTGCCGGGTGGAATCTCGATAACTACCTATTCGATCGTGGTTGGATTAGTGACGCTGGCACTCTTTGCCCTCTGGGAACAGGCGCGCGAGAGCCGCGGCCATACGCCACTGGTATCGCTCAAACTCTTCAAAAATACCCAATTTACATCGGGCGCTCTGACTATGGCAATTGTGTCGATGGCCATGACCGGACTCATCTTCGTGGTACCAGTCTACCTGCAAGCCGTCCATGGGCTGGACGCTTTTCATACCGGACTAGCTTTGCTACCAATGTCGCTTGCCATGCTGGTCTTTGGTCCACTCTCGGCTTTTCTTTCCAATCGAGTTGCTCCGAAACGCTTGATCCAGACCGGGATTAGCTTAACCTTCCTGGCCAGTTTCGTATTACGCTGGGGTATCGGACTCGATAAATCGGTTAGCTCAGTCGCCCCTGGCCTCTTGCTTTTCGGCATCGGTATGGGAATGGTTATGGCCCAGATATCCAATATGACCCTTTCGGCGGTTTCGGTCGAGCAGGCGGGGGAGGCCTCGGGCGTTAATAACACCTTGCGCCAGGTTGGATCCTCACTTGGTTCAGCTATACTCGGCGCCATCTTGCTGGCGGCCATCGTCAGTGGAGTTAGTGGTGGTATTAACTCTAGCCAAGTGATTCCCGACCAAGCTAAGCCGGTATTATCCCAAGCCATCGGCCAAAACGCCTCCAATGCTGCCTTCGGGGGTGATTCGCATCAGGGGCAGGTCAGCCCGGCAGTAGCTACGGAATTAACCCGCATCGGCAACCAAGCGACTGTCGATGCAGCGCGCAAGACAGCGCTTGCCATGGCGGCGATATTGCTCATTGCCTTCCTTTCGGCGCTGCGCCTTCCTTATGCCAAGCACCTCGAAAAAGGTACCTCGGCGACTGCGTCAGGCGGCCATTGATCTGGACGAGCGGTCCATATAGTGCTACTGTGGAGCTCGTTATTAGCTAATTACCCTTAGGATACCAACTCAGTGAACGCCTTCAAAAATAAAATAGCCGGCCGGCCACTTCCGGTGGTCTTCTTTACTATCCTCATCGACCTGCTCGGTTTCGGCATCCTTATTCCGGTCATCCCGCAGCTGCTGGCCAACCCGCACTCGGCTTTTTACCTTTTGCCAGCTGGCTGGACGGTGAAGCAAGGCTACATCCTACTCGGTTTCTTAACTGCCATCTACCCGTTCATGCAGTTTATATCGACCCCCATCCTAGGGCAGCTGTCCGACCGCTATGGTCGCAAGCCGATCTTAGCTATCTCGTTACTCGGAACATCGCTGAGCTACGTATTATTTGCCATCGGTATTATGACCAAAAACCTGCCGCTGCTATTTATAGCCCGGGCTTTTGATGGCATCACAGGTGGCAATCTGTCAGTAGCCCAGGCCGCTATCGCCGATATTACAACCCCCGAAAACCGCGCCAAAAACTTTGGTCTGATAGGCGCCGCCTTTGGGCTTGGCTTCATCATGGGGCCATATCTAGGAGGCAAGCTTTCCAGCCCCGGCGTTCCATTTATAAGCCTTGGATCTCTTCATCTGCTCAACACACCAGCATGGTTTAACGCCGCCACTCCCTTCTGGTTTGCAGCCCTGCTCAGCTTTTTGAATGTCTGCTCGGTGCTGCTCATATTCCCCGAAACGCTCACCAAGGTGGCCAAAGGCTTAACTATCCATTGGAATAAGTCACTGAGTAATATCAATCGGGCTTTCAAGCTGCCCGGTCTACGCGTTAGCTTTATTTCTATATTTTTATTTACAGCTGGCTTTACTTTCTTCACTACCTTTGCCAGCGTCTATTTTGTAAGCAAGTTCAACTTCACGGCTAGCAATGTTGGCGACTACTTTAGCTACGTCGGTGTCTGGATTGCACTATCGCAGGCCGTGGTAACCCGTAAGGTCTCTAAAGTTTTATCTGAGCACCAAGTACTACGGTTCAGCTTCATAGCTACCGGTCTCGGGTTACTCCTCTACTTCATTGCAAATGCCCGCTGGGAACTATTCCTCATAGCTCCATTCTTTGCCATGTTCAATGGCCTAACGATGGCCAACTCCATGGCCTTGGTCAGCCGTTCGGCTGGTCAGGAAATACAAGGCGAAATCCTTGGTATCAGCGCCAGCGTGCAGGCCCTTGCCCAATCCATACCGCCCGTACTTTCCGGCTACATTGCTGCCAGTCTAACGCCAAGTATGCCCATATTATTTGCTGGCAGTACCATCATCATTGCCGGCGTAGTCTTCATCACCTGGTACAAGGCACCCAAGAACTTAGTTGCGACTAAGGCAGAACCAGCCCTGCCCAGCCACTAGGCCGTTTTATAGCCAATTTGCGCTTTACTAGCAGCAAGCATAAGCTGTACATATGCGTCAGTCCAAGAAAAACCGAGTAGGTCGTCTAGCTCTACTTTCAAGAAGCCGTTTTAACTCACCAACAGCAGTAGCTATCACTCTTATGGCTGCCATTGTTGGTATTTTTGTAGTGCTACGAATCTTTGCAGCTGGACCTTTGAATACCTTGGCTTCGGCAAATTGTGCGACAACTGCGACCGCCGATCCGCGCACAGCGAACCGCATATACAATGTGACAAGTTTTGGTGCGACCGGAAATGGCACGACCAATGATACGGTAGCCGTGCAAACAGCTATAAATACTGCTCGCGATGCAGGCGGCGGTACGGTTTGGTTTCCATCGGGCACTTACCAAGTCCGAAACATCCTTGTTTACCCCAGTATCACCTATACTGGCAACAACGCTACGATCCAGCATATCGCCGGCTACGGCAAAGATGACCAAATATTCAAATCACCGCGTAATACTAACTATTACAGCAATCCAGTCACCTTTGGCGGCTACAATGGCGCAGTCGACTCGCCGCCGCTGGTCGTCAAGTGCTTAGTGTTCGACGGCAACCGTCCGGCTGACGGTACGCTATATTGGGGCCACCAGCTAGAGCACGCCCACCTTTTGTATCTCTCCGCCGAGACCCCGACTGTCGGCCGCTTGCGGGCCTTCGTAGAAGACAGCGTATTTATGAATGGTACAGCCGACGGCGTTTCGATCGGGCTGGGGGTGAACGCCTCTATAAACCGGATTATCATCAAAGACGTATTCCGCGGCGGCTTTGTAGTAACTGGGGACAATAACAAGGTTGATGTAAATAGCTATCGTTATGTCCAGTCCACTGGCCATGACGACTCGATGGATATAGAAGTTGACGACCCAGCAGTAAATAACCGCGGCCTGAATGAAATTAACATTTATAATTCTGACCTGGACCGGACGCTCGATATCGATATGGGCTTCGTGTATTACAGCGCGTCTTACGGCAGTGGCACAGTCTCCAAGGTTGACCCCCGGACTATTGTCCGCCTAAACAACGTTAATATTAGTAAGAGTCCCTTTGACCTCAACTTCCCCAATAGCAGCTTCTGCGCGCTCCATACTACAACCCATATCGGTAAGATCAATGACAGCAATCAAGTCGGCCGGGCCTACTTCGGTAACACCATTGAGTTTAAGGACAGCGATATTATTCTCAGCGATGATAATCCGGTAGACAACACCACTGGACCGATCCGCGTCGGCCTGCATTACAGCGTTGAAGGTTTTGGATTCCCGAGCCAGAAATGGCGCTTTGAGAATGTGCATTTTTCGAAGGATGCTTCGTCGGCTGTTCCGGGCAATATTCTAGATGTCACCGGCCGGCGTTCTACCGACCAACTTGCTTTCATTAGCTCGACGATTGATCCAAACATTCCGGTGCCTGTGGTCTCGACCGATGGCAGCTCCACCGCCTACACTAGCTCCCTCCCATCTGGGTGCGACTGGAATACGGCTCCGCAATTTCCGAATGAGACAAGCAAGCTGCCTGTGCTAAATGGCGTGGCTAACACCTTCAATGCCAGCTTCGACAAGAGCTACAATACTTCGAATGTTGTTACGCCTACCCCGACTCCGGTCGCGACTCCAAACCCGACGCCGAGCCCTACCCCAGGGCCATCGATTGCTCCAACCGCCCCCGCCAACCCCACCAGCTATGCGCCGACCGGCACGATCGACGACAAAGATGCTGCCTTTGCCTACTCCAGCACTGGCTGGGATTTTTACCCCGGGCCGGCAGACGACCCCTTACTCTACGGCGGCGGTAACCATACGACCACCGTGGCGCCAACCGGCGGGATAGCCAAGCTGGCCTTCACTGGTGGCGGCGTGCGACTCTACGGTGTGGCTGACGCGCAATTTGGGAAATACCAAGTTTCGGTCGATGGAGGAGCAGCCCAGGCAATGGACGCTTACAGCGCCACCCGGCAATATGGGGCAGTGCTCTTCGAGGCGACTGGTTTAGCTACTGGTAAACACATCCTAACCCTTACCGCCTTAGGTACCCATAATACTTCAGCTACTGGAAACTATATCGCCATCGATCGGGCCGATATCCTGGCTACTCCAGCCACCCCCGCTCCGACTCCGGTGTCAACCACTACCCCTACCCCGCAACCGACCTTAACTCCAGCCCCTACCCCAGCCTGTACCAAACTGGGCGACATCAACTGTGACGGTCGGGTAAACAGTATGGATCTCAATGCCGTACTAGCTAACTACGGTAAACGTACTACCCTTCGTTCGGCCGGTGACCTCACTGGTGATGGCATCGTGAACATCTTCGATCTGTCGCAAATACTTCAGAATTGGGGACGCTAACGCCGCATAGGCGGTGTTAGCGAAGAGCCATACAGCTTCGCGTCTACGGGTGCTGCCTGTGGTACATAACTTGGCAACTATGACGAGCATCTGCCTTAGCCTATAACCACCGAGCTTCGCAACTTGCCTAGCCTTGCGCCCTAGCATAAGCTGTACGTATGAAGACTGTAAATTCCAAACGCCTCGCCAGGCCATCAATTATTAGAACTAGCCAGTTTAATAAGTCCACAATACTAGCCGTCGGCTTGCTCGCGTCGGTTCTCGGTATCTTTGTGTTGCTGCGCATTTTCGCAGCAATTCCCTTAACACGCGACAAATACCTCCAGCCTTTTTCGCGCTACTCAATCTGGAATATGCCGATTGGCTCCGGTGCGCAGTACGTAGATGCCGGCTTTGGCGCAAACGATTTCTCGCAATGGGGCATCACCAAAGAAAACCAGCACTTAGCCTTTGTCCCAAATGCGCCAGTAACGCAAATCACGGCTAATAATGATGCCTTTAATCAACCAGGCTACACTTCAAGCAATCCCAACTTCCGCTGCGATGGCAATACTACACATTACAGTAACTACACAGATGGCCAAGGCAAGCTACCGGCGGATTGGTACGTTGGCAGCGGCACTAATGTCGGTACGCTGCCCAACGATATGGCTGCCTATTTGTCGCCGACCAGCAACAATGCCGTTCGTGAGTCAGCTGTTTTCGCTCATTGTGCGGGCAAAGGGTTCACGTCGCTCAATAGTTTAACTAGTGATCTAGCGCTCAATGGTGACGGGTTATATGGCGCGCAGGGCGCCAGTGGCGTATCTGCACTGGGTGGCACCATCCGCCTTGGAGAACTGCGCCCAGGACAAACCGGACCGCGCCACGCCATTAAGCTCAACCTTTCGGGCTATCACGATGCAATTCGTTGCAGCATTGATTCTGGCCAAGAAAATCCTAATCCTGCAGATGGTAATTACTGCTACCGCTGGCCGGCCCACCGTGCCGATGGCTATGCCGTTTCGCAGTACGGCGTGGGTTCGAGCAAAACAAATATTAAAATGGGATCGTTACTCGCCATTGGCAAAAGTACGAATTGTGCCAACCTGGGACTTACGAGCGAACCCGCCAAGCAACTATGCTGGACTTTGCAGAATTATGGCGCCTACTACATTGAAGATGCCTATGGAACAAGCGGGTACCGGCCGCCGTTGACGATCGCCGTTGAGCGGGGTTATAGCGGCAGCCTGATGACACAAGCCTATAGTGGCGACTTTGACCAACAATTCCAAAATGATTATGGCTACAGTATGGTCCAGGGCCAAGGCTCAACCTGGTACAGCGACCTTATGAAGCTAGCCGACAACCTACAAGTGATCGCCAATAACGGTCCGAGCTCGATCGGTGGCGGCGGTAATCCTTTGCAATGCTACGCGCCGGCTTTTAGCGATGGCATGGCCGATGGCATAGCCACCAACCCCAACGGCAACGTCACTGAACCGGCCGGCTGCCCGGGATCAAGCGCTACGGTCACACCGGCGCCGACCGCAACGGCCGCGCCAGTAGCACAGATAAACCAGACTGGTAACCTAGTGAAGGGTAAGACGTTTACCTCCAACCTCGCTTCGGTAGGTGCGCCATACACCCTTGCGGCCTTAAATGATGGGGTAGAGGATAGTACGAGCAGGCTCATTACTACGCCGGCGGACCCACTGAACCTCGATGTTGACCTGGGTGCGATGTATTCGCTCAGCAAAGTTGCCATACTGTGGGCCGGCGATACCACGAAGGATTATCAGCTCCAAGTTTCGCAAGACAATGCGACCTGGACCACCATTGCCGCTGGCCAGACGGGCAACATACCAACTCAGCTCATCAATACTACGAGCTTCAGTGCGTCGGCAAACGGACGCTATCTGCGGATCGTTGGCGCCAGCCGTTGGAATAGCACCTATGGCCACAGCATCTGGGAGATTGGTGCCTATGGCAGCCTGGTGGTAGCTTCGCCGACGCCAGCTCCATCAGCCACCCCCGTGCCCACACCGAGCCCTACAGCCACTCCCGTAGCGACCCCAACACCAGCGCCCAACATTACTCCTAGCCCTACGCCAACCCCCGCTTCCACTTGCACCAAGCTCGGTGACGTCAACTGCGACGGCAAAGTGAATAGTGGTGATCTTAATATCATCCTAGCCCACTACGGCAAACGGGTAAGCTCAAGATCACAAGGAGATCTTACTGGCGACGAGGTGGTCAATATCTTCGACCTTTCCCAGGTCTTGCAGAATTGGGGGAGATGAAGTGTAAAGACACTTCATCTCGAGCCGTTCATTCTCCAATAAAGACTGCATTAGCTCATGACTGTTCCCCTCATAGGCCATCGGAAGTCATCTACGAACTAAGCTATTTGACCGAGTAAACCATAAAGCATAAGCTGTATATATGAAAAAAGCCAAAACCACTCGAGTCGCTACAGCATCATTAGCAAGTAAGCTAAATTTTAGTGGCCCGACGTTAGTGGTAGTTAGCCTCCTGGCCGCAATAGTCGGCATCTACGTCATCACCCATATATTTGCCTCAACCTTTGACCCCAAGGCTTTTTTGCTGCAATCCGCCCCGGGCACAACCCACGAAGACTTCCCTCACGGCGTACCTTTATCGTATGACTGGCAGTCAAAGGCGACTATTGGGGGCAAGCCATTCAACCGTCCCAATGGCGACTATTACACGAACTTCTGGGGAGAAGTTTATACCAACTTGAGCGATGCCCATCCGGCCAATACTCGCGTCGAGCTGAAAGACTGCCAATATTGGGGGATTATGAATGGCGCGACCACTTGGACTAAGCTGCAGGCTGCCAGCCTCGATGGCGGCGCCTGGAACGAGGACTTCAGCCCGGCCAGCGGCGGTATCGACATCCGCACTGAAAGCGATGGGGGACAGTCGGTCGTTCCGCGCGAGGGCCAAAATGCCCATTTCTGGCCGCAGCAAGGCCTGTACAATACCAACAACAATCTGCGCGAAGCGATGTCGAGCTGTGCTACACGCTTGGTACTGGCCAATGCTAGCGGTACCGATGACCGGGCGCAGGCTACCTACATACTAGCCATGGGTGCCGACTGGCGCGGACCAAACTACGAATGTCCTGCTCCAAACGGCTACACTATTTGCGAAGGTCTCGGCCATGGTAAATACATTAAGGTTACCAATAGTTGGCGCCGGGCGGTATTTTCCAGTATGTCGAGCACCGACTTAAACAACGTCCCCATGCCGCCTTTGGAAGCTTTTGTGTTGCCGGATGGCAGCTATCCCAGTGACATGACCGTGCCGACTCCCACCATACCGCCAACTTCCGGCGGCAAGCTAAACATAGTTACCGCTGGCGACTCGATAATGGCAGGAAGTAACGGCCCTGGGCTGCGCTCTAATATATTCGACAACCTCAAGGGAGCCGGTCTTAACTTCCAGTTCTATGGCCACAAAGACTCTTTTTGGAATGGTACGGCCGTCGAAACCTTCACACTACCCGCAGCGCCGAATAACCGAACGGCTTCTGTCGGCGGTACCTGTTTGCTGGCTAATAGCCCAAATGGCTGCGGCTTTAATCTCGACTGGGATACGTCGAAGGGAATCTGGGATCTTATCGACCAGACTATCAACGAAATGGGAAGTACAACTCCAAACTCCTACTTTATCATGGGCGGCATCAATGACCGGTTCTGTAATCTTGGGGCGACCGATATTAACGCCCAAGGCATTATGGCTTGCAGGCAGCCTTTTTCAGACAGGTACAAGGACTTTCTTGATCGTGTTCTGACCCGTACTCCGAACGCCTCTATATTCTTCTCGACAGGCAGAGATTTTCAAAATAGCGACAATTTCTTTGATGGTGTGAAGGGTAGCTTAGAATCTTTGGCCGCCTCGTACCGCGCGACAGGTAAGAAAGTGTACTTCATTGACGCCTGGGTGGGAGTAACATCGGGTGATATGTCCGATTCTGTGCATCCCAATGCTTCCGGCGCAGCAAAAGTTGCCGCTAACTACACTGCGGTTGCCATGCCGCTTTTAAATGGAGGCGGCCCCGGTCCGACCACTACCCCAACTCCAGCTACAGCCCCCACGCCTACCCCCTCCAACACTCCCGTCCCCACTGGCCCGCTTGGCGCTGGCACTTACGAAGAAGCTAACGCCAGCTATGACTCCACCTGGGCAACCGGTGGCGGCTATGGCCAAAGCGGCGGCGCCGATGAATACACCTCGACCGTCGGTGGCATGGCTACCATTAGCTTCTCGGGCAGCGGCATCCGTCTCTACGGCGCGGCCGCCGAGAATGGTGGACAAGCTCAGATCAAGATCGACGGCACAACGGTTGGTACTGCCGACTACTACGCTGCCACTCGTGCCGACCAGAAGAACGTCTTTGAGAAAACAAACCTCACCAGTGGTACGCACACCCTGACCCTCACTATGCTCTCTACTCACACTGGCGCAGGTTACGCCGACGGCAAGTTCTACAATACTATCGACAAATTCGACATTCTCGCTTCAGTCGCTGCCACCCCAACGCCGACTCCTGTCGCAACCCCTAAGCCTACACCAACTGCTACCCCGAAACCGTCAATAACTCCTACACCCACCCCAACCCCCACTTGCACTAAACTTGGTGATGTCAACTGTGACAGCAAAGTAAACAATGGAGACCTACAGATAGTTCTCGCCCACTATGGGAAGGCCGTAAACTCACGCTCACAGGGAGACCTGACCGGCGATGGCGTTGTAAATGTTTTCGACCTCTCGCAGGTGTTGCAAAATTGGGGTCGCTAAAGCAGCATAAGCTGCCTTAGCGAAGGGCCCTAGCGTTTGCCTGGCGAAAAAGGCATAGATCTAAGGCGTCGACGGCTATGATCTGCAACTGCTTTGGCGTATGAGCTTGCGGCTTGAACAAAAACCGTAAAGTGCTAGCATTGAATTATAAGGATCCAAAAAATGAGAGCTGTGCGAAACCAAGCCGGATTTATGAGCCTAGTAGTGCTAGCTCTAGTCGCTATTATACTTGTAGCTATCTTTGCCGTATCCCGATCTAATAGGCTGAGTAAAGTTCAGCCCACCACTAGTCCACAGTCATTCGAATTATGCGTCAAAGAGGGTAATCCTGTTGTTGAGACGACCTCATATCCGCCAGTTCAAACCTGTAAAGCCTCAAACGGCCAGACATACCAGCACAAGCAAGAACTTAAGGGCGGTATCAAGGGGCGGGCCGTAATTTCTTCTCGCCAAGCAGTTTGCAAGACCGGTGAGAGCTGTAGCGACGAGCCATACCATTCCAAATACACCGTAGTAGTACGGCTCGCGATCTCTGCTTCAAGGAGTGACACCGGCCCGATGCCTGAGCTAGTTCGCATTGAAGCGGATAAAAATGGTGAATTCAATATACAGCTCGCTCAAGGAACCTATACGGTTGAAGTACCGAGCGAACAATCTCCCACAGCAAAATCACAGACCGTGGAAGTAAAAGACAATGCCTATACCGACGTTACAATCCACTTCGATTTGGGTATTCGCTAGCCGACCACGGAACAACTCTATCGCGTAAGGTTTCGGACACATGAAAAAACAATTTAAGCACCACTGGATACTTGCCTGCCTCACCTTAGGAGCCGCTGTCATTCTGCGTATCCCAAGTTCGTCTCGGGCCAGTGTTCAGCCGGGTCCGAACGGTACCCTCGTCGGCGCCATTCGCTGGGACGCCTGGAATGGCGATGCCTCCAGCGCTGGACTGGCCGTCGAGAAAAGCCTGGGTCCAGAGCAGTGGCACTACCGCCTGCCATTCTTTGCCCAGGAGCTATCTTCGACCCAAGCGCAAACTCGTGGTAACACGCAAGCAATCGTCGACCAAGAGATCAATTACGCCAGTGCCGCTGGGCTGGACTATTGGGCTTTTGGCTTCTATCCAGCTGGCACGACAGTCGATAGCTGGCAAGTACAGCCGACGAATTATGGTCTCAAGTATTACCTCTCTAGTAGCCACAAAACCGACATTAACTTCTGCCTTATCTTCAATACTTTTGGTCAAGCGGCGAATTGGAATAGCACCGTTCAACAAGCTGTTGTTCTCATGCAAAACTCCTCCTACCAAAAAGTCGCCGGCGGCCGTCCACTCATCTATCTCTTTTCCAACCCGACCACCAAGTTTGGCTCTATACAGGCAGGTAAAGATGCCATCGACAAGCTCCGAACGTCCGCGCAGGCGGCCGGCCTGGCCAACCCCTATATAGCAACTATGGTATTTGATGCCGGGAGTGGAGACGCCAATGTGTCCAACTACGGCCTGGATGCCATCAGCGCCTATGCCAACCTTGACTCCCAGCAGAACCAGCAGTATAGCTATACCCAGCTCGCCGCTTCCAACCGCACTTTCTGGGATGCGGCCAAAAACACTGGCCGCCAGGTCATCCCCATCGTCAGTACTGGCTGGGATCCACGGCCGCGCTACGCCAACCCAGTGCCCTGGGATCCAAACCCAGTACCCGGCGCCTGGTATGCCTCGCCAACTGGGGCCGAGTTTGCCAGCAACCTACTAGCTGCCATCAATTGGAACAAGGCGAACCCCTCCTCGACGAATGCCAATGCCGTCATTATCTATGCCTGGAATGAATTCGATGAAGGGGGATGGCTAGCACCCACCAAAGGCTTTGGTAACAATCTGCTCAATGCCGCCGCAGGAGTACTAGGCGGTCGCCAAATTGCCTACACCTGGTCTACCCCAACACCCCAGCCCACGGTCACACCAAAACCTGGGCCAACTGCAACCCTCACACCGACCCCTAGTGCTAAGCCGACAGTTACACCAGCCCAAGCCACTCCGCCTCCTGGCGGCTCGAGTAGTGGATCGCCAGATACCCCGGGCAATAACCAAAGTATTCTTAAGGACGGTGCCGAAAGCCTTCCAGTCGGGCCGTTCATCGGGGTGCTTGCAGTTCTCGGGGCAGTCGGTGCTGCCATGAGCCTCACCCATTTTCATCTTGCTGTCGTAAAGTTTTTTCAACGAAGACCTAAATGATTACGGCTGCCCAAGCTTGATAACATTTGCTTTGCAGCATAAGCTGTATATATGAAGTTGTCTCCCAAAGCCGCTAGACCTAGCAAGTCACAGCGCCCATCGATCATTGCCGCCCCCCAGTTCAATAAGCCGACAGTAGTGGCCATAGGCTTACTTGCGTCCGTTGTGGGTATCTTTGTCATACTTCGACTCTTTGCTGCTACCGCGCCTAATATGATTGCAAATTCAACAGTCAATGGCCCCAGCGGTTGGGCTATTCATGGCCAGGCGACCTATGACTCGTCAGTTAGCCATACCGCTGACGGATCAGGATCAATTAAGCTGCCAGATTTAAATAGCTTTGACACAAATGCCTTTACGCTCGAGCCAGGCGTCGAATACATGCTCAGTGGCTATGTGAAAAGCGATGTCTGGCCTCCGGGGCGCGTGCAAATATTAGACGTATTAAGCACGCCACCGTGGGCTAGTACTGCTGGTGGCGGTGCGGCATCACCCAAAGCGCCCGGTGTATGGACTGAGTTCAATTTTTATTTTGTCGCTAATCCTGCATATACTACGATGTCTATTCGTTTTATACGTACACCACAAGATGGGCTTTTGCCAACAACCAATATCCAGCCAGACGTCCAGGCGGGTAACCCTGGCCCGCTCTGGATAGATGATGTTAAGCTCGTAAAAGGCACATATTTTGAAACGCCTAAGACTACCAAGCAGGCTTTTAGTGGTTCAAAAGTCCGATTTGATGCTCTTGGTAATTTTGAATGGAATAATGGTACAGCAGCAGCCCCACAGTGGGAGCCTTGGGTACCTATGTGTTTGCATACTGACTATAGGGCGGACAGTGCTCGGTATGCCACCTACAAGCAACTCGGTTTTGATTGTGATATTTGGGGAGCACAAAACCCATCTCAGTACACCAATGCTAAAAATAATGGTATGCGTAGCTTTATGCAAATTGCCCAATATATAGCAGGTACAAGTCCTTCAGGTCCGGGCTGGTGCTACAACAATATTCCTTGTCTGCAAACAGATATGAGTGCAGTCCTAAGCTCTGCTAATGCTGACATTTTTGCTGGATTTTACTGGGATAATGAAAACGCCTATCGTGAATGGGCGGTACCAAAACAAGTAACAGAGACAATCAAGGCTACTGATGTGGACTCTAACGGTCAAAGGCGCCACCCAATTATCGAACTAAACGGGGCTGTAGACGACTCTAATATCTGGGCTTATGCGGACGGCAAGCCATTCAGTGACTATAACGGTGCATACAACGGCGGCAACACTGGTGGAGCTGGCGGCGCGTTGGCAGCCGCAATGTTGATCGATAGAATGGACGGCAATGAACGTCCGGGTGGTTACTGCCAAATCAATTTAACAGATACCAACTGGCGCGGAGCGGTATACTCGTGCCTCGCCGTAGGCTCACGCTTCTTTAGTACCTTTTCGGATGGCCAAGGTGGTTCGGCACCGATTGATGCTTCGGGAAATGCTGATAAAACACAGGTCGCAGCAGAAGTTAAGCAACTTATTCCATTCATTCGCGCCCCTCACTTTGCTTCGTGGTCAATGAACCGATCAGACTCACTGAACATTCACACGCCTGTAGATATGGGAGTGCGTGATTTTACTGGCACTAATTTGGCTGGCACCCGTGCAATCGGCGGTGCCATATTTTCCAATGTTGGCGGAAGTGCCACAAACTTTACTTACCAATTAACTGGCTCGCCAGCTACAAGCGGCACCAAGGTCATTGACTATTTCACCAACGAACTACTGGCAACCGTTGACGGCAGCGGTCGCTTTGTACTGCCATTAACGCCACGTGGGGCCGGTACCGGGACCCGAGTTGTTATCTTCTCCAATAGCAGTGTTGCTATAACCCCCACTCCCACGCCTTCAATCACCCCCATTCCAACCGCTACTCCTACTCCTCAGCCGACCACTCCACCGGTGGCACCTCCGAATCCGTCGACCTACGCCCCAGCCGGTACAATCGACGACAACAATGCTGCGTTTGCGTACTCCTCAACAGGCTGGGATTACTATCCTGGACCAAGTGCAGATACAAATCTCTATGGAGGTGGTAATCACACTACGACTCTAAGCCCAACAGGGGGCATCGCTAAGCTGGCCTTCAGCGGCACTGGTATTCGGCTCTATGGCGTGACCGACACGATGTTTGGAAAGTTCAATGTGTCTATCGATGGGGGAGCATCTCAGACGGTTGACCTCTACTCGGCCTCACGCGCCTATAACGCTTTGATGTTCGAAAAGACTGGCCTAGCAAGTGGCAATCACATCCTCACACTTACAGCCATGGGCACACACAATGCCTCTGCAAGTGATAATTATGTAGCAATTGATAAGGCAGAAATCCTCGCAAATGGGGCTACCCCCACACCAACTCCAACCCCCACTTGCACCAAGCTCGGTGACGCCAACTGTGACGGTCGGGTAAACAACCTGGACCTCAACACTGTCCTCGCGAACTACGGAAAACGAACTAGCCTCCGCTCCCAAGGCGACCTGACTAGTGACGGCGTAGTAAACGTCTTCGACCTCTCACAGGTGCTGCAGAATTGGGGTCGGTAACGCTGCAAAGGCGATGTTTTCACCAAGCCAGGCAGTTTTGTATAACGAAGGAGACCGGTAGATCCGAGGTAGGGCGATTACGACTGACGGCGACAGCCTAGGGACTTGCCTCCTGAACCAGTCTCTGTTTGACGCTCAGTCTAAATAAACATAAGCTGTATGCATGAAGAAGACTGCGAATAAATCTAAATCCATTCAGGTCGGAATATCGAGCTTAATAAACAGCGCCAAGT
>JAYUFZ010000027.1:0-10555 GCA_043767845.1 bacterium | reverse complement strand
CTCGGAAACGGCAATTATGCCGGCTGTACGGATGAAACTCATACTCTCAAATGGCTTATAGAGCGCCAAGACGAGCTTAAAGATTCTACTGCCGGGCTTGTCCAGGCTGGCTGCGTGATAGGTTACGACCACTGGAGTGCTACCGGCCGCTAGAGCGGTTATATCAAACATAAACGGCACCGGAGAATGAGTAATAATAGCGACTGGCTTCTCGGCTTTAATAATAGTCCGTAATTGAAAAAACCATTTGGGGTTGATCGGTGTATTGGAGATTGTTTTCCAGATCGGTAGGCGGTATATGGTCAAGCCTTGGTAGTGTTCCCTGGTCACTTCTTTTACACTGTCACCGCAAGCCACAACAACGTGCCAGCCATTATTCTGCAAGCCATGAGCTATTTGTTGGGCGTAGTTTTCTAGGCCGCCAACACGAGGCCAGAAGTAGGGTGCGGTTATGAGAATAGTACGCTTGCGCTGTAACTGCATTACATAACCTCTACGAGCATTTGGGTGATTGCCGGCCAATCATAGACTTGAGTTGTGGCGGCCACTTGGCGGCGGCGCAAAGCGGTGGATGGCCGGTTAAGCGCAGCCTCAATGGCGGCGGCTAAGGCGTCGACTTCAGGTGCACAGACATACCCGTTAGTGGGCTGATTTATGAGGAAGCGGGCGGCATTATCGGGATGGTTTGATGTCACGGCGAGTGTTCCACAAGCATTTGCTTCTAGGATGCTCATACCAAATCCTTCACGCATCGAAGGTGATACAAATACTTTTGTTGCCTTCATCATCGCCAATACGTCATTATGATTCTTTATAAATCCAGTAAAAGTGATATTGGACTCAAGGCCATTGGCTCGAGAAAGTGCCCGCAATTGAGCAGCTTCGGGACCATCACCTGCTATTACCACAGTTATCCCTGGGCGTTTCTTCTTCAATAGAGCCGTGGCCTGGACAATAAGATCAACGCCTTTGTGGGACAATAGACGTCCAGAATAAAACACATCGCTACGTTGTTTGGCGGCCGTAATACTGGCAATTGCAGACAGATCGATACCAGGCGGTACCACTGCAAGCGGCCCATTATAGCTGAGGGATTCTTTAAGTTTTGCAGCTGTATCGTCAGAAACTGCCGTAATCCTATCTGGCGTTTTGGCGCTCAGTAGTTCCAGCCAATAGGCTATCCGTCCTTTTATGGGACCGAGATATGTCATCCAATATTCCTTGCCCCACACCTCATGCCAGGTTGCTGCCATAGGTTTAGATTTAAGTAAACATACCAACTTCATACTGAATAGCGGGAAGTACGGAATGTGGTCTACATCAATATTCTCAAAATCAACAGCTAGCATTTTTAAGCAGGAAAAGCCGAACATGATAGCTTCCCGTATCGAACGGCGGTCACCAGTATAGATTGGATACAGTTTTGAAATGGCATGCAAATGTACGCCACCACGCGTTTTATGCTTGGAGCCAGACCACCATTGCATAGTGTATATATCCACTTGATAACCCATATTGGCTAAGCGAGTCGACAATTCATAAAGTCGGATTTCTTTGCCACCAGTATTGTAGGGATAGATGGTATCAGAAACGAAGGCTATCCGATTGCCCGAGGCGGCTCTAGTCCTTAGTAATTCCATTGTTCAACCTTTCTGCGAATTCAGCCCTATTCCTGTCTACCATTCGTGTCGGTTTACTGATAAGAGTCGGTTGCTCTACGGCCGTCGATAATGGCGTCCAACGTAAATTGCGGAAGTACATATTCAGTATCCTGGCGCCATCGCGCAAAGGATTGAGGCTGGAGGCTCCAGATCGTGATTCATAGGTGATAGGTACAGAGTAAATCTGGTGACCTAAACGTGCCATTTTGGTAATCATTTCCATTTCAATAGCAAATCCAGGAGATGTAAGGTGAGGACGCAAATCTTCTATTGCTTGGCGAGTCCAGGCGAAATAGCCGGTTAAAACATCGGTCACATTCACACGGTAGGAATAGCGGACAAGATGCGAATACGTCCAGTTCCCTATTCTATTGAGGGTTTTCATCGAGCCGACATCGATGCGGCCACCAAGTCGTGAACCAATTATTACCTGAGCGAAGCCGTTATAGAGGGGCTCAAGGAGCCGCTCAACTTCTGCGGCTTTGTAGGTATCATCACCATCAAGCATGATTACGTAGTCTACATCTTTGGTGATTGACCAGAATCCCGTACGGATAGCATTTCCTTTGCCTTGTTTGGGTTCAAATATAACCTTGGCGCCGGCAGCTTGAGCGACGGCGGTAGTACGGTCACTGGAATTATTATCAATTACTACGACAGAAAGATCGTATCCATGCCGGCGTAAGCGGGCATAAGGAAAGTTAGCTATTACCTTGCCGATACCTTGCTCTTCGTTGTAGCAAGGAACTAGCGCGATTACCTTTTTCATGAGTTTAACCGCAGGTTTACTTCTTGCTGCCTATCGGTAAGAACTACTACCAAGCGATAATTCTCAAGCGGGCCATATGGCGTAACCGATACTGTGCGGCGCATGGTTTGGCCAACTTCGAGCCGTGCCGAACCGCTCGCGAGCAGTTTATTGCCATTTTGTGAAACGAGCCAGGACTGATAATGGTAGGTCGTTGCTTTGGCTTCGTGATTGGCAATAACAAAGCTATAATCAGTCGCTTGATTGGCTTTTAGGTAATGAGACAGCGCTTGGTAATCGTAGAAGTACAGTTCAGTATATGCTTCTGGTTTGCGTGTAGTGGCACTGGCAAGGGCGTTTTGGATTGTTCCTCGAAAGCGATATCCGGATATACCCAAAAATGCCATTGTTGAAATGGCAATGCTAATAAAAGCCAAATGTCGCATTGACCAAAATGGGGATAGTCTGCTTGGAGCTGCTTGTACTGTGGCCATAAGGGTCTTTCAGCGGTAATTACTAACAATTGCGCTGCTTCGTTGACCCTCATTGAAGCGATTCATTACTCTAGCATATATCGAACTACTTTACAAGACCATAAACACACATTTACTAATACATAACAACAAAGCTAAGCGTAAATTGACACTTAGCTTTACGCGCTATTTAAATACTAGTCCCTAAACCTATACGTAGTAGGAAACAATATGCGAATTATGCAAGCACCGGTCGCTTAGCTTTGTCTAGCATCGTGTGACAGCATCGCTACGGCGTCTTCGAGCGATCCGGCCGCCTTAATAGTACCGCTGTTGACGAACAGGATCTGATCGGCTGTTTCGATGGTATTGAGGCGGTGGGCTATGACGACCAGCGTGGTTTCCTTGGGCAGGCGTGCCAAGACAAGATCAAGGAGTTCTTCGGTCACAGTATCAATATTGGCAGTGGCCTCATCGAGAATGAGCAGCTCAGGATGGCGTAAAACGGCACGAATGAAGGCAATGAGCTGTTTTTGCCCCAGGCTAATACTTGAGCTACTTGAGGTAACTTCCGTATCTAGGCCCTTATCAAAGCGGCTTATCAGCTCAATCAAGCCTTCAGTCTCCAGTATTTTCTGAAGTTCCTTGGATGAAGTATTGGCGTAGTTGGGGTTGCCATAGATGATATTGTCTCGGATTGTGCCGCTGAATAAGAATGGGTCCTGCAGAATAAAGCCGATTTTGGCAGCGCGTTCTTCGGGCGTGAAGCTCCGGATATCCTTGCCATCGAGCAGGACCTTGCCATCGGTGGCGTCGAAGAGGCGGGCCATCAGTGAGGCAGTGGTGGATTTGCCGCCGCCTGTCGGGCCGACGAGCGCGTAGATCTTACTGCGCTCCAGTTCAAAATTGATGTTTTTTAAGACATACTCCCCGTCTGGGTAGCGGAAACCAACATCTTTGAATGCTAGTAGCTTCGGGTGCCGAGGAGCAACCCCTCCAGGCAATACTAGCAAATTAGTCTTTTTCGCGAGGATTTCAGAGATGCGTTCCCAAGCCGCCAAAGCAGTTTGCAGGTCAGACCACAGCGCTGCCATCTGGCGCAGCGGGTCGTAGAAGCGGTTGACGTAGGCTAGGTAGCTAATGAGTACACCGAAGGTTAGTGCCCGGTCGGAGATAAGCGACAAGCCATAAGTAATGACGATCAGCGTGCCAAGATTGGACACGAGGCCGAAGACCGGCGCGTAGGTGTTGTTGGCAATCCCAGCCCAGATGGCGGCCTTGTAATTGTCATTATTGACCTTGGTGAAGCGTTCCCGGAAATAGTCACGACGGTTGAAAGCAATGATTACTCGGAAATTTTCCAGGCTTTCTTGGATCTCAGCGCTCAGCCCGCCAAGCGTTTGCAGACTGCGGCCATTCATGCGTTTGATCCAACTGGAGGTCAGCGTAGTAAATATTAGTAGGCCGACGGCCGGCAGCAAGGCCGCGCTACCGAGCTTAATGTTGACAACCAACATGGCGATGCCGGCGCCGATTATGACAAAGACATTGCCGACGAACTGGACTATGGAGCGCGAAAAGAACTGGTTGAGCTTATCAGTGTCGTTATTGATACGCGATATTAAATCTCCGGCTTTGTTTTGGTTGAAGAAGGCGACCGGTAACTCTTGGAGTTTGTCGAAAAGCGCTGCACGCAGGCGAAATAGTATCCGCTGGCCAACGCCGCCCATGATCATGGTCTGAATGTAGCCAGTCACAAAAGCGCCAATGAAGGCCGCCAGCAGAATGGCCGCGTAGACCACAATACCGTGGAATTGTCCTTTGATCAGGTAATTATCTACGGCACGGCCGACCAGGACTGGCGAAAGAATCGTCAGCCCGGAATTGATAAGCACAGCCACGAACGCTACGGCGACACTAGTCCACTCACTGGCAACTAGTGGCGCGAGCTTGCGGACAGCTTCAAAAAAGCTCGATTGCCGGCTTGCCTCAGAATGCTTATCGGTTTTAGTTAGATTGTAGTTCATATTCGGTAGTACTTCTTTGTGAGTTGTTGATTTGCATATACTCCGGCGATGAAGCGAGTAACTGCTTATGGGTTCCCTTGGCAAGCAACTCGCCTTCCATGAGGAGTATTATCTGGTCGTAATTTTCAACCGAGGCAATCTTCTGGGTGACTGATATGAGTGTTAGGTCAGGATAGTTTTTTGTAACATTGGCCAGTATCTTGGCTTCGGTAACAGCGTCGACGCGGGCCGTGAAGTCGTCGAGTAGCAAGATTTTAGGGTTCAAAATGAGCGCCCGCGCCAGCATTAAGCGCTGCTTTTGGCCGCCCGATAAGCTGGTGCCACGCTCCGAAATAACGGTATCTAGGCCTTTTGGCAGCGCTTTTACCAGGTCACTCAGTTCGGCTGTATGGATTGCTTTGTCGAGTTCGGATTGTGATGCCTGGCTGCTAAAGGCGATGTTTTCGCGGAGGCTGAGATTGAAAATAATACTATCTTGGAAGACAAAACCAACCTGGCTATGGAGCTTCTTTTTGTTGTAGTCGGCAAGTGGGTAGCCATCTATTTCGACACTGCCCGATTCCGGGTCTACCAGGCCGGTAAGGATGTAGAGTAGCTGGCTTTTACCGGCAGCAGTGGGGCCGATGATCGCTGTCCGGGTTCCAGCCTCAACTTGGAATGAAACTTCCCTGAGTACTGGTTTGTCGCCGAAACTCAGTGACAATTTCTTGGCCTCAAGCCGCCCCTCTATCGCGATATCGAGGCTACCACTATCGGCTGGTTCGACCGAGTTAAGCACCTCAGCGATGCGGGCGTAGGAGGCATTGGCCTGGGCAACAATGTTGCCAATAAAACCGAGCACGATGATCGGAAATATAAGAATCGCTATATAGCTCGAGAAAGCGGCAAAGTCGCCTAGGCTGAGGCTGCCAGAGATCACAAAGTGCCCACCGAGCAGTAGGATAGTGAGTGTTGTCAGGTTAGCAAGCAGGGTGATGGTCGGTATCAGGCTGGCAAATATCTTGATAATACCGTAGCCGATGTCGCGGCTTTCGGCATTGGCGCCTTCGAATTTTTTATTCTCAGCTTGGTGCGAGTACAGTACGCGGATAATGGCGGCGCCTAGAATGCTCTCACTGATAACGCGGTTGAGGCGGTCGATCACGGCTCGACTGCGCATGAATAAGCCTGTGACTTTACGCAAAGTGAAAAAGAAAGTAATGCCGATGAGCGGTAGTATTGCTAGTACTGCCAGCGCTAAGCGCCAATAGATGTTGATCAAGAGAATGCTGGCGCCAACTATTAGCACGATCGACGAAATGATCGATACCAAGGCCTGGGCCACAAATAGCTTGACCGAGTCCATGTCTGAGGTCAGGTTGGTAAGCAAGCGGGAGGGATCATTTTGCTGGATGTAGGCATATGACTGGCGAGAAATTTTGTCAGCCAGCTGGTTACGTATATCGCGCGCCACACGCTCGGAAGCATAGGTTTGGGCAATGCTTTGCAAGTAAACTAAGATAAAAATAGCAAAGCTTACACCACCAAACAGCCAGGCCACATCACTCAGCACGAAGCTATGGCGGGCGTAGGCGTCGATAGCCTTGGAGATAATTTTGGGAAGCCAGAGAGTTAGGCCATTGCTGGCAACTGAAAGCAGCGCCAGCCAGGCTATGAGAGCTCGGTAGGGACCGAGGATGCCAAAAACGCTTGGTTCGCTTGGTTTTTTGGGGTGGAGGGTGGTTTTTTTGTGAGCCATGAAGACCGTAAATTTAGTTCGTAAAGTGTGGCCGGAATACCCCCATCCTTGTGCCAACATTGTAATATTTTAACACGATGTGGGCTCGACAGTCACACGGGCAAAGTGGCGCGGCATATATTGCGCCGAATAAGCATAAACAGTATATAATATGACTATGGATCCACGAAATGAGCCGAGTGCGGCCGAAACGCCAGCCACACCAGAAGTAAACAAGCCACTTCATCTAGTCGGTGGAGTTTATGACGCTGAAAAAATCCTGGCTCAGTCCGAATCCGAGCGTAAGCTCATTACAATAAACCTTTTGCGTGACCACACCGTAGCCGTCGAAGAGTCAGATCCGGTCGTGGTGGGTGTGCCTGAGCCAGCCACCGCCAGTGCTCCGGCGGGTATCGCGACTACGGCGGCTGCTGCGCCGGCAACGAAGGCAGCGGCTAAGCTTAAAAGTAAGTATCAGCCTATAATCATTGGCGTAGTTAGTTTAGCTGTAATTGGAGTTGTATTACTCATTATCGTCCTTGCCAGAGGGCCGAAGCTTGCGCCGCTGGCCGTCAATACTACCCCCACTCCGAAGCCGACTGTGGCCCCGACTCCAACGCCGACGCCCGCTCCCTCTCTGAGCCCAAGCCCGACTCCGATGCCCCAGGCTACGCCTGCCCCAACTGCAATACCGAGCCCCCAGACTGTAACCGCGCCGAAAGAAACGCCGACGCCTGAGCATCCCCAGGATGTCACTATCAAGTCACCGAGCGGCTTGTGGTTGCGCAGCACGCCGACGAGCGTGAATAAGTCTAACATTATCGGCTGGATGCCTAATGGCGCGACCATCAAGGTCGATGGAGTCGGCGAGTTTTGGTGGCATGGCATCTACAAGGGCCAGAGTGGCTATTTCGCTAGTACCTACACTAATTAAGTTTAATTTGCTGCCTTAGAGAGCCAAATAAACTTACAATTACAAAGCACTTATGCTTTAATTGTAGTATGAATAAAACCATCGCCAAACCCATAAGTCAAGTTACTCCTACCGTACATCACTATGCCCGCACTTTTTTCGCAGCAATATTTGGAACGCTTGCCTTGAGCCTGGTACTCGTGAGTATCTTAGTAGTCTGGGCCAATTCTATTTTAACCAACACCGATAGCTATGTGGCGGCAGTCGGGCCACTGATAACCAAGCCGATTGTGCGGGATTTTATCGCGCAAAAGGCCAGTGATAATCTTATAAAGCAGGCCCCTACCCAGGATTTGGCTAAAATGCTGCTTGGCGATGCTGAGATTATGGGTAAGACCGATGAACAGCTCAAGATTTCCCTCGCGCCGGTGATCAAATCAAATATTATTGAAGTCGTGAGCACGTCGAACTTTGCTGAGCTATGGACTTCTACCAATCGGTCGGCTCATAGCCAGCTACTCGCGCAAATAAAGGCCCATAAGCCCGACCTGACACTCGATATGAGCGCTTCGGTCAAGGCCGCCATTGCCGAGTTAAAAAAGACCAAGCTGAGTCAGATTAGCGACAAGATCGGCCTGCCAGAAGGCGCCGGGAAGTTAAACTTAAGTGGTAGCAAAATCCAACTAGCTGAGCACTATTATGACTTGCTTCAAACCGGAACCATATCCGTGGTCTTGCTGATGATATTCTTGGCCGGATTGAGTATATTGCTATCCGTTCACCATATGAAAACATTGCGGCACATTCTCTATGGTAGTGGTTTAATTGCACTATTTATGGCTAGCGCCCTTAAGGCTCCAGCTGTAGTGGACCTGAAAACTGGCGACCCTGGCATGCAGCAGCTGATAGCTACCGTGGTTGGTACGGTATTTCATCAATTGCAGCAAGCAACGCTGTTTATCGGGTTGGCTTGTATCGTACTGGCCATAGCCAGTAAAGTGTTTGAATCGATGGCTAAGAACAAGAAACTGGCAATTAAATAACTAGCTAGGCCGCTCAGGTTATACCCCTGCCGGCTTATCCTCACCCGCGTTCATATGTTGCTCAAAAAGTTCTCTTGGATCACGGCCGAGCTGCAAGGCCCGGCGTCTGATGGCCAGTAAGATCATAAGCGTCGAAAGCAGACTTACCTCCACGGGGCTGGCACCTTTCTTAAACAGTGGCGTAAAGCGTTTGTCATCTTCGAAATCGGCCGGGATATTGCCTATCCCCTGGCCATCAACTTTGACGTGATCGGCCAGCTCGTCGGCTAGGCTGAGAGAAGTTTTATCCAAGAAGCTTTCGAAAGCTTCAACTTCGGGCGCCAGTACCCTGGACTCTTCACGCAGGAAATAATCATCAGCCTGTCGGTCGCCCATCAACCCGAGGCGGTACTGGCGAAAGTGGTCGATCTCGTGCAAGAGCAAGAGGCCGGCTGCGATCTCGCCATAGTGGACGTCGCCGCGGATGAATATGACGCAAGGGTCTTCGTGGAATATGGCGAGCTGTTCGCTGTGCACAAAATTAAGTCGCATGTCGCCCTCTGGCAAGCCGACGACATTCTCGGCGGTTACCAGGCATAGATCGACAGTTGAATTTACCTCATCGGTACCCTCGTGCAGGAAATAGGTATTCAACGTCTTGCCAGCAGGGACCACTACTCGAACCGCCCTAAGGAAGTAGTCGAAGAGCTCAGCATATAAATCCGGAGCGTTTTGCGAGACCGATGCGGCGCAGCTCACATAATACTTTGCGATTTCCAGCAGTTTGTCTGCCCCCTCTTTGGCTCTTTCTCGCTCTAGCTTGGCCACGGGGTTGAAAGCTGTAGGTAGTTGCCATCTGGGTCGGCAACAGTTGCTAGCCAGATACTGGCGTCGCCGCCGTCTTTGCCCGGCTGGTAGGGCTCGGCGATGACCTTGGCGCCCATGGCGGTGATCTTCTCGAAGGATTCTTTGACGTCCTTGCATTCAAGGGTGACCATGATGCGGGCTGGGGTTTCGTTTTTACCATGAATGTCGCTATGAGGTCCAACCATCAGGCCTGCTCCAGACATAAAGCCAAACCAGTCGCCATCATGCCAGCCTGGTTCACCAAAAACTTTTGTATAAAACGCGCCGAGTACTTGGGGCTGCTCGGAGTTGATCATGACTGCTGAGATTTTCATTTTGTGCTCCATTTATATGCTTAGTTTAGCAGGCCAGGTGACTTTTCAGAAACAATAAGTAGCGACTTATGATCTCTGAAAAGCTGGCTGATTATGATAATAAGCCAAAGTTAGGCAATGGGCTTTAAGATGTGGGGTTGGTGGGTGGCTTGTGCTGTAGGATCGGGTGTTACTTCAACCGGCCCGCGCGCGATACACTTAACGCAGGCGATCTCGTGGACGTGATGCTCAAGAACGGTAATCCGATCGATATTTACGTCACCTCCAATGGTTGGGTGGTAGAAGGACTTCGTTTTTATTGTCTCTACAACTTCAAAGCGTGTTCTATTGCCACAGGCTTTGCAGAAATAGCGCTCAGCCACGGCATACAGTTTCTAGGTGCATACATCCTCGATCTAATTGAGTGCCGGTACAGGCCAACTATAGCATATGAGGTCGGGAGTTCAAGGCGCTTAACTGACGATATTAGCTAGTGTGCCGTTCAAGAAAGCAATGATATTCTGTTCGGTGGTGGCCTCGATGCGTTGCAAAGCCTCGAGGCTATTATAGGCATTGTGCGAGGTGACGATGACATTGGGCATTTTGGTGAGAAGCTCGATGGCTAAAGCCCGTTTCATATCCTCTTTAATGCTCTGCTTGCCAAGTAAGTAGCGCTCTTCGTCGAGCTGCATGAACTTTTCGCCTTCTACTACGTCTAATCCAGCTCCGGCCAACTTCTTGGTCCGCAAGGCATCGACTAGGGCGCTAGTATCCACCAGTATTCCCCGGGCAGTGTTAATGAGGTAGGCGGTCGGCTTGAGTAGGGCTAGCCGC
>JAYUFZ010000026.1:0-26618 GCA_043767845.1 bacterium | reverse complement strand
GCCCTCGCCCTCGTTAGCGCCAATGAGCTCATCTTTACCGGAGCCACAACCCTCTGGTGGATCTTGCCAACTGTCGTTCTGACCTGTGCCGCCATCCTGTTCGGCTTGAAGATCTGGGACTGGTCCAGTTCTGGTTGGCTGCTCGTGAGGACCAAAACACAGTGGCAGGAGAGGAACTACAAGGGCTACGGCGGCAAAGTTCCGAAGGCAGTTCAGCAGATCGCCTTGACGGCCAAGAGTGTTCGACCAGACGCCACCATCTTCATCCAGGAGTTGCATAAGACCAGCGTTGGCGTTATCGACCCCTTCCTCGTTGCCAAGGTTGGCGACACCCGCTTCTACCTCGCCGTCTGGAACGAGCCCAGCTTCGATGGCCAGCTGCTAGCCTAGCTAGCCTTCCCACTCTGCCCCGCATTTTTTGCGGGGCTTTTGCTTGCTAGGTTAATGAATAGTCCGCGGGCTTCTCATAAGCCTTTGCCGGTGAGACAATGACTGTAACTTAAGGGAGGAGCTTTATGGCTTCGAAAATTACACCAAACCTATGGTTCGACGGCAATGCTAAGGAAGCGGCCGAGTTTTATGTTTCGGTTTTTCCCGATAGCAAAATAACCTCCACGACCTATTACCCTGCGAGTGAAGTCGAGGGCTTGGCGGACTTTCAAAAAGACTTGGCCGGCAAGGTGCTAACTGTGGAGTTTGATCTAGATGGCAACCACTTCTTGGGTATCAATGCTGGCCCGGAGTTCAAGTTTACTGAGGCAGTATCGTTTTCTATCACCTGCAAAGACCAAGATGAGATTGACTATTACTGGAGCAAGCTCTCGGCTAGCCCAGAGAACGAGCAATGCGGCTGGTGCAAGGACAAGTACGGACTCAGCTGGCAGGTAGTGCCAGAGAACGTTGAAGAACTACTCAAAAAGCCCGGCGCTTTCGCCAATATGATGCAGATGAAGAAGCTGGTGATCGCCGACTACTAGGTTTTTAAGGCGGTTCGGCTGACTACTTCAACCGCAGTAGCTCGCCCTTGCGCTTCACAATATTCTTATAATCCCACTGGATGGCCTCCGCCTTTTCCAGCCAGCGCTTGAGGTCGGTAGTGTTGACCTGGTCTAGGCTGGTGTAACACATTTGGGCGGCCTTGAAGCTACCCTCGACTTCTAAACCGGGTTCATCAAACGACTGGCCGCTCCAGAACAGTAGCTGGACGTTGTCTTTGCGCACCGCGTAGCCTGCTACCGGATTGCCCTCAAGAAACCAGACAGGCGCGCTATGCCAGACCTTGCTCTCGGACTTCTGTAAGGCTTGCGCTATCTCGGTGGCTAGAAGTTCGCAGATCACCCTCTCGGCTGGGGCTTGGCTTTTGTTGTAGGCTTGGATATCTTCATTCATGGCCTTATTTTACAGCAAAACATGAGATAATGAGCTTAAAGCAGGAGGAGAAGTTATGAGCAAGCAAATTTTTATCAATCTACCGGTATCCGAACTCGAACGGTCGACAAAGTTTTACGAAGCGTTGGGGTTTACCAAGAATCCAGTCTTTTCTAGTGATCAGGCCAGTAGCATGATGTGGTCCGAGGATATTATTGTGATGCTATTGACGCACGAGTTTTATAAAACCTTTCTTCGTGGTAAAGAAATTGCCGATGCCACCAAGACAAATGGCGTACTACTGGCCATTGGGCTTGATTCCAAGGAAGCTGTCCAGAAGTTTGCCGACACCGCCAAGGAAAACGGCGGAGACTACTACCGCGTAGATAGTGGGGTGCCGGCCGAATTGATGTTTGGCTACGAGGTCACCGACCCCGACGGCCATGGTTGGGAACCGGTCTGGATGAGCCCCAGCTTTGATCCGCAGGCCGCGGCTGAGTAGATCCAGGCTACATTGGCAAAGTATCACCCCATGCATAATCAATCTCGCATCGCGGCCAGGCTCCGCGCCGCCGGTAGCGTCTTTGCTGAGGATGAGGCCGATTTACTCTTGGCTGAGGCTAAATCGGATGGCACCCTCGAATCGATGATCCAGCAGCGTGTAGACGGGCTACCCCTGGAGCAAATAGTCGGCTGGGCGGAGTTCTGCGGACTGCGGATCAAAGTGGTGCCCGGCGTATTTATACCCCGTCCTCGCAGTGAGTTCATGGTGCGCGAAGCGATCAAAATCACCCATCATGGCGATAGCGTTGTCGACCTATGTTGCGGATCGGGTGCGCTTGGCCTGGCCTTAATTGCGGCCGTTCCTGAGATCAAGCTGTACGCCACAGACATTGAACCAGCTGCTGTCGTGTGCGCTCGCCTGAACCTAGACTCCACCAATGGGCAAGTGTTTATGGGGGATCTTTTTGATGGACTGCCAACACTAATCAAGGGCAAAGTTGATCTCATCATGGCAAACGCCCCATATGTGCCCACCGAAAGCATCGAGTTTATGCCCCAAGAGGCCAGATTGTACGAGCCGCTGGTAACGCTCGACGGCGGAGTAGATGGACATGCCGTCCAGCGTCGTGTGGCTGGGACGGCAGTAGATTGGCTCGCCCCAGGCGGCCAGCTCATCATGGAGACCAGCCAGCGCCAGGCCAGGGCCACCGTGGCCATACTAGAGCACAGCGGATTTGTGGTCGATGCCAAGTATGATCCAGAGACCGATGCGACATTAGCGATAGCTAGGAAACTGTAGATTTCCCCCTGACCAGCATGCATTTGCTTGACAATACTGCTATTGAATGTATAATAGCACGACGAAATACTTGATTTCAGCTTTTGTTTCTTGAAAATACAACCGGCGCAGTTGAGCCTGAGGAGGCTTTGTGTATTTCATCGTGACACTACTCATGGTAGTGGCGACGCTCGTACTTCACGAAGCTGGCCACGCCTTTGAAATGAGGCGCAACAATATTGCCATTGAAGAAGTAGGCATTGGCTGTCGCTTCGGGCCTTCCAAGCTGTTTCACCCTACCTTCCTGCCGTACCCACTCCGCGTATGGTGCATTCCTCTCTTGGCTTATGTCATGCCCGAGCAATCGGAGGCGAAGAAATTTGAAGCAATGGCTTACTTGCCCAAGGCTCGCATTATGGGTGTCGGGGTATTGCTGAATTTGCTAGCCGGCGCCTTATTGGTTGGCACGGCGAATATCTACTTGGCCTTAGCCAGCCACGACCCTGCCAGGAGCGTGACCCAAGGAGTCACCTGGTATTTTGCTGCCTGGATCATCTGGATAGGCCGAATTTCGATTGTAAGCTATGTTCTGCCATTTCTGACGGTGGCATTGATTGCGTTGATAGCCATCGAGATTGTTGGCGGAATCAACTTGGAATTCGGCTTCAGCTGGGGCTCACATTCCGTGGCGAAGGCTGCGTTCAATGCCGGACTCATATCCATACGGTTGGCATTGTTCAACCTTCTTCCATACGGGGGCTTTGACGGCGAACAGCTGTTTGACAACGCTGTCACAACGATCTTTGGTAAGCACGTCGCACGCAAAGCGCACGCCTATATTCTTGGGGTCGTAGTGGGCAGTATCGTATTGAGTCTTGTGGTTGCGCTGCTGTAGCAGCCCTACCCAACAGCACCCGACAAGCACAGGAGCTTCTTAGTGAAAACAGACCAATTGACGTCCCAGTATCTCGACAAAGCCTGTAGTAAAGGCACGATTCTGATCTTTAAGACGCAGGCCATCTACAAACCCCGAATCCTGCTCGGTTGGTACAGATGGTACCGTAGGATTCTGACCGGCGAAGTCGTTGGCTGGGTCAACGGCTGCAACCTCCCCAGGGGCTTTATCATCCTCAGCCAGCATCGTGGTGGCTCCGAGCCTTGGCCGGTGCGTGTCTATCTCGAGGATATCCGATCCTGGGACGAGCTGACCGAGGCGGCATTCGCCCGAACAAGCTAGATCAAGTCCACAATTCTCACTCAAGAGGCCTTCGGGCCTCTTTTTGAATTGCGCCGTGGGATGAAGCGGGCAGTGGCAATTTGCTATACTCATAGCAGGGCACACCAGGTGGGAGGCGGCTGCCAGGCAAAAGCAGCCGCTGGGACGTCACCTCAGCTAAGGGTCCGAGAGGCCATCGAACGTCACCAAGACACATATTTCCCGACACGAAACCTAGACACAACAGCGCCTCTTACCACCCCCAGCGTAGAACTTGCCCTCACCAGCGCGAGATGCCGTACTGGACCGACTAGCTAGCGGCAGCGCAGGCATCCAACCCCAAGGCCAGTGCCAACTTGCCTACGGGACTCATCGACGCCGGACCCCTGGGGACGGCAGCAGTTCCGGGATTAGATACCCCGGATAACACGCGACCAAGCTACAATCGGACGGTGGGTGGAAAGGCGGCCTTCGAGCCAAATCTCCATCCACCGGCCGGCTTCAGTAATTCGACCAAATTGTTCGGTCCCGGAATCACTCCGGGGCCGTTTTACTGCCTGGTTATCGCCATAGTTCCAATACTGCTATAATTTCCCTATGAATGAAAAAATCCTCACTAAAAACCCCGATCCGGCCAAGAAAGGCGTCAAGATCGACAAAGACCGCTACGACTTTATGCGCGGGGTGATATTGGGTATTTTGAAAGCCCAGGGGCCGCTTTCTAATGCCAGCCTCATTGCTGCAATTGTCGACGAAGTCGAGCGCGATGGCAAAGTCGACTATTCTGTCGGCTGGGCAGCTATGGCGGTGAAGCTTGACCTGGAGGCGCGCGGGGAGTTGAAATACGACAGGTCGGTCAAGAAGCCAGTTATTTGTTTGGCGCAGGTCTAATTCTTTTTGATATTATATGCTCATGGCT
Organism: bacterium; assembly: GCA_043767845.1. Taxonomy (GTDB): domain Bacteria; phylum Patescibacteriota; class Saccharimonadia; order UBA4664; family JBBRNT01; genus JAYUFZ01. The sequence goes on along the minus strand of JAYUFZ010000026.1, from coordinate 21,833 downwards.
CAATTACTCGATTCCTTCCAGATCCCAGGTTTTAGTGTTTCAGAAGCCGGCGCCGGCGACATACCCGAGCTGATAGCGCTCATCAACCAGGCTTTTGCCTACCAGGATGAGGCCAAAGGGCAGCCACGGATCGACGCGGCTGGGTTAACAAAAAAGATGGGTGAAAGCAATTTTCTCGTGTGGCGCGACAGCCAGCAGATCGTGGCTTGCTGCTATGTTGAGAGCGATGAACAGTCGCTGCACTTCGGTCTGCTATCGATAGTCCCTAGCCTTCGGGGTGGCAAGCTCGCTCCCCGGCTACTAGTTGCCATCGAGGGCTACGCCCGCGCCCAAGTCAAAACCAGTATCGAGCTCCAGTACATGTCGCAGGCACCCTGGCTAGAGGCCTACTATCAGCGCTTTGGATTCCGTGCTACCGGCCAAGTGAGGGACTTGGGCTGGAGCAAGCTGTTCGGTATGCGAAAATCGCTATCGTCTTAACCCAACTGCTGGAGATCAACTCTTTTGAGGCCTTCGGGCCTCTTTTTGCTATGATAGGGGCATGAGATATTTAATCGTTAATGCCGACGACTTCGGCTACAGTTTTGGCATCAATAAGGGCATTCTTGAAGCTCATACCCGCGGCATCGTCACAAGTACTTCAGTAATGGTCGATATGGTGGCTAGTGCCGAGGCGGCCGACCTGAATCGGTTCAAGGAGTTATCCGTCGGTTTGCATTTTGTTTTAAGCAACCAGGGCGACATCGCAGCCGAGCTTAGCCGCCAGGTAGAAAAGTTTACCCAGATTGTCGGTCGCAAGCCTGATCATATTGATACCCATAAGTCGCAGCCTTCAACTATCCAGGTTGTTCGAGATCTGTTGTCGAAATACTCGCTAGAAAGCGCCACTCCGGTTAGGAGCCTGGGAGCAGCAAAACTCATCAAGTCCTTCTTCGGTTTAAACATCGATGGATCCGGCAAGCTGGATGAGAGTAGGATATCGCTGGACGGGCTGAAGGCGGCGATAGATTTAGCAACCGATGAATACAACGAGCTCATGTGCCATCCTGGCTACTCTGACGAATATCTGCGCGGCGCAAGTTCCTATAATGACATTCGCGAGCAAGAGCTGGCCGCCTTATCCAACCCGTCCATCAAGGATTATATTAAAGCCAAGGGTGATCTGGCGCTTTGTAGTTGGAATGATCTACGCTCTACAAAGTCCTAGCGGCGGTACACTTCACGCCGATGCTGGATGTGTAGAATTATTAATGCTTTGTCTTCAACGTCAAATAGCACCCGATAGTCACCAACTCGAAAGCGATATTGGGCGTCGGCTGGCCTAGTGAGCGGCTCGGTAAATTGCAGAGGATCGGCCTGTTCAATAAACCACTCAAGCTTCTGCTTTAATCGTTTTTGAACTTGCCCAGAGAGTTTAGCGATATCTTTGGCCGCTGGCTTCTTGTAGAGCAGCCGGTAGGCTGCCACCTAAATGCCCCCAAAGACATCTTCGTGGCTCAAATACTCCTTGCTGGCTCTGGCCGCTTGTATTTTGGCTAAGTAGGCAGGGTTGCTAGCTGCCAATAGATCCTCGAGCACATCCAGGTCGATGATAGCTCGCTCTTTCTTGCCGCGCCTGGTAACAATCAGAATATCGTCAACATTCACAGCGTCTAAGGCATCGGATAGGCCATTCCTCAGCTCTGAGGCCGAAATTGTTTTTGCGCCCATAAAATGTCCTTATATCACAGATTGATATTACAGTTTAATTGTACAACAACTAAATATTGCCGGTCAAGTTACTATCAGGCTCAAGATATTTAGTGTAATATCCCATCATATGAAAAAGTTTAAAAAGCTAACCCCCAAAACCTGGTATTGGCGCAAGTTTGCACTAACTTTTAGTGCCGAGATTGTCGTTTTGTTAGCCATCATTCTCGGCCTATATTGGTGGACCGGTAGCTTTGACGCCTGCGAGAATGGGAAGGCTATACCGGGGACAGTAGTCGCGCAGTTCAAGCCAGACGTTACGAGTGAGCAGGCCAAAGATGCGCTTTGGAAAGCTGGCCTCAAGCCCGAAACTGAGGGGTTGGACAGTCTTAATTCTATGACCGTCGTCGTACCAAAAGGCAAAGAGGCTCATTTTATAGATTTGCTGAATAATGATCCGTTGGTTGACAAATCTGGGCCTGAGATTATGTATTGCTTGGATTAATAGATAGGTAGGCTCAACGGCGGGTAGGCGGAGCTCGATATATATTGCTACAATACCTCCATGCTCTACCTCCAAGAACCAAAAAACTTTCAGCCCGATTTCGATATTGTCAGCCTCTATCTAGAGTGCCAAGGCAAGATATTGTTGCTTCACCGTAACCCCAGTAAACCGCAGGGCGGGAAGTGGGGCGTGCCTGCCGGTAAGGTAGACAATGGTGAGGAGTTAGTGCCGGCACTAGTCCGTGAGGTATTCGAGGAGACCGGCGTGTCGATTGGCCCCGGCGAGCTGGAGTATTTCCAGAGCGTGTATGTCGAACATCCCGAGCACCATTTTGTATATCATATGTATCACCTCGCCATGGTCGACTTTCCGGATGTAGTCACAAGTGAGTATGAGCATCAGAGGTATCAATGGGTAAGCCCCAAAGACGCCCTGAAGCTAGATTTGGTAGACGATCTGGATACTTGTATACATATGTATTACTTCACCGGTAGTTGAAAGTGGAGCTTAGCCAAATTGACGCACCTCTAGATTCGATTTATTCTTAATCTAGCATAAGTAGTAATGAAGAATCGAGAGCCAGGCTATGGAACAGACACCGTCTCCTCACAATCCAGACAATTTGGAGCACCATAAGCTGCCGGCGGCTCCCGAAATGAGCTTGGGGGTGAGCACCGAGGCGGCGGCCAAGTCGCGCGATCTGGCCCAGCGCGAACAACGCATGGCCCAAGACGCCGAGCGTGAAACCGCTCAAGACACGCCGCATTTCTCCGAAACCGTGACTCCCGGCGACTACCCGGCTCACGTGAGTATGGGCGAGGTGGCTGGCGCGCGATTGGCCGATGTGAAGACCACGCCCCAGCCGGAAGGCAGCCTGGCCGAGGGGCTCGAGACTACTCGGACAGTGAGTATTCTTAAGTCCGGCGCTGGCGAAGTGCGTGTTGATACTCGCACTGGCGCCGTCGACCTCATGATGCCCGATGAGCCAGAAACCATAGCCCCCATAGAGCAGGACCGACGGCTTGGGGTGGCGGCCGAAGCGCTCTTGCCTTATGGCAGCCAGTCGCGCTACCAGGACGACCCGCGGCCGACTGTTGACTACCAGGTAGTGAACCAAACGGCCACGCCTGACAAAGATGGCTCGACAGTTACCTTGCGTACTAAGCTTTTTGATCTGCAAAGTCCAGAGATTGCCAAGCCACACCGCGAAGAAAAGCTGGCCGAGGGGGCTGACCTTGCTACCGCCTCGATGGCCGAGCGCCAACCAACTGCTGACACCCGAGTAGGCGGCCTCGAGCGCACCATTACTGTGGATAAAAATGGTGCCCGTACAGTCATTGAAACCACGCTTGGCTACATTGACAACCGAACCGAGAAAGCCGCCTTACACACCAGCCTGGGTGAGCGCATTCCGGTGCCGTTGAGCGATGAGAACCTGGCTGGGTTGTCTATTGGGCGGCGCGACCGTGCGGATAGTGTCTTTCGGGCGACTGACCAAAAAGGCGTCACCAGTGACCTAGCCTGGCCAGAGCTGGTTGAGCGCTTGAAGGTCGGCGACTCGCTGCACATTACTGGCATCGATCTTTTCAATGAGGATAAGGGCGGCTTGGCTCTGCATTTGCCCGACCGACCGCAGGAAGACGGCTCAAAGATTCGCGAACAGCTAGTGCTCAAAAGCAACGCCACCGTCGAGGGTACGATGGAACCATCGCTGGTCATGCGCCTCACCAAGAATTTATTAGATAAGGATGGTCAGCCAGTGCCCGGCTCGTTCTTGATGCTTGAGCCAGTGGTTGGCGTGGCCACCGACGACTTCCTCTTCACCGACCGCAACACCGGCCTAACGCTGGAGCATGACCAGCTCTATGGTCTGCGTACCGAGCTCTTGCGTGTCACCGAGATTATCCCCGCTCCAGACATGACCCCGGAACCAGCTTACCAGGAGCCAGTCCCCGAGCAGCAGCCCCTACCGCCAGCCCAAGCGCCGGAACCAATCCAGGAAATACCCCAGGAACAAGTTCGTGAGCCGCAGGCCCCCACAAGAGGGCGCTCGCGCATCAAGATGGCTTTGGGTACTATTGCTGCCGGCCTAGCCGCCCTGCCGATGGCCACCTTTGCCAGCCGCCACGAGTCGGTCGACAAAGCAACAACCCCCAACGCGGCGCCAGTAACCCCGATAACGCCGGCCGAAGAGGAGCAGATTGATGCTTCAGACACAGTCATTAATAGCACCAAGGACGTCGACTGGAGCCTGGACACAAGTGGCATCGTCAATAAGGTAACCTTGCGCCCCGAGAAGGTCACCACCCGCACCGAAACCCATGACGTGAAGTTTGAAGTCGACCAGAAGTATGCCCACCAATACAGCGCAGACCCCAATGCCGGTAAACCGCTCCATGAAGAAGATCTAGCTCTTGGTGAGCGCTTCACCGAATCGAAGCTGGGCAGTATAGAGGACGTCAAGGAAAGCGTCCATAAGTTTATCGAAGCCAATAAGGACAAACTATCGCTCCCCGGTACCAGCATTGAGAGTATTACAATTACCGGTATCTCTTCGCCAGAGGACTTACAGCCAGAAAACATGGCTGATCCGGCCGGGCTGGTGAGCGAGAGTCCAGGTGGCAAAAACGCTGCACTGGGCGAGCTGCGGGCCAAGTCGGTGGCCGATCCATTCTTGGCCGAGCTAGCCGCCAGTGGCTACAATGTTGACCCCTCAAAGGTGACAGTCGTTGGCCAGGAGGGCAAACTCGACGTTACCCAGTTTGCCGAGGTTAATGACCTGGCTGCCCGTTTCTACGATGGCAACGCGCTGGAGATGATCCAGCTCTACAACGATGACCCAGAAAACGTCCCCAAGGTGATCCGCGATGTGCTAGCCAAAGACCTCGAGCGTACCGTACAGGTAGAAATAATCTTTACCAATACCAATCTACAGCAAACTTCAGCACGGATTGGACTGATTCCCTTCGTAAAATAAACCTGTCAGTGATGCATTACCGGACATAGCAAAAAGGCCAGGAGCTGGGGAGCTCCTGGCCTGCGGCGTTAGCGCGGGGCGCTAGGCCTTGGGGTGGCTGGTGACGTAGGACACGCAGTCACCTTGGTTCTTGAACACCGGGTTGTTGAAGGCCTTCCAGGCGTCGAGTTTGCACTGGTCGGCATTGGTTGGCGGGGCAGTGAGCGCCGGCAGGGTGTCGACGCGCAGGTTGAGAGTGCCGTTGGGCGCCCAAGCACTGTCGTACTTGAATCCGGCAGTGTAGCCTGGGTACGTGGTGTCGATGAACACGGCATCACTGTTGGCGTCGGTGCCGACGCTCGGTACTTGGCCGGTCGCTATCCCCACATTGAGCGAGTTGTACGGACCGGGCACGTGCAGCGGGGTTGCGCCATAGTCGGCGGTGTTGTAGGCTACGCCGACGATGATGTTGTCGGGCAAGACCACACCTGCCGTCTGGAAGTCGAAGCTCAGATTGAAGGCGTAGCCGCTGTAGCACACATTGTCACTGGCTCGCCACGGGCTGAAACCGTTCTGTGGGCAGGTAGGGTCAGGTTCGGGCCGCCAGGGGATGGTCTGGGTGACAGTGGTGGTAGCCAGCAGAGTGCCGGCGGTTGCCGAGGCACCGGTGCCAACGACCGAGTAGACGTTGACCGTGATCGGATGGGTGTAGCCCACCAGCGGCATGGCCGGGTACTCAGAGTGCTTGGCCCAGTCGCTCATGGTCACCGTGATCGTCGAGAGCACGCGGTTGGTTCCCGCCAGAACGATCTGGTCGCCGAACTGCGCTGTCGAAGTTGCTTCAAATCCCAGGCTAACCACGTTCGGTGGCAGCGTCGCCGGTATGGCGTTGTAGGCCGGGGTGGAGGTGAGTGCCTGGGCAGTACCGATGGCCATGCCGGCCACTGCGGCCGCCGATAGCAGGGTCGTAAGGATCCGTTTCTTGGTCACGGATTCCCCTTTCGTTGTGGGTGAACAAAAATGCTCCCTTTTAGGAGCACCTTGCCTAGGTTACAGGAGAAAGGCGCAAAACACAAGGAGTAAAGCGGTGCAAACTAAGCCCTGCAACACCATACTTATTATGCTGTACGGTTCCATGCGCTTATGATAGGGTAATCGTAATTAGGGAAAGGGGGAGTTGTGAATAAGAAGTTCTTGATTGGGTTGGGTGCAGCTGCCATTCTAGTGGCCGCGGTTCCAGCCTTTGCCTCTGCGCATTACGGCATGGGCCGGACTAATTCGCGCAATAGTCATAAGCCAAGCGTAAGCCATCAGCCAGCCATCTCACCCCTACCGACTCCTCCATTCGTGATACATGAAGAGGGCAGTGCTGAAAAGAAAAAGCCTAAGATGCCTAAAGTCACGCCGACGCCACAGCCGTCACCGAGCCTCACACCAATTCCAACCATTGTGCCTACACCTACGCCAACCCCCGATCCAGAGATTATCCCACTACCGTTGCCAGTAGTCTGCACGAACAGCTACCCTCAGCACTGCTATCCATCGCCACGGCCAATGCCGGCTCCCGGGCCGCTAACCCAGGCTTGCACAGACGGCATTCCTGCGGATTGTTGGTAGACCAGGTTTAGATCTGCCTGTGCCGATCGAACCCTTCAATCAATAGCTGTAGCCAGACGCAATCTATGCTACTATCACTCACAGAGCGGCAGGGAGCCGCTTTGTTCGTTGAGAGAAAAGAGATTGTATGCCACTACAGCCGTTGGTCGGTGTGGTCATGGGCTCCAGGTCGGATTGGGGGCAAATGCAAGCCGTTTCCGAGATCCTGGAGCAGCTCCAAATCCCATACCTCGAGCGAGTAGTTTCAGCCCACCGCACCCCTGAGTTGGTGAAAGAGTTCGCTAAAAATGCGGCCCGCCAAGGGGTTGAGGTCTTTATCTGTGGCGCCGGTGGGGCAGCTCACTTGCCCGGTATGTTCGCGGCCCACACCGACCGGACAGTCATCGGGGTACCGATCCGAAGCTCAAGTGGTGATGTGCTCAACGCCTTGCTTTCGATCGTCGACATGCCCAAGGGTATTCCGGTCGGCGCGATGAGTACCGGCAGCGGGGGACCAGCGAATGCCGCTCTCTATGCCGCCAGTATTCTTGGCATTGCGCATCCCGATATTCGCGCCCGATTGATCGGATTTCGTCGCACGCAGACCCAAGATGTCCTGGATAACCCCAATCCTCGGCCCGACGGCGCCCCGGCTGGTGCCTTCAAGGTCGAAATGGGGGCAGCATGAGCCGCACTCTGCTTGCCGAAGGTAAAACCAAGAGAATTTGGGATATCGGCGGGGGTCTTGTAGAAGTCGAGAGCAAAGACGACATCACCGCTGGTGATGGTGCCCGGCACGACATGATGACTGGCAAGGCCGAGCTAGCCACCCAAACCGCGGTGAATTGCTTCAAACTCCTGGAGTATTACGGTATCTCCAACCACTTTCGGAGTTGCGTGCAGACCAAGACTTTCACCGCAGTAAGGGTAGATATGATCCCGCTCGAGCTAGTGGCTCGGCGCGTTGCCACCGGCTCGTACCTCAAGCGCCGGCCGGATGTAACGGAGGGCACAATCTTCGGAGACCTGATCGTCGAGTTCTTCGAGAAAGATGATGCCGAGCACGATCCGCTTGTGATCTTCGACCTGGCCAGCCAGCGCTTCTTGCGGTTCAAGGCCGGGGTGCCTTTGAGCGAGGGCTTTATCGGTGAGCAAGCCATGGAAGGTAGTCGATTCAGCAACCTTACGGGGTCATGGATCCTGAGCCTCATCGTAGTTACCCGTCGGGTGTTCGAGGCGCTTGAGAGGGCTTGGGCCGAGCAGGAAGTGACGCTAGTCGACTTGAAGATTGAGTTCGGCATTAGCCACTTCACCCGCGAACTGCTGGTGGCCGATGTCATTGACAACGACTCGTGGCGTATCTGGCCTGGCGGAAAAAAAGAAGACATGAAAGACAAGCAGGTGTATCGCAACCTAGACGCTGAGCTCGACCCGGCGGCCAAGGCCAAGGAACTCGGCAAGATCAAAGAAAACTATGGCTGGGTGGCCCGTGCCACCAACGCTTTCAGAACTCTAGGCTCACGATAGTCCCATACTGTCACCGACCAACACCGCCCCCGAACCATCGGGGGCTTTTTGTTTGTATTACCCCGTTGGCAAGGCCAAACTCGTGGATTGATGATAATGGCTTCAAGAGCCACAAATAAAAAGCTCATGCTTTGAATCTAGGCCAGTAGGGTGTACTATCGCCTGGCACGTTCTCCAGTACCCCGACAAACAAAGCCAAAGGATCGACCATGTCGCAAGCGATTGATAGCAGCAAGGAAGCCAAGCTCACGGCTCTCCTGGAGCGCGCCGAGCAGCGGAAAGGCGTCCCGCAAGTGAACAACTGGGAGCTCTATGCCGGCAGCGATATGTATTACTACTGTCGGGTCTGCAAAACGGAAATGCGCTACCCAGAGGCGCATTTAGAGCCAGTTCCGAACTATTGCACGGATTGCGAGGCGCTCATGGATTCGCTTAGCTCCGAAGCAAGCGTTGAGGAGGCCCTGACTGGTCCGTGATCAACTCATCCACTGGTAAAACCCTATACCTGCAGAAATGAGGCCTCGTGCCAGCTACCACCCAGCGTACCTATCTCCAATTCAAGAATGTCTTGCGCGTGCTCAACGCACCGGTCTATGTCCAAGGCAGGCGAGTTCGCCAAGACGAATCCCAGGACATCGTGGATCTGAAAGAGGGTTGCAAGCTCATCATCCGGCCCACGTTCTATGGGCCGGAGCGCATCAAGTACCATGGCCAGAAATGGCGTGCTGATACCATCCGTGCTTCGGTGCGAATCTTGGTGGAGCCAGTCGACCGCGATCAAACCGAGGTGCTGGAGTTCGTCGCCAGCCTTTACGACGACAACACAGTGGATTTTGTGGCAAACGGCTACATCTCCCTTGACCCCGACCACCGGGCATTTGCCAAGGCTCTTGGAATCAGGATCACACCTGGCGAGTGGGACCTATCCCCGGATGCCACGCAAATTGGCAAACTGGCTCAATACTTGCGGGCCTATACAGGCCCCTAGCTACTTCCTACTAGCTAGCCCTTCCACAACCTCGGCGACATTGATTGCTGGGGTTTTCTTATATCAACTTATACGATTTAACGCTCATAGGTCTTGGCCGAGCCGGAGAATCCACTCACATCGGCGGCGGTTTTGCCGGGGATGACCTCGACTTTGAGCTTTTCGCCACCCAGTACTTGGAATAAGGCCACACCCATGATGCGTACCTGGGCAGGCGGAGCATTATGGTCTTGCTTGTCCCCGTCTGGACTGGGGCCACCTTGCGCCGTCTGGATGAGGTCGTATTTCACCAGGCCACTTGAGGTGTCGATTGTCGCTGGGTCAGGCGTATTATCCTTGACAGCAAAAGCCTGGGCCTGACCCTCGGCGCCAAAGCGGCCAATAGAAACGATAATACTTTTGCCATCGATGGCAGCGTAGTGGATGGAGAGGTGGCCGTCCCAGTAGCCGTGTCCGCTCGAGCCGACTTTGGCCTTGGGATCGGGGCCAGCATAGCCATGCGTCCCTTCGACGAACCAATTACCTATCAGCTTGCCGGGTTGGTCGTAGTCTATCTTGCCACTGTAAGGCATAATTTTGCGCGGGTTAAGTGCCAGGAATTGGCCGCGCAACGGCTCATCGAAGTAGCTAAAGAAATCATCGGTATGCACTTTCCAGGGCTCGGCGGCATACATCGCCGGGTGGATGAAGCCATGCAGCGTTAAATCCATATTGTAGACTGCTGTATCGAGCGATTGCCCGCCAACCCGTCCGACGACTTGGCCGGCTTTGATCGGGATGCGCACGCCAAGCTTGGAAGATTTCCACTGCTTCATAATGGCTGGATCGAGGCTGGTCATGAGGTCAAAATAGCTAATGGTTTGGCAGGAGTGCTGCATGACTATCCGAAATTCACCGGCCTTGGAGGTGCCACTATCAACATTTTGGGTACGCTCACTAATGTCGACTATAAAGCCGTCGGCCATGGCGTAGACCGCCGCCGCGTCACGATCCTTGCCCTTGGGGTAGTAGTAGAGGTGGTCGATGGGCGTGACGTGTGCCCCGGCCGTTAGGCCCATCGGCGCAACGGTACTGATATCGGCAAAATCCATTGGAGTGTGCGTGAGAGTGACCCGGTCTTTGCTCGTGCAGCCAGCTGTCCAGTCGCCAAGCCCCGCGGTGTCGTGGCTTTTCTTGAACTTTGTAAAAGCGATGCCGGCCACGATAATAATTACTATAACCAAGGCAATGACCAGTAAGATATGCGCGAAACCGGACTGGGAGTGGTGTTTTTTCATAGCTCTATTGTACAGCTAAACATAAGCGTTATGAAAGAAAGGTCAGTGGTTGTCGATAAAACTTGTAATTACTGCAGTTTTAGTATATAGTAACCCAACGTAAAGCACATTTGTCCTCGGCCATGAAAGCGAGAAGTAATGAAACGGCTTGCTGAACTGCTTGCAGCGGTCTCGCAGCAGTCAATAGAGGTGAAAATCACCTCAAACGTACCTATCAACAAATATCCTATCGAACAGGAAACACACCTCAGACTGAGCATCAACTTGCCTGAGGTGAGTCTCGAAACGGATTTGATCTGGCTCATTTCGGGCCGTGACATTCATCGCCATGGGAGCCCATCCGGTAGTGAATCACTATCGCTCTCTTATCCGGGCTCACCCACAGTCAATTACGCAGGACACCCTTTCCTGCCCACCCGCTTCCAAAACCTGCTCGATCCCCTCGCTCGCCGCGCCCTCCTGGCCTCCGCCCCTACCCCTCCTAGGTAGGGGCTTGTTTGATGGTAGGGGTGCTCTATATAATATGCCTTATGGAACCATCTGGTCATCACCCCGAAGAAGAAGCCAAACAGTCCTACGAGTTTTTTGATGACGAAGAGGCTCGCTTAGACTTGTTTTATTATTGCAAAAGCCTAGCCGACTATATGCAAAGCCGGGAAGTGGCCGATATTGTGATCATGGATCGTAGCGCCAGGCCAGTCTATACCGGCATTTTGGAATATTGGCGAAAACACTATCCTGACACCCCACGGCCAGGCTTTTTCTTCCTCAACCCTATGGGCTTTCGAAGTACAGATAATACCAGCGAAGATGATGCGGCTTACGCTTCTGTCTCAGCCTTGCTAAAAGGCGACGCCCTGAGCCTCCCTGAAGAAATGCGCTCTGATGACGAGATCGATGAGGAGTTCGAGCAAGCTTACCCCAAATTGATGGGTGATAAGGATAAGCCAGTCGTTATTTTTGATACCTGCGTGCATACTGGTGAGTCACTATCACCGGCTGTGGAGGCCATGGAGCGGGCTGGTTTTGATGATTTAAGAGTTATAACCGCCAACCCACCGGATGATCGCTATGATGCCAGTATTCGACCAGACTTTAGCCTGAACTTTATCGAGTCGCAGAATGTCTGCTATCCATTTGATCGCGATCGATTGGTGGAAAAGACGTTTGAACACGTTTATTCTCAGCGCTCGACCGATCCAGAGGCACTTCGCAAAGGCACCGCACTGCGCGCCGAGATACGTCGAATAATGCGCGAGTACGACGAGCAGTAAAGTCCCATGCGACTTGCATAGGCATCGACTCTTATGCCCTTCGATACATGCCACCTCACTTTCGGGTATCTGGGAAGGCGGCGCCCTACCGCATCGACCCATACTATACACTCGGCCTAGCTCAGCCAATCCTTTACCGTTGCATAATCAGATTAGCCAACCTATAATTACCCAGATCTCACCCGAGTAGTACTTACCGGAAGGATAGCAATGTTAATTAGGTTAGGAATCGGAGGCGATGGGCAGCTGGGGCGGATGTTGGCGATTGCCGCCAAAGCCCTAGAAGTCCATCCAGTTACACTCGGGCCGGAATCAAACAGCCCCACGGCCCAAGTTGCCGAGCACTTTCCAGGCGATTACCGCAGTGCCAACGATGTTGAAGCCTTTGGCCAGACCGTTGATGTAGTAACTGTCGAGTACGAGGAAGTCAACGCTGAAGGCTTGCAGAGAGTACAGGCTTGCGGCATACCGGTCTATCCTACGCCTGAATCCCTGCTGCGTATCATCGATAAATTCGAGCAGAGCAGATTGTTCCGCGATAAGCTTGGATTACCCAAGACTGCCTTTGCGGCTGTCAGTTGCCCAGCCGATGTGCGAAATTTCGCTAAAGAACATGGTTACCCGGTGATGCTCAAGAAGCGCCACGGCTCCTACGATGGCTATGGCAACGCCTTGGTGCAAGGTGAAGTTGAACTCGACGAGGCTTTTGCGCGGTTAATGTCCGACCCAACGCGCACCGTCCAGCTGTACGTTGAGGCATTTGTGCTGTTTGTGCGCGAGCTGGCCCAAATAATCACCCGCGGTAAAGACGGACACGTTGTCTACTACCCGCTGGTCGAAACAGTCCAGCGGGGTGGCATTTGCTACTCGGTGACGGGCCCCATCCTTGAGCCAGCGCTGGTTGCATCCGCGCAACGCATCACCCGACTAGCGGCCGAAGAGCTGGACTACGTGGGCACCTTGGCCATTGAACTGTTTGAACTGCCCAATGGCTCGCTTATGGCCAACGAAATGGCGCCGCGGGTGCACAACTCAGGCCATTGGAGTATCGAGGGCGCCAATGCCAGCCAATTCGAGAATCATGACCGGGCCGTGTTGGGCCTACCGCTTATCGAGCCCGATTGCTGTGAGCAGTTCGCGATGGTCAATTGGCTTGGCGAAGGTGACACTGCACCTAAATACGATAGTAATGGCCATCCGCCAGGTTGGGATGAAGCTCTGGCGATGGGAGTACATCTCCACGACTATGGCAAGACCTGGCGCAAAGGGCGTAAGCTTGGACACGCCACAAAGGTGCTCACCGAACCCAGCCCTCCAGGCGAAGCTCTGCGCATCGCCGAGGCCGCTCGCCGACACATCGGCGCCTAAACACCCGATCAATACGACCAGCCCACGAGGCACTCGGGCCTCTTTTTGTTTGCTAATTACTACTTAAGCTTGCTGTATCCAGGCGATATTGTCACAATACCCCCTGTCGGGAAGTCCGACAATTCCTAGAACGGAGCACCTCGACATGCCTACAGCTTTGATTTCGGTATCTGATAAAACGGGCTCGGAGGTCCTTGGCCATGCCCTCAATAGGCTTGGCTGGGATGTGCTGAGTAGCGGTGGAACTTCCGACCACTTAGTAAGAGAAGGTGTCATTGTCATTACTACTGAGCAATTTACCGGCATTCCCTCGAACATTGGCGGCCGGGTCAAGACGCTGCATCCGAAGGTGCATGGCAGCATCATGCACATCCGCAACGATCCGAGCCATCAAGCCGATGTCGCAGCCTATGGCTACGTGAATATTGACTTGGTGGTCTGCAACCTCTATCCATTCGGCTCCAACCCGTCGATCGGACTGATCGATGTCGGTGGGCCGACCATGTTGCGCTCAGCCGCCAAGAATCACGCCTACGTTGCTTCGGTCGTCGATCCAGGTGATTACGACATGATCATCTCGCTGCTCGAGTCCAATGGCGAGATTGATGCCGATACCCGCCGTAAGCTGGCCCGCAAAGCCTTCGCCCACACGGCGGCCTATGATGCGGCGATTACCACCTGGTTCGATGAACAAGATGAAGAGGAACTACCAGAAACTATCCACTTAACCCTGGAGCGGGTCGGCGAACGGCTGGGCTACGGCGAGAATGCCTGGATGACGCCGGCAGGAACCTACCTCGATATTACCCAGCGTGACGATCCGCTCGGTTTCCACCAATTCCAGCTAGTGACTGGCGTACCCAGCTACAACAACGCTGTGGAAATCTGGGAGCGTCAGCTACAGACTTTTACTAAGCTGATTGTTGCCCAGCAAGAGTACATGGATGAGTCGTTCTTCACGGCTATTGGCACCAAGCATGGTAATTGCTGTGGTGCCAACTGGGGTGAGGATCCTGCAACCGTTCTCAAGCGCATGCTCGAGGGCGATATGCGGGCCATCCATGGTGGCTTGGTAATGCTGAACTTCACGATTGACGAGGAGTTGGCCGAGATCCTGCTCACTTGGGGCCAGCCCGTTGGCAAGCGACGCATCATTGACGCCATTACCGCGGCCGGATTCACACCTGGGGCCGTGGAAATGCTACGCCGCAAGAAGGACAGGTGTCGCTTATTGGCCAACGAGCACCTGATCATGATCGATGAATCCTCACTCGATGTTCGCCGGCGCCTGCGCCACATCCGGGCCGGCTATGCCGTACAGCCCAACTACACTCAGATCCTCGATCTGGAGCTTTTTGAAAGCTTTGGTGCGGAATACGCCGAGCAGGCCGTCTGGGACATGCTCATGGCCTGGGCCATCGGTTCTACCTCCAACTCCAATACCATCACCATCGTTTTGAATGGGCAATTGCTGGCCAATGCTGTCGGCCAGCAGGACCGGGTGGGGGCTGCCGAACTAGCCATCAAGCGAGCTCTTGACGCCGGCCACAGCCTCAAGGACGCCGTCGTCTACAGCGATAGCTTCATGCCGTACGATGACGCTATCAAGATTCTGATTGCGGCTGGAGTTAAGGTCTTTTTGACCTCCAGCGGATCCCTCACCGGAGACGTGCCAGTGAAGGCGGCGGCCATCGAGGCCGGTGTTTCGCTACTCTGGGCGCCCGATGCCCTGGTTCGCGGCTTCTGCGCCCACTAAGCGACCTCGCCCAAATTCCTGCCCCGACTAACCCCGGGGCTTTTTGTTACCAAAGGTGGTAAGTATTGACATTATATAACACTTATGCTATAATTTCACAATCCAAAAGTCGCAAGGCTTGAGGAGCTCTCCACATCCACATCTCCGACCGACCGGGAGGTCATATGCCGCATGCACGTTCCAACTTAATCAAGAAGTGCGTCTATGCGCTGCTCGCCATCATGGCGACCATCGCCCTGACCATCACCTGGCACCACGCCACCACCAGTGCCCACGCTGAACAGCACCGCGAGTTCATCGCCGATGTCGCTTTGGCCAAGGTCAACTGGCAGCGCCCCTATGTCGCCAACGTCACCAATCGCCAGTCGCTATTCTACAGTGGCTACCAGCTGGTTCGCCAGGTGACTGTGACCTATGTCAGTACAGCCGGCCGACCCGTTTCCCGGGATGTCCTGCTGCCAGCCGACCAGGCCGAACTCAACCAAATTCAGATCTGGTTTAACCGCGGATCAGTGTCCGACGTCTTCGCCACCTCGCTGGACAGCAAAGTGGCTCCATGGGACAGCATCACCGCTCCCTACTACGACGGCGCCAACACCATCTCCCAGGCCTTCCGCATCTGGTTCGCCACTCCGCTCGCAGGAGTGTTCTGGCTGATGTTCATGCTGAGCTTCGTGAGCCTCCACGTCATCCGTTGGCTTCTGCGCCACAACAAGCGCTACATTCTGAGCCGCTGGTATAGCGGTACGAACATGCATCGCTGATGTGGACCACCTCCTCGCCTGTAATGGGCGAGGAGACCCAACCCAAGATTTTATCAACCTCCGTACAAACGGATACCGGATAAAGTTTTAGGCTGAGCAAACACAACAAACCTACAAGCTTATCAACGCCAGGTAAATGCAAAAAGCCCGACTAACCCCGGGGCTTTTTGCTATCTAACAGATGAGTATGTTATTATCGCCGCACAGTCTCTTCGAGAGCTGGACCAAGGCTTACGGCCACCAGGCCGGGCAACAAACATCCACCGCCCAACTACAGCCGACGGCCGACGGCCGAGGCAATTGGAGGCAGCACCTTGCAATCCCAGACACTTCCGACACTAAGTCCGCGCGACTTTGGCACGCTGATCGATGCGCGCGCCGCAGAGGGCAAGCTGCTGTGTATGGGCCTCGACCCTACCTATGAGCAAATCCCGCTCTGTGTTCCCGGCCGCTTCGCAGGTGAAGAAGCCGAACTCATAGAGCAAGCCGTGGCGTTCTACAACTTCTGCGTCAAAATCGTCGACGCTACTCACGATCTGGTCGCAGCCTTCAAGCCCAATACTGCCTTCTTCGAAGCGGCTGGTCCCTGGGGCTATGAAATGCTGCGGCTGCTTATTCGCCATATCCACCGCGTGGCGCCTGGAGTGGTCGTAGTGGTCGATGCCAAGCGAGCCGACATCGGCAAGTCGAACCAGGGAACGGTCAAGTTCATCTTCGACATCCTTGGTGCCGACGCCGTGACGGTGAACCCCTACTTTGGCGAGGAAGCCCTCCAGCCCTTCCTGGAACGTGAAGGCAAGGGCGTTATCATACTTGTCCGCACTTCCAATCCGGGTGGCGGCGAGTTCCAAAGCCTGCTGGTGAATTCATCGCAGCAGCAGCTGAAAGAGTCGAAACTTGATCCAAACTGGGGCCCGATCCCGCTCTACCAGCAGGTTGCCATGAATATTGGTACCTGGAAGACACGGGGCCGCGTGGCAGTCGTTCTCGGCGCCACCGCACCCGAAGAGACGCGGGAGACGCGCATCATCCTCCCCGACACCCTGGCACTCATTCCAGGCGTTGGAACGCAGGGAGGCGATCTGGCCACGGCCGTCACCAATGGCCTGACGGCAGCCCGCGCCGGGATCCTGCTCAATGCCGGCAGCAAGGCGCTCTATGCCTCAAGCGGTGAGGACTATCCCGACCAGACCCGCGAGGCACTCATGACTATGGACCAAGCGGTCCGAGCTGTCGCCCAGGCCGCCTAGCCGCAGCTCATCAGATCCGTGCCCCGGCTCACCCCGGGGCTTTTTCTTTGCTATACTACAGCTATGCCAGAACATGGTTCGTTTGATCCAAATATGCCCGATCCCTACCGTCCCGAGTACCTCCCCGAAGAGGAGTATTTGGATGCCTTTCCGGAAGAAACTCCAGAGCATAATTTTGGAATCATGACTGAGTGGGACCGAGCCTACCAAAAACAAATTGAAACGCTGGCTCCGTATGAGTTGCTGCTCACTCCGGAACAAGAGAAAGAACTGAGTGCGGTTATTCAGGCAGGTCATGTGGCCGGCGAGCAGCGCTTGAACAAGCACTTGAGTGATGAGCAGCGAGCCGAGCTAGACCAGACATTTGAAACCGGCCGCGCCGCCCGGGACACGCTCGTAGTCAGTAATTTACGTTTGGCTGCTTGGTTCGTGCGCCAAACTATGGATGTTAATAAGCAACAACGTGAGGATCGTGGAAAGAGGGGTGAAAGAGGCGCGGTCTACGCTGACTTAGCCAGTCTCAGTGACGGCGATCTAGACTACGCCGACCGTATGCAGCTGGCCAGCATCGGTTTGATGCGGGCCGCCGAAAAATTCGATGGCTCGAGCCGTTTTTCAACTTACGCCATGTATTCCATGGAGCACGAAGTTGGGCAGGCAATTTTTGCCGACCAGTCTCCGCTCAAGATCCCGGTTGATAAAAGGGGTGAGATACGACGCTTTGAAAGAACCCAAACGGCACTCGAGGATAGTTTGCAACGCCAGCCAACGTACCTGGAGATTAGCTCGGGAGTCACCAGTGGCCCAATTATTGGCGAGAAACAAGCGATGCAGCTAGATTATTTATCACATCGGCGACAGCAGATTTCCTATGAGGAACTGGATAGGCTCTACCAGGCCCAAGAGAGCGACGCCCAAGCCGAGAACACTGAGCATGACACAGGGTCTATAACCGACCACCTGGCCGACGGCGGGGTCGACATGTCGGTCTATGAAGAGGCGGCTTTAAACGAATTAGGCGCACGCGTCGATGCTGCCTTGGCTGGGCTCGATGAACGTAGTCAGCGTGTATTAGAGCTTCGCTTTGGACTGGAGAATGGCATACCTCTGACTCTTGATGAATGTGGTCGGGAATTGGGTCTCAGCGGCGAACGCATTCGGCAGCTTGAAGCCAAGGCTCTAACCAAGATGAGGCATCCGAAGCAACGCGATGGTATCAAAGACCTGCTCGAAGAGTTTGAGACTCCGACTTTTGGGGCTCCTACGGAGGTGAAGGTCGGTGAGCCTATCGAAGCGGAGCTTCACATTACAAACTCCCGCCCTTATATTTTCGAAGTCCAGGCTAAAACCACGGCTCAAAGGCTGCAGCGACGGACGGCTGCTGGCGGCTACACTCTAGAACAGTTCAGACAGATGCAGGAAGATTCACTCCAAGACGGCAATTAGCATACTGTGGCCAGAGCCTCAAGCTCGGACATTATCGTTGGCAGTTGGGTGATTATTCAGCCCAGCAGCAGTGACGCTTCTGTAGCCCAGCAAATTATTACCAACCTCGCCGTCCCAGCAGGCGGCGCCCCGACCAGCCTTCAAACGGGGTTTAAAGCCCGCGCCAACGATCCAGTAAAGGTCTCGCGATATCCTCCCAAATTCTCGCCTCATAGATCTGCAATTACATGAAAAAATGCCAGGATTTGCATCTGTAGCACTTACAGGTTGTGTAATGTTTGGTATCATACCTTCATGGATATACATCAGCAGCTTATCGATAGTCTCATCCATGAGCCAATTTCGACATATACTCGTCTTCGAAGCGCCTATAGTAGCAAATCGCAGCTCGATAAAGAAATGCCCGAGCTCTGGCCTGTAGTTGAAATGCTGCTCCGCGAGTTGCAAAGTACTCGCATCATAAACCTTGTTACGCAAGACGGTGGTCTTGTCTTACAGCGAAAATTAGCCCTCCAAGACTTGCGCCATGTGGTTATAAAATCACGTAATTTACTGCCTTATGGCGAAACTATCCGGGCGATTATGCGGGGAATCGAATTTTTCGATATTGCCGTCCGTTTTCATTACCTACAGGAAAATAAGATCGAGCTCAGCCAATTTGCAGTTGAAGAAGAGAACCCACGTGAACGAGGATTGGCCTACTACCACAGGTATCGCTACCTCTACCATTTTCATAAGCTCATGAACCAAGTGCCCGAGGTGTTTATCTTGCCGACAAGCGCCGGATTTAGCATGCTCGATATGATGCGTTTTCGATGCGTACCGGTCTATGCCGTGGGCGTTTCAACTGGCTTGACCTACGTCGATGAGTTTGAGCAGACACCGATAGAGTTTTTCATGCATGATATAAACCACGCCCGCCGCCAACACGACGCAACCGAAAAGTGGTTTGCAGCCCGCGGCCTTAATTCTGTAGAAGAACGGATCGATGTCTACAAACAATCCGCTGAGTTTTCCAAGGAACTCTTGGATAGCATTATGGTGTCGCCGAAAGATGACGAAGCTACAGCGGCCATCAAAAACCTTAAGAAGGTGATCCTTTTCGAAGTTACCCATGAAGACGCCGAACCGTTCTTGCCTGACGTTATTGGCGAATCGCTTCAAAGAGTAGAAGGGTTTGAGAGCTTGTTTGAAGTACCGGCAATTGATCCTGAAACAGGCTTAATGGACGCAACTACGACCAAAGAAATAGGCATCACCACGCTGGCCTATGTACGTCATAAGCTCCAAAATGGCTTTTACGACAAGATCGGCGTTGAAGGCCAAGGCGTGGTTCACAAATCCTATCGCACAACCGAAATGATAGCCAAGGCTGCTTACGAACTGCTACGCGACATCGGACAAAAGCCGGCTGTTAATGTGCCGGCCGACGCCAGGGGATGGGTGGACCAGGCTTGGTTGCTCGAGCGCACCTGCAGCTATGGCCCGGAAATAGTCCACCAAAGTGAGATTAAAGATCCGGAACTCGAGAAGCGGGCCAGTAAAATTCGCGAAGTAAATAAAAAGCGCTATTTCGAGTACACCAGCCAGTCTACCGATATGGCAGAGTTGTTGCGCTCAAGGCATAGTCTTGAGGAGGCTCGCCCTGCCTTAGCGGAAGTTCGCATGGCAAGCGATGTGGTTTTGTTTGTAACGAGTGGCACCCAAAAACGCATCCTATTACAAAAACGGGATTCGGCTCCGTTTGCTGGTCACTGGGTGTTGCCCGGCGCCTTTATGTGGGATGGCGAAACAGCCGTCGTGGCCGCCAAGCGCATGTTGGTAAATAAACTTGGAATTACTGTAGCCGACCTGCGCCAAATTGGTATATTCGATAGCTTGCAGCGCGATCCCCGGGGGCGCGTGGCTTCGGTGGCATTTACGGCCGAGATTAGCCTGGGTGAATTAAAAAAATCCTGGAAATTGAGAGTGCCTCTCGAAGAGCAGTTATTCGGCCCGGCGGAGTTACCAAAGCTTGGCTTTGACCATGCACAGATTATCTCTGTCGCTATGGTATGAGCTGACTGCCTAATCTGTTGTATGCAGTATAATACCAGTATGAACAAGTCCAAGACCTCGGTAATAAACGGAAAAACTATCCACTACTCAGTTGGTGTCATCATCACGGATGAGCAGCAACGCCTTCTGTTGATCGACAGGGCCACACCGCCTTTCGGTCTGGCTGGCGTCGCAGGCCACGTAGATGAGGGCGAAGAACCGTTAGAAGCCCTGGTCCGCGAAGTAGGGGAAGAGGTCGGCCTGGGGTTAAAGGTCCCGAAGCTGCTCCTTGATGAGTTCATCGACTGGAATTGGTGTGGAGGCGGAATTATGGGCCATTATTGGTACCTGTATTCCGGCACTGTCGTGGGGGAGCCCACCATTCAGCCAGTTGGGGTGAACAGTGTGGGGTGGTATGGACGCGAAGAATTACAGGGGCTCAAGTTCGAGCCGGTGTGGGAGTATTGGTTGAAGAAGCTGGGGTATCTGGAGTGACAAAAGACACGAGCGACTTACAGCCAAAGCATGTTGAATCCGACAGCCTCATATCGCCTGAATGGCGAGCATGGGCATTGGAGCGGGGTGTCGAGCTGAGCCCCGAGGGCTTGGTGTTGCCGAATCCTGATATCGAGAACCTGGATGCACGGATTGTCTCTGGCTTGCCGGAAGCCGCCGGGCGGATTGCGGCGGCTCGAGGCCAGGGCAAGGATATTATCTATTTGCCGGGCAGCTACGACCTCGTGCATGTCGGGCATTTGTCCTATGTCGACCAAGTTGTAGGTCACTATCTGGGTAAGGCGGCCGAGCATGGGCGCGAACTAAGACGAGACGATCTTTACTTGGTAATGATGGCCGATGACGATGCGCTTATTGGCCGTATCAAAGCCGGTAAATATATTGGCAATGGCGGCGATGAGTTGTTTCGGCGGCCGGTAGAGTCGGGATCAGACGACCATGGGCGGTCGCCTCGGCTCGATGCTCTGGCGTCATTTCCTGTCGACCTGGTAGGCTTTATCCCTTCGCCCGCGGCTAGGGATTTGCCCCTGCCCTATGACCTCGACCTGGCGCACTGCCGTGAACTTGCTGCCACTATGGCGAGCGGCTCCGAGCTAGAGCACTACACGCAAATACTTGATACTTATGAGCGGCTGGAGGAATTGGCTGATCATCACCAGAGTTTTGCTGACGCCCCTTGGCGGATTGCGGCTTGGCAATTGTATGTGACATTGCAGCTGACAAATCCCAGCCAGGATAATCTTGATCAAGTTCCCGAGCCGTTTAGCGGGCACAATGTGACCCGGGTGATGAGCGCCCACGATCGGCACTACTATGGCGCGGTCAATATGATTAGCCGTTGGTCGGGGGTGGCTGTCGATGTCATCGACGACAAGGCTGTGTTT
>JAYUFZ010000025.1:0-4190 GCA_043767845.1 bacterium | reverse complement strand
GGGCGAAAGAAGCGGCAGGAGCCGCT
Source organism: bacterium (assembly GCA_043767845.1). Lineage (GTDB taxonomy): Bacteria > Patescibacteriota > Saccharimonadia > UBA4664 > JBBRNT01 > JAYUFZ01. Next base: position 4,164 of record JAYUFZ010000025.1, on the reverse strand, counting down.
TTTTTTTGCGATAGCCCTACAAACTAGCAATGCTTAAAATCATTGACATATCGTAGTTGTTATGCTATATTACTCCTCATACCTCGACCAGAGGCGTACCCGCTCGAAAATCCGCTTTGACAATTTGCAGCCCAATATCACTCCCGACCATAAGGATATCCATGTCACGCAACCACAACGTCGAGCCCACCCTCCAGCAACTGAAGACCGAGAATCCCGTATTTGCCGCCTGGCTCGAAGACTTCAAGCTTTCAACCGCGAAGCACCACGAGGAAGCGCGCCGGCGCAGCGTCGTCTGCCGCCATGAGAACCTCTTCATGGCCCTCGGCTACAGCATGATGATCGGAGGTGCCTTCGGCACGCTGTTCACGGCCATGGGCTCGACCTCGCCCTCGGGCACCAGTCTCACCCGCGCGCTGATGATCGTCAGCGCCTGCGGCATCCTGATGCTCCTCTTCACCCTATCCCGCTCAGGGAATAACAGCTGGATCGAGACCTGGGCCAAGATCTTCGCCGTCCTCTGTGGTGTCGTAGTTGTCATTGTGCCCGCCTGCGCCCTCCTCATTCACTTGCTTGTAGGCTGAACCCTACGCCCGAAAGGCAGCTATGACAGATCAAGAAGAGTACATGACCCTGGAGGAGTTCTCAGCCGAATTCGAGGACGCCATTCTCATCACGTTCCTGGCATCACTCATGGTTGCGACGCTATCCTTTGTCGCGACATTTGCGAAGGATGAGCACACCAAGCAGTTCACATTCACCTACCACTGGCGAATGCTCGGCTTCTGGATCTGCATCGCCAGCATTATCGCCGGCTTTCTGTCCGGAATCCTGTGCATGCTTCGCGACATGGACAAGAAGAGTGCCGTCGAAAACAGAAGGCGCCGTGAGTTCGAAGCCGCCAACGAGCGAGCAGAAACCGAGCGGCGTCGCGCTGATATAGCAGAAGCCAAATTGGCCGAGTGCCAGGAAGCCTGCTGCAAGAAGCCCGATGGCAGCCGCCGCCTCCCCGCCAAAGGCACCTGCGTCCACAACGGCCATCGCCCCAACCCACGACCCGCGACCAACAACGACCGGCGCCTCTACAATTAGAAGCGCCACGGACCCCGCAATAAAGACAACCCCGTCTCTTTGCGGGGTTGTTTCATTTTTTGGCCTAGCTTCGAGCTAGTAGAACAGCTGTTTCTTAATCTTTATCGAATACTTCGCGGCCAGCCGCTCGCCGAGCTTATTCCAGATAGCGTATTTGCGCGCGTTGAGCGGTTGGTCATAGGTGCCGACGAAGTCGGTAACTACTGGCTGGAAGCCTGTTTTGAACCTGGCTAGACCGGCCAAGGGGTGGTTGGGATTGTCGATTTGGTCAGCCGGAGGGGTGCCATGCAGGTCGTAGGCCTCGACGCCGTGGGCCTTAAGCCAGCGGATGACTTCCCATTGCAGTACGTAAGGTGGCTGCAGGTCGGTGTGCTCCCGGATTGAGCCGCCATCTTTGTAGAGGGCCTTTGTACCGAGATAGGTCACGAAATCACCTGCTAGGATTTTGCCCTCAAACTTGGCAAAGAACATTTGGCCTTGATTCAGCTTGGAGTGGATTGTCCAGAAGTCGTGAAAGTACTCATAGCTACGCAGGAAGAAATGCGCTCGCTTCTGGGTTTCGGCCATTAACCTGTACATTTCACGGCAGTTCTCGTCTGTAGCCTCGACAGCCTCGACAACGACGCCTTTCTTGGCGCCCAATCTGATGTTGTAGCGGGTCTTTTGCTTGAAGGAATTAATAATGTCTTCCTCGGAGGGTTTCAGATCAATAACTACTGTGTGGTTGTTGTATTGTATATCTCGCGGGGCTTTGACGAGGCCTTTGATCTTGATTGGTTTAGGGGATGTGAACTCGGGTTCGAGTTTGACCAGGAAGGCGGGCAGATCGGCGTTGGCTTTGACGATGGCCGCGAGCTGTTTCTGATCTGATACGCCAGGCCCCATAGGCCCGTACCAAAAGTCGCCTAGACCGGTGATTTTCTTAATTAGGTATTGCACGGCGATGGTCGCGCCCTCAAGTTCATAGATCTGGTGCGAGAGCTTCCAGCCGTGAGTGGCCTTAACCTGGGCGAAGGCCGATCCTTGGAGTCCATTACCACCGCTCGGGTTGGCAGTTATCAGATCGTCCCAGCGGGCGATTTCTTCGGCCGTGGCTTCGCGCCTCACGCTCTGGTGGCCCGGGTGCGCAGGCTGACGCGTCGGCGAACGGATTTGGCTACTGGGAGGATGCTATGCCAGAGGGTGTAGCGGCCACGATGGAAGGGATAGTCGTAAGAGCCTACAAAAGTGACTTCCCGGCTTCCGAAACCGGCTTTGAATTTGCTGATGCCGTCGTTGAGCCGGCCGTTGAAGTCATAGCTCTCGATTCCCAGCGCCTTCATGGTTTGCAGCATCCGCCATTTGAGCAGGTAATTGGCATTGGCCTTGGCGCCCACAGATGTGGAGCCGCCATACAGCTCAATCGCCGTCTTGCCACTCCAGACCACCCAGGAGAAAGCCTCTAGCTTGCCGTCGACGCTGGCGAACATTAAACAGCTGTTTTTGCCAAAGTTATTGGCTAGTTTCTTGTAATAATCCAGATCGTGCAGCTTGAATTTGCCTCGTTTGGCAGTTTCCTTGTAAATGCGCCAGAAATCGGCTAGGTGCTCGTGATTAATATCAGTGATGATCTCCAGCCCTTGGCGTTCGCCGGCCCGCACTAGATTGCGCATGGTGGAGCGCATATTGGCAAATAGAGTATCCTCATTGGATGTCAGATCGAGCAGGTAGCTTTCTGCCAAGAAAACATGCTGGCGTGATCGAAGCCAACGCTTATCAAACTTGTACTCCTCCCAGGCTGGCTCAACCGTCAAAAACAGTGCTCGCTGGCTGCGGCAGAACGTCGCTAGCTCGGTCAACAGATCGGCTGACTCTTTGGTTTGAGGGTTGGCGATCGGCCCACGGGGCACGTAGGCCATCCGGCGGCGCAGACCTGGAATCGGCAGCATTAAGATCTGTGCACCGCTGATCAATTCACCATTTTTCTCGATAGCCACCCGGTACGGCAGCCAGCCGCCAGCACGTTTGAGCTCACCCCAGGCCCACAGCTGGAGGGGGTGGCCACTGGGATGGTTCGAAACAAACTCGTCCCATCTGGCCTGATCTGTAATTTCGACTAATTGCATGCTTTTATAGTATCACTTCGTCGGCTGCTACAGAATCGGTAACCAAATTCCACATTTCTACCCTTTTCGAAAAGAAGGTTACCTTTTCACGCAGAAAAAAGGTAACCTTCTATTTACTTTCGGTATTTGTTTGGTATAATGCTTTCCTGCACTTGCTACTTACACGGCCGCTCCGTATACTTAGCCGCATGAAAATCCTCGGTATTGAAACTAGTTGCGATGAAACGGCCGCTGCCGTTGTCGAAGATGGCGTGCGTGTTTTAAGTAATGTCATAGTTTCTCAGATCGACATCCATAAAGCCTTTGGGGGCGTTGTGCCAGAGGTGGCCGCCCGTAGTCATATCGAGGCGATTATTCCGGCGATAGATCTGGCCCTGAAAGAAGCATCGACGGATTGGGATCAGATCGACGGAATCGCCGTCACGGCCGGACCAGGCCTCCTAGGATCACTCCTCATAGGCACCCTCACCGCCAGATCACTCGCCAAGGCGAAGAACAAGCCGCTTTACGCCATCAATCATGTTGTCGCGCACACTTACGCCAATATGCTAATCGACCAGAAGATTGAGTTCCCCTTACTCAGCTTGAGCGTATCTGGTAACCATTCACACCTATTACTCTTCAAAGATTACCTAGACTATGAACTGCTTGGCCAAACGATTGATGACGCTGCCGGTGAGGCCTTCGACAAGGTGGCACGTATCCTCGGACTCCCCTACCCAGGCGGCCCATCTGTTGCCAAGGCGGCTCTGGAAGGCGACGAGAAGGCCTATAAATTCCCCAAGGCTAGGCTAGAAGCTGGCTCGCTTAATTTTAGCTTTTCGGGAGTTAAAACGTCGGTTCTGCGCCTTACCCAAAAGCTCGTAGGTGGCGACTTCACAACTTCATCACTTGATATTCCTGAGAAATTGACCACCGTACAGATCAACGATGTGGCTGCTAGCTTCCAAAAAGTTGTTTGCGAGAC
>JAYUFZ010000024.1:0-58795 GCA_043767845.1 bacterium | reverse complement strand
AGCCAGCGGGTTTTTATTATCAAATGTTTTAATCAGCTCTTCCCTGCCTACAAATGGCGCGAATAAGAGAAAGACGAAGGCGCATTTCGGGCAGTGGCCACACCAGATGAGTTGGCCGGTTGTCTCCAGGCCGAAGTTCCGGTTGCAGGAGGAGAAATGGCCAGCGAAACGATCCCATAACCTTTCGCTAAATAGCTTTGCTATGTGTAGCTCGGTTAGTGGCCGTAATATTGAAAAGAAGTTGATATCGGGTGAGATGTTTTGATGGATGTAGTCGCTGATCCCCTTCTCGAACTCTAACGTCTTCGAGTATTGATGATTGACCGGTATCCCACCTACTACCAGTGTCGGCTCGCCGGCGCTGGCTTCCAGCGACATGACAATATCGGATTTACCGCTCAATATAGCCGAGATTACCATCGCAAAAGCCAGAATACCTGTAATCGGTACATGCCCGTTGTAGGCGCCCTGCTCATTGAGGTCAAAGATCCGCTGGTCAAGATGGCGCTCGACGGCCAGATGGGGACGGCCGATGATTCGTGTCATATCTGCGAAACGATCACTATGGCCGACTGTCCAGGTGGTGAAGTCTGATCCAGCCTGCAGGAGGATGTCGCTTGAAAGCAGCGAGTCCTTGCCGCCGCCGAGCGGGACAAGTGCGCCAGAAAGATTAATGAGCACCTCTGGCTCGGCTTTTTGACCGTTTTCGGACGGGAAATGGATCTTTTTACCGACATCCAGACCGTTGCGGTAGAGCAGCTCACCAAGGCCCATTTCGTAGCTGCGCGAGTAGAAAGCAGCTTCATTTTCGGTGAGCGAAATACCCCGTATAACTATTGTGTCCAAGAGATAGGCCTTATAGTAAGAAATGCCTGCCATAAGCCACAATCCACGTACCGCTATGTCTAAAGCGGCCTGGTTATAGCCCTCGATCGACGCGAATAAAAAGCTAAATTGTTCGCTAAAATGTAGCTCCCCATCGTAGCTATAGCGCAGCGTTGCAACACGCAAACGGGCATCAAAATCGTAGCCTTCGAAGATAAATTCTTTGTAGCTTGCCACTACTTGTCCTCCAGCGCCAAAACGGCCGCCTTAAACTGGTTGCCACGGTCTTTGTAGTCTTTGAACATGTCGAAACTGGCGCAGGCTGTGGAGAGTAGTACTACATCACCCGGTTGGGCGGCGGCCGTAGCGGCGTGGACAATCATTGGCATAGTGTCCGGGCCAATCAGGTACGTGGTAAAACCGACTTTATCGAGCGCTGCGGCTATAGCCTCGGCCGTAGACCCGATCAGTATCACGTCGCGTACGTTACCGGCTTTCACCACAGAGGCCAGGTGGTCGTATGGCGACCCCTTGTCCGATCCTCCCAAGATAAGCACCTTCGGCTCCGAGAAAGACTCGATGGCCGCTGCCGCCGCCTCGGGCTGAACAGCAAAAGAATCGTTGATGTATTTAATACCACGTTTTGTAGCCACATACTCGATACGATGCTCGAGGCCTTTAAAATCCTTGATCGCTTGGGCCAAGGCCTCCACATCCTGCGTCACCGTCCACACCGCGTTCAAAGCAGCGCAAATGTTCTGCACATTGTGCGGACCGACCAAACCCACTTGGCTGAGTTTACAGATTACTACATCACCCACTTTTAAGGTTTTATCCTCTGACTCATCTACATGGGCTGTGGATATGTCAAAATAAGGTAGTTTTCTACCCACTGAGCGGCTGCCGATCTGTTGAGACAGCTCGTTCTGGGCATAATATATGGCAATATCAGATTCGGACTGGTGGGTAAATATCTGGGCCTTGGCCTCGACATATTCGTCCATATCGGTATGCCAGTTCAAGTGGTCCGGGGCGATCATCAGGCAGACAGCAATATGCGGGCTTTTTGTGGCATCAATTAATTGGAAGCTCGAGAGCTCCAAGACCACATAGTCCCCCTCTTTGATCTCTGCTAGTACGTCCAAAGGTGCAAGGCCGATATTACCTGCCAAATAGACTGTCTTACCGGCCGCCTCAAGCATGCGGGCTATCAGCGTCGAGGTCGTCCCCTTTCCCTTGGTCCCAGTGACGCCGATGATCGGGGCTGGACATTTGTCCATGAACTCGCGGACATTGGAGGTGACTTTAGCTAAGATATCAGGCTGGTCGGGATTAGCAGCAGTGATCTTATCGGGCCGGATACCGGGCGTGCGGACGAGCAGGTCAAAATCGCCTAGATCCGACAAGTAATCAGAGCCCAGTTGGCGGGCTACACTGTCTGGCGTAGCGATATCGGTTTTAGCATCACAAACAGTAATCTCGGCACCGAGGCTAGCCCAGTATTTGCAGGCGCTTTGGCCTTCGACTCCGTATCCCAGAATGGCAACTTTCATAATTAAATGATACCACGCCTAATCTGGTATAATAACCAAGTTCTACCTGCCCCAGTAGCTCAGTGGATAGAGCGCCTCCGTCCTAAGGAGGGCGCCGGGGGTTCGATTCCCTCCTGGGGCACCAACAAAAACAGACTAGTAATAACTAGTCTGTTTTTGTTGGTGAGGCCGGAAGGCCTGGTGAACCCTGTTCCCTTGCAAACTTGGCCGTGAGGCCGGAAGGCCTGGTGAACCCTGTTCCTTCTGTGAGGCTGGAAAAACCCCACTCACCTACCGCCGCTGCCGCCAATAGTTATAAGCGTACGAGGCACCGCCAATGATAATCGTTGGCAGAAAAAAGCTGAAAGGGCCAGATCCAAACACCCCAAAACTACGCACCAGAATAAATAGCAGCGGTGCGCCTATTAGTATCAGGAGTGGCAATCTAGTGCGCACTAGGCTGGCGGCGGGAACCGACGCCGATTGCTGAGCGCTACTGGCATTCGCCGCAGCATTATAGACCACGTCCAAACGATCAAACTTGGCCGCCAAAGGCATGATAAACTCCAGCATTTGAGGTAGCCCAAGGCGGTTGTAGCTACTGCCGACGCTAATTACACTCACCTGGTGTCCCCGAACCTCGACATCGTATCCCTTGCCCAGGTTGATGAGCAGCTCCATAATGTCGGGAGTCACTATGCTCAGCGCGTCGACTTGCTGGCCCTTGGCCGCAAACAGGCTGAAGTACTTATCAAAATTGCCCTCCAGCTTAATCTTCTGGTCAAGACCGTAGTAAGCTGTATCCTGGCCGTTGGCATGGCTATCGATAAATAGTTCTGGGTAATTATTCTTGGTCCCGATGCAAGCAATGGTAAACGGATAGGTATGCGAGTCTTTGCCTGAACCGGTAGTATAGCTAAACTCATAGACCAACACATCCCTGCCCGCTACCTGTCCCATGTAACCGTTCGCAAAGCGCTGGCTGCCCATGCCACGTAAGGCCGACGGCAGAGTGTCACTCAATACCCCCTCAGCCGACAGTTTCCAGCCATTAACTAGCGCAAACTGCTGGACGGCTTTTTCGTGTCGGCCCTTGAGTATCAGCGAGCCCACTATCAAAGTTACTATCACGCCAAATACAACTAAGATAAAAATCGGCACGATTAAAAACGGCAAAAAAGATATCAATGTAACGGGGGCTGGCGCCCCGGAATTACTGAGGCTCGGACGCACGAGCATGGGTAGAAGCTGGCTAGTGGCCATTATCATCACGGCCGTAACAATGATCGCCGTTTTAAAGACCCCACTATTACTTCTAGCCTCGAGTGCCGAGTAGTCGATCGGTTTCTGGCCTCCTGGCTGTTTCGGTGGTACTACTGGCGTCTCCATGAACCCTCCCGGATGGTTACTTCTTCTTCGGCTGCGTATGCTTCTGATGAACCGGCTCATAATCAAACAATTCAGACTCGCTGAACCAATGCGCCACTTCTAGCTTAGCCTCAGCGCTATCGCCCGAGGCGTGCAGGATATTGACCAACGCCATGTCCAGGCCGTCGGCGTGGCCGTAGCTCATGTGGGCGTAGTCACCGCGGACAGTACCGGGTAGAGCCGACTTTGGCTCAGTGGCGCCAACCATCTTGCGGACGGTAGCGACGGCCTCAACACCCTCTAGAACAGCGGCGATCACGGGGCTCTTCATGACGTATTCGACAGTATTATTGAAGATCGTTTCACCATGGCGAGTCACCATCGTACCGATTGTCTCATAGTGGTAGAAAAGGTGTTCTTTACTTGGCTGGACCATTTTCATACCGACAATCTTCAACCCGACGCGCTCGAAGCGGGTCAGTACTTCGCCGACAATCCCACGCTCAATGGCATCTGGCTTAAAGACGATTAATGTTTTTTCCATGGTGTTTCTCCTAATAGATATTTGTATGTAAATTACTTGGTTAGCGGAATATTGAAGACCGACCCAGAGCCGACGTACTGTGGCATCACGCCATTCCATTTGTCGATGGCTAGCTTCTCTAGTAACTCTGCACTCAGGCTAGTTTTCTGGGCCTGCTGAGCTTGAGCGTCTTTGAGCGCTTGCTCTAGGTGGAAATTAGCCTGCTCGGCTTGCTGCTGGGCAATCTGCTTTTGTTCGATAGCCTTGGTGAACTCAGCGCTGAATTTGAAGTTTACGATCGAGACATCATCGAGCTTGATACCGCGTTCGGCCAAACGGGCGCCCAGCTTCTCCAGCACCTTTGCTTTTACCTCAGAGCGCTTGGTGAGCAAGTCGCTGGCGGTGTACTGGGCCGAAATCGACTTGAAGGCCTCTTGGATGGCCGGATCCAGGATACGCATTTTCCAATCCACTCCCACTTCACGAAATAGTCGACTGACTTGCGTAGGGTCGATGTTGTAATTCACGGCCAGGGTGGTGGTTACGTCCTGCAGATCAATCGTGCTGGCCGCGGCGTCGATCTGCTCCTTCTGAATGCGCGTGTCAAAACGGGTGAGATCTTCGATTGGCCACGGGGCCTTAATGTGCACACCACTAGATAGCTCCCGATTGACTTTGCCAAGGCGGGTTATGATACCGGTCTCGCCGACGCCAACAACTCGGAAACAGAATACGAAAAAGAGCACCATTAGCACTACGATACCGCCCCCGAGCACCAGCCCGGCGTTGGGCTTCATCTTTGAAGCATCCATTACTTCTCTCCTATTAACTTCTTAAAGGCCGATTCTACATTGGAGGCATTGGGGGTTACGACGGCTAGCCGCAGCTTGGCCGGGTCGAGCAAGTCGGCGGCCACCCGTAAGACGTCTTCGGCGGTGACGGCATCGAAGCGAGCTAGCTGGTCCTCGACGCTCTCGATTGAACCAAGCAGCAGTGTCTGTAGGCCGATACGCTCAGCCACGGCGGCGTTGTTCTCAAGCCCCATCACCAGCCCACCACGGGTTTGATTCTTGGCCTTGGCCAGTTCGGCTGGGGTCACTTTCTCGCGAGCAATAAGCTTGAGCTCGTCCATGATAGCCTCCAATGCCGCCTCCAAATGTGTCGGATCGACTCCAGCGTAAACGTCAAAAATGCCGGTGTCAACGTAGTTTTGCAAGCTAGCATCAACCGTATAAGCCAGCCCCTTGCGCGCCCTGACGCTTTCAAACAGGCGCGAGCTCATACCTCGGCCGAGGATACGGGCCATCACTTTGGCGGCCGCATCGTCGGGATGGCGGTACGGGTAAGCCCGGGCAGTAATAAATATCTGAGCCTGAGAAACGTCTTTTTCCTTGGTGGCCACAAACTCTTTAGCCAATGGGCCGTCGACCGGAACGATTGCTTGCGGCTCGCCGCCGGTCATCTGACCGAGCAAAGTCTGTACTTGGTCGACTACGGCTTCGTGGTTAATGCCACCGGCCACCGCTACGACCATGTTCTTGGGCTGATAATGCGCCTTCCAATAAGCTGCCACAGCGTCACGCTTAATCGTATTGATAACCTCCGCCGGCCCAATCACTTCATTGGCCATCGAACTCCCTGGCCAGATCAAACCAGGCACCAACACTGAGGCCATACCGGCCGGATCATCTTCCAGGCGCATCTTCATTTCTTGAATAATAATATTGCGCTCGCGGTCGAGTTCTTCGGGCTCGATGAGCGAACCAGTCATCATATCGGCCATAATCTCGATAGCCAGCGCGCTATGCTCTTTCGGGACTTTGACATAGTAGTTTGTCACATCGTTGGAGGTATAAGCATTGTTGTAGCCACCAACCGAGTCTATCTCTTCGGCAATTATCTGGGCCGTTGGGCGCTTGGCGGTTCCCTTAAATAGCATATGCTCAAGAATATGCGAAACGCCGCCATTAACGTTATAGTCCTCATAACGGCCACCAGTGCCGATCATGATCGAGGCCGTTACCGACAATGCCTCTTTCATTTCGCAGGTTACAATGCGTAGCCCGTTGTCGAGCGTAGTAGTTTTGTGGGTCATTTTTTATGGCGCTTTAAGTGGCTGTAAATATACCAGATTACCAGGGCGAGCAGCAAGGCGGCGGTGGCTAGCGAGAAACGATGCAAGACCGAATCAATAGCCTCGAGATTGCCGGCCAGTTGGTAGCCAGCATAGGTCAATATTGCGCTCCAGCCCAGTGAGCCAACCAGGCTCCAGATCAAAAACTTGGTTTTAGACATTTTGGCTATACCAGCCGGGTAGCCAATGTAGGTCCGGATTACTGGCAGGCAGCGACCGAATAGCGTTAAGCCGGAGCCATATCTAGTAAACCATTTTTGGGTCAAGGCTAGCTCGCGCTCATTGAAAAAGACATACTTGCCATAACGCCGCACCAGCGGGATCCCACCCCTCGCCCCCAGCTCGTAGGCAATGTAGGCACCGAGGGTTTGGGCCAGCGTAGCCACGATGAGCACGGCGGCGAAGTTGAAGCGCCCCTGACGCACCAGCGCCCCCGACAGCGGCAAGAGGATCTCCGATGGGATCGGAATGCCAGCGCTATCGACGATTAGTCCTGCAGCTAGGCCGCCATAGCCAAGGCCCGAAATGAGTCCGGTAGCAATGCTAGCTAGCTGGGAAGTTAGGCTCATCTAGCGCCTCAGCCCAATGAAAATTACCAGCGCGCCAATCGCCAGGCGGTAATAGACGAACAGATTTAGACCGTGTTTTTGCAAGTAGTTCAGCATGAAGCGAATGGCCCAGTAGCCACTTATGAAGGCTGTGATAATACCTAGTAAAAAGAGGACCGGACTGGCGCTTATCTGCGCCCGACTGCCGTGCTCAGCCAATACTTTTAGCGTGCCTCCGAGCAGGATCGGAGCGCTTAGCAGAAATGAGAAGCGAGTGGCGGCCACGGCGTCAAAGCCTTCAAGCAACCCGGCCGAGATGGTGATGCCTGAGCGTGAGACTCCTGGCACGATGGCCAGCGCTTGGGCGAGACCAATGACACCAGCGCGCTCCGGCGTCATATGCTCTAGATCATACTTCTTGCGGCCTTTGCGGGTTGCGTAGGCCATGATGAGCGCCACTACGATCAGGTTTATACCGACCAGCATATCGCTGCGGAAGACTGTTTTAGCGGCATGCTCCAGGAGAATACCGGCGATAACGCCAGGGATGGTGGCAATTACCAACATCCAGGCCATACGGGTATGTTCGTTGCGCTTGAACAAACTTTTAAACAGATTCCAGAAGTCTTGCCAGAAAAAGAGCAGTAAGGCGGCCAGCGTGCCGATATTAAGCGCCACGTCAAAAACCGCTCCCCCATCAAAGTGCAGCCAGTGCTCGACCAATATTACGTGCCCCGAGCTCGAAACCGGGATGAATTCAGTCAGTCCCTGGACCAGTCCCAAAAAAATCGCTTGGAGATAATGCATAGAGTTCATTATACGGGAGTCTGATGGACAAGAGAACCCTACCTTTTCTCCGCCCCAAAAAGGTAGCCTTTTTTATTACGCTTTTATTGCAAAGCAAACCCCCAGCCTCATGAGTGCGGCTAGGGGTGTTATTCGATGATGGTCACCTTGATAGGTCTGTGATTTGAAACGGAGCGGGAATCGAGCGTCCCGAGAGCATTCAGGTCGGGCGTGCCAAAGGCGTAGTCAAGGCGCCGGCCGAAACTTAGCCCTGCCTTACTAAAGGCCAGCCAGCTTGCCTGACTATTTTCCGGACCGAGGTTCTTGAAACTATCAGTTGCCCAAGACACGACCTCGGACTCTGGCTGGTCGTTGAAGTCGCCCGCCAGCAGAAAGCGTTTATCGTGACCTGCAACGGCCGCCTTCAGCTGCTCAAGCTCAGCTCGCCGCCTAGACCGGCCGATACCACCCGGCAATGGGTAGGACAAATGAGCCAGGCCGACAGTCAGCCCCATGCCACTGAGGGTATGAATACCTACTTGTAGGTAGCAACGCCGACTGTTACCAGAACCACGTAGCGTACCGCCATGACTCAGCTCAATCACCCGCGTGCTCGTAATAGGCAGTCGCGAAAATATGGCGATCCCTTCTCGGTGTCGCGTTTCGCCGGGTTTACCGAACTCACGGGTGCCCACAAAAAGCCCATTATAGTTCAGCTCATGAGCAATCTTCTTAGGCAGACTTGTTCCGGGATTGTATTTGGAACTGATGGTCAGCTCCTGCAACATCAAGACATCCGCGGCATGGTAATCTAAAGCTTCAACGATTTCATCAGCCTGAGCTCGATACCAAACATTCCAGACCAGGATCCGAATATTACGCCGTGTGGATGGCATCTGCACAGCATCCTCATAAGCAATTTGTGTATACACGAGCCGTAACCTTTCAAAGAACGAGTACCAGCAGGCTAACATTTTTACTCGGCTGGGTAAAGGACTTGTGAAAAGAAGGTTACCTTTTTTCCCCGTGAGAAGGTAGGCTTTGATTACTCACGCTTGCCGCAATCGGCCAAAAATTGTATTCTTGGCCTCAGATCAACCGATCAGTACCCCACAACCCGACCAAAGGACAGCAATGCCCGAAACCTTGCAACGCCCCAAGCGCCCAGTCGTACTCGACGTCTGCGGTGGGGATGGTGGCCCCGAGCTTGTTATAAAAGCCGCCCGTCGAGCCGTCGAGCTTGGCGTCCCAATCCTGCTCGCTGGTCCTCAGGCAATCTGTGAACCGACTGGGCTGCCCTGGGTCTCGGCTGAACAAGTAGTCCCGATGGGGCTCAAGGACCCAGGGCTGAGCATTCGCAAATACTCCAAGTCGGCCCACATCGTCGGCCCACAGCTGGTGCGCGATGGGCAAGCCGCAGGTTATGTGTCGGCTGGTGATACTGGAGCTACGCTAGCCGGATCGCAAATCAAGCTCCGCAAATTCAAAGGTTACCGCCGAGCTACTGTTCCGACCCCCTTCCCCAATAAGCACGGCGATCCGACCATCATGGTCGATAGCGGTACCAATCTCGACTGTTCACCACAAATGCTGGCGGGTTTTGCCAGGCTTGCCATCCTCTACGCGCAACTACGCTATGGCATTACCAAGCCACGCGTCGCCCAGCTGACCATCGGCACCGAAGACGACAAAGGTAATGCCTTGGTCAAGGCCACCCGTCCACTCCTAATCGCACTTTGCGAAGAACTCGGCCTGGAGTTCGTTGGCAATGTGGAATCCAAGCAGCTCTTACACTGCCAGGTAGCCGATGTGGTGGTTGGTGATGGCCACGACTGCAATATCGCACTCAAAGGCAATGAAGGCGGCGCCAAAGCCGTTGGCGAAGACGTGCTCGAGGTCATCTACATGAATGATGCTAATCGAGCGGCAGGCAAGATCCTCATGAATGATCTCCTAGCGCGCCTGGCGATCTACGATCCGAACACCTACGGCGGCATGATGTTGCTCGGGCTCAAGGGGATCACCATGATCGTGCACGGTTCTGCCACGGCCGAGGGCATAGCGACTGCTTGCCTGAAAGCCTACGAGCTGTACGAATCGGACATCATCGGTCAGATGGAGATTGCATTGGCTGCAATAAATGTCGACGAGGACGAGGCTTCAAGCCTTGTCGAGGAAGATACGCTCCAGCCAGCTTGATTCGCCCATTATCGCCGCCCTTCCCTGGAGGGCGGCCTTCTTTTTCTACTAGCCAAAGTTTGCTCAAGCAGGTGGCCATGCTACAATCTGGGCTAGATCTGAACCCTGACAATCGAAAGGGGCGCCATGCCCGACCACAAGATCATAGGAACCGCCACAGTTGTGTGGCTTGGGCTCAATTTTAATGAGCAGTCTGTCGCTACGGCAGTCCCCCACCTACTCTGCCATGTTGACCAAGGTCTGTACGGCGACCGACACGCCGGTCCACGGCTCTCGGACGTCCGCGAGGAAGTCCTCAGAGATATTGGCGTCGGCAAAGAAGTGCCCATTGCCAATATGCGCCAATTTTCGGCACTCAGTGTTGAGGAGCTGATCGCCATATGGCATAGGATGGGATTCACCGATTTGACGACTAATGAATATGGCCTGCTCGGAGAAAACTTGATCCTTAGTGGATTCGCCGGCGGAATCAGCCAACTCCCACCCGGAAGCCTTTTGACCTTCGGCCGCAAAAAGGGCAACGACATCCAGCACAGCAAGGTGGTGTTGGCTGTTTGGGGCGAAAATAACCCATGCGTTGTACCGCATCGCAACATCCAGGAGCACTATCCCGACAGACAGCTAACCCAGCCTTTCGCCAAAGCCGGCAAGGATCTGCGCGGCGTCGTCGGCTTCGTCTACTGTGGCGGCAAGATCAAACTCGGTGATAGTGTCACCATCTGGATCCCGGCCAACCACCCGATCGGCGATCACTGGGAATAAGTCCACTCCGCCTCGATCACCGGCCAACCCAACCGCCGCCTTTGCATTAAGCACGAAGGTGGTTTTTTGATTTTAAATCGTTGATAATCAATGGTAACTAAGGAGCTCTCCATGCTAAAGCAACTTTCCGACAGAGATGTAGTGACATCATCTAAAACTGGCCGAACCATGCTTACTTTCGGCTCCTACAAGCAGGCACGGTTGGGAATGCGGCTGATGGCTATTGCACAAATGACTTTAGGAAGCGCCGCTGGCTTACTGTTTGTCGTTGGCGTACCCTATACCCTGTGGTTTACGGGTAAACAACCTTCTATCCAGTTGATTGCTTTTTGCTTAGTACTTTGGATAATTGGGCTCATATTATCTTACGTATGGCTAGCCACACTGGCCCAAATTATCAGCTACGAGCTCAGCAGGTTAAAGCAGTGCTAAATTAGAAGGTTACCTTTTCTCCGCTCGAGAAGGTAACCTTCTTTCTTCAAGTTCGTAAGGCTGTTTACCGAGCATTTTTAGAATGTAGGTAGGGTTGGCAATGCCCGCTATTCGATTGGTATAGGCAGTGATACTGGACCAGCGATACCGCAGGGGGTCACAAAAGTCGGCAGGATTGGCGTGGATATAGTGCGTGAGATGCAGTAGATATTCGTCGCTCAGCACAACCTTTGACCGATATGGTCCTTGGAACAGCCTTCCCGACTGCTGATATTTCTTATTAAAATATCGAGCATAGGACATGGTCGCTCGCTCTATAGCATGACGTATTCCTTGGTCGTTGTTGCCTAATCTTAGAAGAAAATGATAGTGGTTGCGCATTAAGCAGTAAGCAATAATCGTAATACCATAGTCGCTGCAACGTTCCCCAATAAGTTGCAAGAAATATTGATAGTCAAAATCCTCGTAGAATAAAACATCGCAATGAACCCCACGATTATAAACGTGATAGAAGCCGCTCTCCGAGAAAAACCTTACAATATTTGCCATACGCCAGATTATACCAAACAAATACCGAAAGTAAATAGAAGGTTACCTTTCTTCTGCGTAAAAAGGTAACCTTCTATGCTGAGCCTGGTAATCCGGGCTGTTTTCAGCTACAATAACGCCCGAATGAGCAAAGCTATATTTAAACAATCGGACTATTACGACGTAATTGTGGTGGGTGCCGGACACGCTGGTTGCGAGGCGGCTATTAGTGCTGCCAAGCTGGGCGCCTCTACCCTACTCATCACCACCACCCTAGCCAAAGTCGCCACCCTCCCCTGTAACCCGAGCATCGGCGGGCCAGGCAAGGGGCACTTAGTCCGCGAGATCGGCGCTCTTGGCGGCGTCATGGCCAAAATTGCCGACTCTAGTGCCATCCAAATGAAGGAGCTGAACACCTCAAAGGGTCCAGCTGTCCGAGCCTACCGCGCCCAGATCGAGCAAAGCACCTATAACGCCAATATGCTTGAAGAGTTGATCGCTATGAATGGCCTAGAGTTCTACGAGGATGAGGTCAAGCAAGTCACCTCTAAGTCGGGCCAGATTACCGGCGTCATCACCGGTGACGGCACACATATCGGCGCAGGCTCGGTCATTATCTGCACCGGCACATTCATGACCGGCAAGATCATCATGGGCGACAAAGTTATCAAGGACGGCGGCCGGATGGACGAGAAATCGAGCCTTGGCCTCACCGACAGCCTCTCTGCTCTTGGCCTCGAGCACGGCCGCCTCAAGACCGGCACCCCTCCCCGCCTAGCCAAAGACAGCTTGGACTACTCCAAGATGGAGCTTGCCCCAGGTAGTGCCGGCTCAATCAGCTTCAGCTACCCCAACAAACAATTAATGAACCTCGATGATCAAATCCCCTGTTATGGCACTTATACCACCCCCGAAACCCATAAGCTAATCCTTGATAATCTCGCCCTCTCGCCCATCTACAATGGCCTGGCCTCTGAGCGCGCCCCACGTAGCTGCCCTTCTCTCGACCGTAAAGTAATGAATTTCCCGGACCGTGACCGGCACCCGATCTTCATCGAGCCTACCGGCCGCAGTGAAGAAAAAATGTATATCCAAGGCGGTTCGTTGGCCTTCCCGCCAGAACTCCAAGAAGCTATCATCCACACCATCCCCGGACTGGAAAAAGCTAAGTTCCTAGCCTATGGCTACTCAGTCGTCTACGACTTCTTCTTCCCGCATCAATTAAAAAACAGCCTCGAGACCAAGGTTGCTAAAGGCTTGTTTATGGCCGGCCAGATCAACGGCACGACTGGCTATGAAGAAGCCGCCGCCCAGGGGCTCATCGCCGGTATCAACGCCGCCCGCTTAACCCAATCCAAGCCAGCCTTCACCCTCGGCCGCGACCAAGCCTATATCGGCGTCTTAATCGACGACCTGGTAACGAAGATTCACGTCGAGCCCTACCGCATGTTTACTTCACGGGCTGAGTATCGCTTGCTCCTACGTAACGACAACGCCGACCTACGGTTGACCAAAATCGGCTACGAATTAGGGCTTATCGACAAGCCTACTATGGCTCGAGTAAAGCACAAATCAGATGAAGTGAACAAACTTAGTGTTCAGCTAAAAAAAGTTACTCAGGTTATAGATGAACAAAGAATTTCCGCCTGGCAGTACCTATCGCGGCCCGAAATCGACATGCCAAGGATTCGCCAAGATTTCGACATCCCCGCCTTCGACCGAGAGATCGACGAGCAGCTAGAGCTCGAAGCCAAATACAGCGGCTACTTCGCCAAGCAACTGCGCTTTGCTGAAAAACTCAGCCATCTCGAGAACTCGCCTATGACGGTAGCCATCGCCTATGACGAGATCAAAGGCCTGCGCAACGAAGCCCGCCTCCGCCTCAAAGAAGTCTCCCCTGCCACCCTCGGCCAAGCAGGCCGTATCCAGGGCGTCACCCCGGCCGACCTTAGTATTCTAATGATTGCCCAGCACCGTCTAATAGCTTCGGCGGCTGCTCAGGCATAGCAGGCAAGATCGCTTCTAGCCGCTTGGCACTGGTATTAGCCGGGTCGGCCTTCAGCGCACTTGTAATATCGAGGCGAGCCAGATCCAACTGGTCATCCTGGATATAGGCTTTGGCCCTGGATATGTACAGATTACCAACTCCGCTCTGTAAACTCTCGTCCTGATTCCTATTGGCAAGCACCTCTGGCGGGTAGAGCTTGAGACCACTTGTGGCCAGCTCAATGGCCAGCCCGATATGCTTTTGATAGACATAGTAATCGGCCAAATCGCTATAGTACATCGGATGATTATAACGGTCGAGGCGCAAGGCCTGGACGTAGGCGTCTGTGGCTACCCGAATATCACCCTGCGCCCGCGCCACCCGACCCAAAAAGAACCATTGCTGAGCGTCGTGCGGGTCTTGTTTGATGGCTGTCTCAGCTCGCAGGCGGGCAAAGAGCAAATTTAGCTTTGGTTCGAAACCATTAGTAGCCATGACATAGTCATTGATACCCTCACCGGTCAAGGTATCGGGATTGTAGACCAGCTCCAGGTGGGCGGCCTGGTAGTCACCAGCTGCTTCAGTAAGGTCGCCATTGTCCTGGGCAGCCTGCGCGCTGGCGGCGTATTCAAGCGACCGGTAATACCCAAGCAATGGTAGAAAACCAATTATCATCAAAGCCGCCACTGGCCAATAGATGTGGTAGCGCTTCGCCAAACGATGCGCTACAGGGCCGGGCTGATATAAGTAGCCAATAAGTATAGCCGCAAGCATCAATACAGCCGGGAAGCTGGCACCAATGTCGAAGCCGAGGTGCAAAAGCATAGCTACCAGCCCGCAGACTGCCGCGCGCAAGGCGGGGTCCTGCTTCGCTCTCCGATAGAGACCGGTCAGCAGCTCATAAAGCAGGCCAATCAGCAAAACTGCGCCCATCAAGCCCAGCTCACTCACCCACTGCGCGTAGACATTGTGAGTATTGCTGCCAGCACTAATAACCCGATACTGGTACTGAGTATGCATCGTAGGGAAGCTGCCCGCGCCACTACCAAGCAATGGATAGTCGCGCCAGATAGCTACCGCGCTACGCAAGTAGTACAGCCTGTCATCTAAACTTGTGGACTCACCCTTTATGGCTTCCTTGAACCGGGTGGCTTGAGAAATTGAAGCGCTATGCGACGAGCTAGATCGTACTTGGCCGACAATGCGAACAAGTAAAAGACTGGCAAATACAATGAACACAAAATTTATCCAATAGGCTTTTTTGGGCTTCTCCCAAGCCAAAAATAATATCATTGATGCCAGGAACACCAGGCTGGCTGCGCGGGAAAAAGTAAGCACAAAGGCTGATGATATAACAGTTGCGAGCAAGCCACTATACAGTCCCCGGCCTTTCACAAAGCGCCAGGTGGCTATAAACACAGCAGGCAATAAAAAGGTTGCCGCTGGGTTCGCCCAGTAGAACAGCGAGGTTAGACGGTCGTAGTCGGCTGTCATGAACAGCCATATACCGATCAGGCTGACGATAGCCGCTATTTCCAGGTAAGCACGCTCAAAAACTGCCCAGCCTCCCTTGCTCGTGGCTAGCACCCCGGCCAGTAAGGCCGCTAGTAAGGCCAGGCCGAAACCAAATATCCAAACCACCGTGACATAGCGATTTACCGACCATAGTATCGAGGTTGCACCATACAGACCGAAGGCTATCGCCCACAAGGCCAGTTTTGATATTCGAAAATAGTGGCTTTCCAGCAGGCGCCAGGCCAGAAAAAAGCCGACCATTAGGCAGGCATAGATAACAACCAAGCCGGCGGCATCGCGTCCACCGCGAAGCCACGGCATGCAACATAGCGCCAAAGCCAAAGTAGCCAACTGCAAGCGGGATAATCTGAAAAAAGCCACCTTCATGCCTCAAGTCTACAGCTTGGCCAATCTGGTGGCAATAATATTGTGTTGTGCGACACTTGGCCAAAACTAGCCCACAGGCTACAATATAGCAATGAGCATAAGCGAATTAATCACAGACTTTCTAGAATACCTTGAGATCGAACAAAATCGGTCCCAAAAGACCATCGCCAACTACGACCACTACCTCCGCCGGTTGGTCGAGTTTATGGGCGAAGACGACAGGCTCGCCAAACTCACACCAGAGGCATTGCGCAAGTTCCGTTTGTGGCTTGCCCGCATCGAAGACCAGAAAGGCCAGTCGCTCTCCAAAGCCACCCAAAACTACCACCTCATTGCTTTGCGCAGCTTTCTTAAATATTTGGCCAAGCGCGATATTGCGGCCCTCGACATGGCCAAGATCGAACTAGCCAAGACGACTCGCCCACAAGTCAGCTTCCTAGAAGCCGAGGAATTAGAACGGTTGTTTGCGACAGTTGATACGACCAATCCGATCGGCCTCAGGGACCGGGCGATGCTCGAGCTACTCTTCTCCAGTGGCCTGCGCGTATCGGAATTAGTCAACACCGACATCTCCCATATCAACCTCGACCGTGGCGAGTTCAGCGTCCGCGGCAAAGGCCAAAAAGACCGGCCGGTATTCATTAGCCCGGCGGCGGCCGACTGGCTCGACAAATACCTCAAAACCCGTACCGACGACTTCCGGCCACTGTTCATCCACTACTCCGGATCAAAAGACGGCACCGACGGCGGCAGCTTTACCCGCCTGACCCCGCGCAGCGTTCAACGCTTAGTAAAACGCTACGCAGGCCAAGCGGGTATTACCAAGGACGTTACCCCGCACACCCTGCGGCACTCCTTCGCTACCGATCTCTTGCTCAACGGTGCCGATATCCGCAGCGTCCAAGGCCTGTTGGGTCACGCCAACATCTCCACCACCCAGATCTATACCCACATCACCGACCCGCAACTCAAAAGCGTCCACGAGCGGTTCCATGGACAGAAGCAAAAATCGGACTGACCAAAACAAAACCCACCCAGGAAACCCGGGTGGGTGCAATGTAACGATCAGTTCGTGTAGACTGCTAACGCGTCGTCGACTTACGAGCAGTTGCCAACCCAATATAGTCTCTTGGAGACCCATGCCAGCTTGTGATCAACAACCCATTGGAAGCAAATTGGCCGACAAGTACACGACGACCTCCCAAAATTGTACTGACTCTTAGTTCGTCAGTTGTATAGACGTAAAAGTCGGGCAAAATACGCTCACCGGTGGTCTCAGCATGCAACAGTGCAGCATAGACCACCAGACCAGCTGATGGGATATAATCTTCGCTACCTAGAAGTTCATATTGTTCGCCCGGCGACTTACCAAGCGAACCAGGCAGCGCACTCTTGCGCACTAGATGCCAGCCCAACTCTAGCCGCAGCTCGGCAAAGGATGAGTGTTTCGGGTTCTCGTACCAAGGAACGAAATCCCCACGGTACAAGCCATTCGTAGCCCAAGCCATGTCCTCTAACCGTAGAGGGATGCCAGCAACCAGCAAATGTGTCTCAGCGCATTCCGCCAGCACCTTGGCGCTAAAAGGAACCTTTGCCACTAGCACATTCAGTCGCTGACCCGAGAACTTGACCTTGAAACAGCGCTCAACGTCCTCAATTCCATGGAAGTTACTACCCATCAGAGTCGATGCCTCAAGAACTGTCGTGCTAGACGTATCCTTATAGGCGGGCGGCTTCTGTTCGATTATTCCCTGGAAGATCTTGCGAACTATCCCGGGGTCAAGTGAGTTGTTGCCAACTCGCTTGATGATCTCCTGAGCTTGAGCACCCAGCTTGACTATGTCTTCGACGGTGGCCATGGTGGCCGCTTTCTGCCGTAGGTGTGCACTGATGCGAGAAGCGCAGCAATGATCTCAACTTGCATTGAGAACGGCATACTGCTACTAAAGATTAGTGGGAGTATGCCATCCTCAAGCTATGTCAAAATACTGCTAGACTATACTGCTAAATAGTCATTCCGTCAATATCTCTAACGCACCCCATTTAAAGCCAGATACCATGCAATAATCTGCGGGCCATACAAGAAAGCGACCACAGTACCAAGCACCAAAAACGGCCCAAAAGGAATATGGTCTTTGCGGGTTTTGAGCTTCAGGGCAATGAGTGCCAGGCCAATAATCGCGGCACTATTAAAGGCGATAAATAAGGCTACGCCACTGGCTCGCAAGCCGAGAAGCAGGCCCATCAGAAATCCCAGCTTGACGTCTCCCCCGCCCATCAACTTGCCTTTGGCAAGTGTGGCCAAAATCAGAAAACCACCACCAACAGCAAAGGCCGCGATCAGGTGATAGAGGATAAGCCCCCAGACAATGTTTTGGCTCAGCCCGCCAATCGCCAATATTGCGCCCCAGAATAGAACCATCGGTAGCACAACAGCGTCGGGTAGTATCATCCAACGCAGGTCGTAGACAGCGAGAACAATCAAGCCCCCAAGCACGATCAACCAGCCCACGAACAAAATCCAACCCCACAGGCCGATCGGCAGCAAGGCGAAGTAGGACAAGCCGAAAAGCACGCTGGTCAGTAGTTCAACGGCTGGATATTGCCAGCTAATACCCTTGCTGCAATAGCGGCATTTGCCAGCGAGCACCACCCAGCTAACGACCGGCACGAGATCCTTAGCCGCCAGGGTATGCTTGCACTCCGGACACATTGAGCGGCCTTTGGCGATCGAGCGGCCAGTATTAATACGCCACACTAGGGCATTAATGAAGCTGCCAATGATCAGGCCATAGAGGGCGACGAGTAGTGCCAAGGTCGAATTAGCCACGCATCAAGCGCTCGAGCTCGCTCAAGTCGACAGCAAAGTTCTTGGCTTCCTCAAAACTAATGGTACCGGCGTGGATCAGGCCTACGAGGGTCTTATCCATTGATTGCATGCCGTATTCGGCACCGGTCTGGATTACAGCATCAAGCTGATGGGTCTTGCCCTCGCGGATAATATTGCGGACAGCCGGAGTGGCAACAAGAATCTCAGCGCCGACTACCCGTCCCCCGCCAATAGCCGGGATCAAACGCTGGGCACAGATGCCCTGCAGCATGCCAGCCAGCTGGACGCGAATCTGCTGCTGCTGGTGCGGCGGGAAGACATCGATCATACGGTCGATGGATTGGGCGGCCGAGTTGGTGTGCAGCGTAGCCAGTACCAAGTGGCCGGTTTCAGCAATGGTGATAGCCGAGGCAATGGTCTCGAGGTCGCGCATCTCACCCACCAGAACGACATCCGGGTCTTCACGTAAGCTAGAGCGCAGCGCAGCGCCGAAGGAATAAGTATCATAGTGCAATTCGCGCTGGACGACGATCGATTTCTTGGAGTGGTGGGCGTACTCGATCGGATCTTCAATGGTAATAATGTGGCAGGCGCGCTCAGTATTAATCCGGTCAAGCATGGCAGCCAGCGTCGTGGACTTACCGGAGCCGGTCGGGCCAGTCACTAGCACCAGGCCACGCGGGTACTTGGTGAAATCCATGAGGGCCTTTGGCATGCCCAGCTCTTCAAGGGTACGGATCTTGGTCGGGATCAAGCGCAAGGCAGCAGCCAGATTCCCCCGCTCATGGAAGGCGTTGACACGGAAGCGGCCTAGATCACCAAAGGCAAAGGAGAAGTCGACTTCCTTGTCTTTGAGCAATATCGCTTTCTGGTCCTCGTCGAGCAGCGAGAAGATCAAGTGCTCGATATCGTCGCCGTCCATCACCTCGGCGCCCTCACAAGGCCTGAGGCTGCCATCGACGCGCAACATTGGAGGCACGCCTACTTGGATGTGCAAGTCTGAGGCATCAAGCTTAATGACCTGTTCGAGAAATAATTCAATTTTGAGTCCGGCGTGAGCCATAATATGCCTTTGTGCTTAGAAGTCAGCAGCTACACGAGCAACTTCTTCGAGTGTAGTTTGTCCAGTTAAGGCCTTAAGATAACCGTCTTGCTTCATGGTTATCATGCCATCCTTTTCGGCTTGAGCTTGGACGACACTGGTCGTGGCCCGATCGGCCAACATTTTTTCCATCTCACCCGTCATGCCAAAAACTTCGTATATACCAATCCGACCCTTGTAGCCGTTGCTACATTCGGAACAGCCTTTTCCCCTAAACACAGTATAAGCGCTTTGGGTGGCCAGTGGCAACTTCTCATAGCCCAAATCGATCTTGGCAGCCTCCAAATCCTCCTTGGTCTTTGGCAGGATGTGGCCGACAACTTTCTGGATGGCCTGAACCTGGGTTTCGGTAGCAGGAATCTCCTCGATGCACTTCGGGCAGATCCGCCGTACCAAACGTTGGCCGATGATGGTATTAACCGTGGAAGCGATTAAGAAAGGTTCGACTTCCATGTCCAGTAAGCGGGGTAATACCCCAGCTGCAGAGTTGGTGTGCAGTGTGGAGAGCACGATATGGCCGGTCAGAGCAGCCTGCACGGCTAAGTCGGCTGTTTCCTTGTCGCGCATTTCCCCAACCATTACGACGTTCGGATCTTGGCGCAGAATTGACCGTAACCCAGAAGCAAAGGTTAATCCAACCTCCGGATTAATCTGGATCTGGTTGATACCATCCATCTTGTACTCAACTGGATCTTCCAGCGTCACAATATTGATGGTCACCGACTTAATAGCGGCGATCACAGCGTACAGCGTGGTGGATTTACCCGAGCCAGTTGGACCGGTCGAGAGCGTCATGCCATGCGGCCGATGAATCCCCTCCTGGATGAGTCGAAAAGCCCGGCCCTTAAAGCCGAGCGAATCGAGTGTTAGTAGCGTATTGTCTTTGTCGAGCAAACGAATAACCACCTGCTCGCCATTAACTACCGGGGCAATGGCAATACGCAAGTCGATATCCTTGGCACCGGTCGACATCTGGAATTGGCCGTCTTGGGGGATGCGGTGCTCATCAATTTTGAGGTTGGCAAGAATTTTGATACGTGAGATGAGTGCCGGCTCGACTTCCTTGGGTAATGTCATGGTGTCTTGCAAGATCCCATCGACGCGGAAACGTATCTTAAGCTCTTTCTCGCGCGGCTCGATATGGATATCTGAAGCCCTCGACTGCGCGGCGTAGTCTAAGATAGTATTGAGCGCGCGAGTGATTGGCGCATCCTGGACCAGGTTTCGAACATTGCTGGCCGTTTGCTGACGCTCGGCCTTCTTATCTTTTTCGATCTTAATGTCGGATACTGCGCCGATAACGTCCGAGACTTCCTTGGAAACATCAGCTTTGTACTGGGATAGAATATGGTCGACGCTGGAGTTAGAGACCATGAAGGAAGTGATACCGCGGCCGATCTTGCGGGCGATGAAGTCGATGGCCTGGACATTAGTCGGGTCGATCATACCAACGGCTAGCTTGGACTGCATCTCACCGAAGGGCACAGCCTTGTAGTTTTTGGCCAGCTCCTTGGGGAAGAGCTTGAGGTACTCGTCTTTGACGACCACCCCCGTCAGGTTGGCGTAAGGCACACCGTTGGCCTGGGCGGTCAGCTTAATGAGGTCTTCCTCGCCTATCAGTTCCTGCTCGGCGATTAGGGCCAGTATCGACTTGCCCTCTTGAGCGGACTGTAACTTAATACGCTCCAGCTCTTCGGCTGAGAGAAGGTTTTTGGAAGTGAGGAGCTTCTCAAAGGTTTTTTGGGTTTCGACAGCTAGCATGAAAGAATCTTCTTATGCTCCCATTATAACCGACTTCCGCCAAATAGCGTACCTACCGAAACCACACCACTGCCCATGCTCGTGCAGCAAGCGGTAGTTTTGGATTAGTTCGTGGGCTAAATAAATGTTCGTTGAGCAAGGCCGACGGCAATGCCGTATTCAAGACCGATCATCATGAGCCTATCCCCGATTGCAGCAGGATAGCTGACATTAGCCCACGGGTTGCCCATCTCTACAGGAAGCCCGCTGGTATTGGCCATGTAGACTGGCAGCTCAGGTAGTGCGGCGGTACCGCCAGTAAGGATCATCTTCTCAAGCTTCACACCCTCATTCTGGGTGTTGAAGAATTTCACTGACTTATCAATTTCATCGGTCAGAAGGTCGAGTGACGACTTGATGGCACGGAATACCTGGCCTTCAAGCTTAGTCTGGGTCAGACCGAATTTCTGGGCGAATTGCTGAGCCTGGACTTCATCGAGTCCGAGGTTTTGGGAAATAGCCTTCACGAAGGTGTTGCCGCCGACGTTGACCGAGCGAATTAGCCGCGGAGTACCGCTCTGGACGATAGTAATATCGGAAGTGGTGCTGCCAATGTTGACGATAATAACGGCGAGACCATTGGCTGGCATCAGACTCCTGGATAGCGCGATGGCGTTCACTTCGAGTGCCTGCATTTCGAGACCGGCCTTCTCGACGATCGAGAGGTATTTATTGATGACAGTGTTTGGGGCGGAGACCAAGAGCACCTGCATATCCTTATCGGTTTTGCCTGGCCCAACTACTTCCCAGTCCATCTTGACTTGGTCGACAGCCATTGGGACGTACTGCTCGGCCTGCAAGCGCATGGCCTTCTCCAAGTCCCCTTCCGTCAGGCGTGGAGTCGTGATGGTGGAGGCAAAGGCTTGGTTCGATGGAATACCGGCCACTACCTTGGTAGAGCTGATACGGGCGTCTTTGACGAGCTGACGGATCACTTCTACAATCTTGTCCTGATCGATAGGAGAATCGCTCTGCGCGGCTCCGGGTGGCAACGGTGCGTCACCATAGGTTACAAGCGTCGGTTTTCCCGCACCGCGGCGCAACTGCACAACCCTCACACCGGCATTGCCGATGTCGAGGCCAAAATAATTATCGCTTTCGCTCAGTATACTCATTAACCTAATATTACCATAAGCGCTATCCCTTGCAACTAATTCGGCTATTTTGCCTGTGGAATGAGGACTTTAAAGGTTACTTTCTCTTGCTTGCTAGTCAACCAATTGCGGTAGCCGTCTTGCGACTTAGCATCGGCATTGAGCCTGCCCGAGACCTTGCTCTCGAGTAAGTCCCTACCAATTTGGGCCTGGAGGTCTGCGAGGCTCAAGCCATAGTCGGTCGATAAACTCTTAAGGTATTTTTGGCGGTCACTATGACTGCTCAAAATCTTTTCCTGCTGGTCTGCTATTTCATTACTTCTAACTTTTATGCTGTGCTGCTTCGCGTAGTTGGCCACAAACAGGTCATGCTTGGCTTCGGCCATGGCCTGCTTGTTCAGATCACTATGGCTCAACCCCGACTTTGGGTTGTTCTTAAGAAACATCTCCAGGCTGTGGGCGTGGGTAATATAGCTACGGTAGCTAATACTACCCTCAGAGCTGGTGGCTACCGGCAGCGGCAGGATGTGGCTCATAGCGGCCGTCCAGGCGTTCTGCCAGCCCAATTGATATACGCCGACGAGCGTTACCACTAGCACCAGTATAATACTCAGCGCCGCCAGCCATACCACGTCAATTATCTGCTTGCGTTGCAAATGGCGACGCCGCTCGGGGCTCGTCTCGTGATGGTCTTGGTGATGCTTGGCCAGTTTGTCTACTTTCATATCTATTCCCATTAGTTAGGTATCGATCCACTCAAGCATGTTGCCGGGTCATAGGTGGCGCCAACGCCAACCTTACACAGCGCCGCGCCATCCTCGCCTGAATACAACACGAAGTCGAAGAGATTGATGAGCTTGCCATTGCGCTCTTTTTTGGCCACCAGGCGACGGCGGATGTCGCCAGACTGGCCCACGACATCGATCAGGTACGAACCGTGCGGGATATAGAGCGGCGAGGCCGTATTATTGGTAGTATCGTTAAACTGTACCCGATAGTTGATCGAGTAGTGATTCTGAGTCCCACCGGGGTTCAAGGTCTGGTCATTACCACCAGTGCCCGCTGTTGCCCCAAAAACTGGTTTAAGCCTGAAGATAAAGCGGCGGTTTTTATCAATATTATGGAAGTTGAAGCAGGAGGTGTACGGCGCAATCGCCAGCTTGTAGTCGAGGGTTCCCATGACTACCGCGCCAGCGCTAATAGTCCTGCCGGGTATCAGTGTAAAGGCGCCATCTGGCACGATCACTTTAGCAGTGCGAATGTCCGAGATGTTCGACTTGTCCCAAGATATAACAGTCATTTCAATCCCAGCGCTGCCGGTAACTGTCGCCCAGCAGTAAGTAATGCCATCGAAATGGTCGGCTAACGACCCGGCTATCGGTGGGTCAGGAACCGCACCAAGGTCAGTGTCCGGTGGAGCAGAGTTGGTAATAATACCGGTGGGAGTTGTACGAGCTAGAACACTGGTGTCATATTGGATGGTTTCGTCTTTCACCAGGCTGCCAGTATTGGAGGCGCTGGAGTCATAGACCTTACGGTTGCGCCAAGCCAGCTGGCCAATTTCTGAGGCATTGCTTTCACGCTGCAGACTAGAGGCGCTATTATAGGCTACCGGACTCCCGCTAAAGTCTATTAAGGCATTCATGTCGCCTTCCTGCCGTCCAGACATGCCGTTGAATTGCAAAGGAAACATTGACTGGACGGTCGCTGCCGAGTTTTTGGAAATAATCCTCAGCGCGTCTTCGATACCCGCCTCTGCAGCGTAGTAGGCTTGGTCGGAGCGGTCGACCTGGCTCGACTGGCTCAGCTCTGTGACTTGCAGCCGGGCCGCGTAGGTAGTAGTAATAAGCAACAAGAGCCCCATAGCGATGGCTAAGTACATAGCGATGGCTCCCCGCTGACTAGTGTTTGGGTGCATCTGTTTTGTCATTGGTAGGTCCTTGGTGATACGACTGTCGATAATTCAAATGTGCGGTTATAGACGTCGACAATGCTCGTAATACTGTCGTCGTACTGTTGGAAGGTCATGGCTACTTTGACGGTCGGCGAACCGAGTGGGACACCCGCTGGTATGGTACCAGGTGGGTCAATGTAGGTAAATGTCATGTCCGTAAGTCGGATATCGGCATTACTTATGATCGAGTCGACGCAGACCAGCGCCGCGTTGCAGGACGAGCGCACCAGCTGGCTAGTGACTACCTTGTACTGCGTGTAGTCACCGATCTGCCCCAGCTCACCAGTCATAATGATGCTATGTCTGTCAGGGGCAACAGTTACTGTGCTTGCATTACGGATCTCCCTGATCACGCTCTCGAAGCTAGTCCGGGCATTTTGCTGGGCTAGGCGGACAGTAATACCCTGCTGTTGCAAGCGTGAAATACCTATATAGGCAGTGGTAGCCGAAGCCATTGCCACCGACAGAATGGCAAAGCCAATGGTAATCTCGATAAGGGTGAAACCACGGTTCGTTAGCTTCTTCATGGTGTAGACCCCGCCCAATTGCTCAGGATAGAGCGCAGAACTACCCGGCGGTTAAACGATGTCCCCGCTACCATGACCGGACCATTGGGCTCCGTCCAGTAGACGCTCACTTCGACAGTTTTAATATTTGGGTCACCAGTGTCACATAGGCTGATGAGCCGGCTAAAACCATTACTGAGCAGCTGGGGGGTCACTTCGGCAGCCGTGTAACTAACCGGTATCACCCCGGCGACTGGCACGGGTAGCCAGCTTTGGTTGGGTGGAGTACCGCTCAGTGCCATGATCAGGGCGTCTTGGGTCGGGCAAACCTTGGAGGTGGCGAAGTAGTCGGGGGTCATGAGTAAGCTTTGCTTGGCCTGGCGATCACGATAGTTGTGCAGTGCCTCCAGCTCCCCACTGGCCAGCTCGACAGCCTGGCTACGCCGGCCGGCCTCGGCCCCAACCCGTGACGACAATGTGGCCAAGGCGCCAGCCGCGGCCAAGGCAATAGCCAGCAGTGCCAGGGCGATCGCCACATCGATGAGCGTTACCCCGGACTCCCCTGCCAAGTTCTTAAACATGCGGCTGCTCACTCGCTCACCTACTTTATATCTGTCTTAATAGTACCGCTCGCCGTGTCAAAAGTCACATCCGCTTTGAGCTTTACGGCGTCATCTCTGAAGGTAAATCGGATAAGGTGCACTTTGTCGTCATAGGGCCGCACGTCCACGCCCAGCGCGCCGCTACACGTCCCGCTCTGGCAATTACTATAAGCCTGTCCGGACGGTGCCAGAAAGGCTAGCGACAAATTGCCACCAACAGTCGTCCCTGGACTAAAGGCCGGCGTGTCATCAATCTTAATCGATTCCATCACCAGTCCACTGGTTGACAGATGGCCAATATTGGGATCAGTGTAGAGTTTATCCAAGAGACAATCCCTGGGATCGGTCGGTATACACGGCGAGTTCACGTTCGAGGTTAGGTTTCCAAAAGCCGAAAAGTCATAGCCGTAAAGCAAGCTTTGGGTATAGTTAGTGTTGGCCTGGAAATCCATCACCACCCCACGCCAAACGCAACCCTTGGAACCAGGGTTATAGGGAGCCACAGACACCCGGCAAGCGGCACTGTTGTCGCCGGTCATGACAGTGTAGGACCGTGTCTGGGCGGACCGGATAGTGCTAGCAAATATAGCCACTTCACTACGGAAGCGCTCAGTCTTGAGCGAATCACCAGATCCGGCGACCAGCAATACGGTAATAAGCCCAATAATACCCAGCACAATAGTGGTCTCAATCAACGTGAAACCGGATGCCGTCTTGAGCAGCTTAAACCTCTTCAACCAAAATACCTCTTATGTTTATATACTAGCGGTTCTGGCTGAGTTGCGCAAACTTGCTGCCACTTTTACCCACAGAGTGACTCCGCTATACTATCTCTCACAACTAAAAAAGGAGCGTAGGCTCCTTTTTTAGTACTCAGCAGAGGCTGATTATGGGGCAGGATGGATCTGGGCTGCGCCACCGTTTTCTAAACAAGCACTGAGGGTGTAGTCGCGGTTACCGGCGAGTACAGCGTAGGCCGTCGAGAACGTAGTGCTGGTAACGGGTGAAGCACAAGCTGCGGCAATGGTGTATTTATTACCAAGGTTTGAGACGGCTGAAGCATTGGCGTCATATGATACGAGCATGGCATCGGCTGCAGCTGGGGTAAGTGGATAAACACCACCATTGTTTGAGGCATATTGCTCAAGCAGTGAGACCATGCGGCCAGCTTCATCTTTGCGGGCAGTATCGCGCTGAGCACGCTGGGCAGAGGCGACTGCTTGCAACACTACTAGAATGATCAAGGCTGCAATGGCCAGAACGATTACGATTTCGATCAGGGTAAATCCCCGGTCTCTACTTTTTTCTAATCTCTTCAACATATTGTCTCACCTACCTATGTAATAATTTCTTTAATACTTATGGTTACTTTAAGCTTAAGCCGTCTGCCTGTCAAGCAAAAATTAGTGCAATTGCGAGACCAGGCCGTAAATTGGCAGCAGCACGGCAGCTATCAGGAAAGCAACCATTACACCTAGAACGACCATAGTCGCTGGTTCGATGAGCGTCGAGATATTACGGATAGCCTCATCGACCTCGTCTTCGTAATAGCTAGCTACTTTTGTTAAGCTATCGCCCATCGTCCCTGTCTCCTCCCCCACTGCCATCATTTGCCCGACCATCGGCATGAACAGGAGACTTTCGGAAACTGGCTTACTCATGGCTGTGCCGCCCTTGACCTTGCCGGCAATATTTTCTATCTCGGCCTGCAAGTGGACATTATTCATGGCCTTAGAAACGATTCCTAAGGCCTGCAATACCGGTATGCCAGTAGCTATAAGCGAGCCAAGGGTACGGGCAAAGCGGGCCATATACATCTTCATCATCAACGTTTTCACACCAGGGATATTCAGCTTTGACCTATCAACCAAGCTCACCCCAGCCGGAGTCTTAAGATACACACGTATAGCATAGCCAATACCGATTAGCACCATGATCACCAGGTACCAGTAGTGGATGGTAAAGTCGGATATGGCCAAAAGTATCCGAGTAAACGGCGGCAACGGCTTTTTGAGGTCTTCATACATTTTACCGACCTGCGGCAATACCAACGTAATCATCATGACCATCACCGCGATCAGTACGACAAGTACGACGATCGGATAGGTAAAGGCCGAACGGATCTTGCTTACAATCTGCTGGTTTTTCTCTTCCTGGGCAGCCAGCCTGAGCAAAACATCATCCAGGTTCCCACTCGCTTCCCCAGCCTCAACCATACTCACATAGATAGTGTTAAAAACATCTGGGTAGGCGGTAAGTGTTTGTGATAGACTTGTTCCGCCTTGAATACTGACACTTATGCTAGCCACTAGCTTGAGCATCTTCGGGTTGGTAATCTGCTTTTCCAATACCGATAATGCCCGCGCCAACGGAAGGCCAGCCTTTACCAGCGTAGCCAGCTGGCGGGTGAAAAGTACCTTGTCCTTTATAGTGATGCGCGAGAAGCTATCGATTAACTCCTGGGTGGAGTTAATACCCTTCTTCTTCTCGACGACTTCCAGCGGAAAAAGACTTTTGCTAATTAGTAGTTTGGCGGCATCAGACACACTGGCGGCTTCGACATCGGCTTTGACCAGCCGCCCGTCGAGGTCTTTGGCTGAATATGTAAAAGTCTGCATACTAGATACTAAATGGGTCGGCCTTACCGACGCCGTTAATATCGACTTTGCGGTAGTTATCTTCGGAAGTCCGCACTGTATCGAGCGCGTCCTTATTAAACTCGGTATCGATATGCGGAGTTGGCGCAGTCTTGGTCGGTGTCAGCTTTTTACCGGAAGATATAAAGCTCACCACGATGATCACCAGGATAATGAATACCAGCAGGAAGATTTCTTGAATCAGCTTGGCGTGAGCGCGTGTCTTATTCATTATTTCACTCCCCCTTCGCTCACCCGAGTTGCGGCTTGGAAATAAGCTGTAACGTTTATCCTAAGCTGGATAACGCTCGTCGTCGTCTTTGTGCCGGCAGCAACCGGGGCTGCCGAAAAGGCACCGGCGGTAATATCCATGAAGCGTCCCGAGCTCTCCAGCTTGGTCAGATAGTCTTGGATGTTTGGAAACGTTCCGACTACCGTAACGATGGCGTGCAGCGGGTTGAGCAGTGCGGCACCGACATTGGTACCTGGTGCTGCTTGCGTCTTGAAGGTGTCAGGTGTGTACGAGTTAAGGATAACGCCAGACTTGAGCGCGACGGTATTCATCATGACCAGCAAGTTCTCTTCTTCAGTATTGACTGGCAACATTGATAGAATACGAACTTTGTCGGACTTTATGGTTTCATAGTTGTCTTTGAGTTTCTTGGTATCATCACCAAGCTGCCGGAGGTCTGCTGTTTTCTTATCGACTTTTTGGGTCTTCAGCCGAGTAGCTTCGGCGGCATTATACTGGGGTTTGACTACCAGCAGGCCGATAGCAATCATCGAGCCTAAGGCAAGCAGCAAATACAGTCCTAGGGTGTTACTGAGCTTGTCAGACTTCATTTACTTACTCCTGTCTTAGTCACGTAGACACCAGATATCGAGAAGGTTGTACCCCCATCGGTTCGATTCACCCCGTCAAGAAAGACTTTGGTGAAGTAGCCGGGGGCACTACTAGCAGCCAGGGCGCTAGTATCGGCTGTGGCTTTCATAGCAGCTACCATGATGCTAGCGTCGTCGTAGCTAGGAGCATCGCCAGTAAAGGTTAGAGCACCAGAGGCGGTAATGGTTAGGTCCTTGAGTTTTGCCTTTGGCGGTGTCTTATCAGCAATCAATCGCGATATCACCGATAGCTTGGCCTGGGACGAGTGCAGCGTAGACAGTGATAGCAGACTGGTTTGCACCGATTGGGCTTCGGCCCGTATGGCGACGTTTTCATCGGAGTTCACATCGGCATTGACTTGGTCGTAGGTGTCGGTAGCCGAGCTAAAGCGGTGGTTCTGGAAGCCGCGATAAGCCAAAGTACCCAGTACTACGACTGCAAGCAGTCCAAACCAACCGGCCAAGGCCATAGTGGCCAATTGCTTAGTCCGAGCGTCTTTACGACGCTGCTGGACTATATCTGGAAGTAAGTTAATTCTCATGTGTCTATTTATTCACCTATTAAGACCATACTACAACATTACGCTTATGCTGGGCAATAGTTCGGTCGATTAATTGTACGGTACTGCTTCATTCCAGACGGCTTTGGCACTATAGAGGTTCATAAAGCCTGGGGGAGGCGCAACGACTATTCGCCCATCGTAGTTAAATGTTTCCTCCTGCGGCTTTGTATACCCCCCGGCACCATCAGGAATTGGATCAAGCTGACGGCGCAGGTCAAAGCGCAGCGCTACTACCAGTCCGCTCAAGGTAAACGGTACGTCACTGGTGGTCAGGTTGCCGGGGTCAACGATACTTTCGGTAGTAAACGTCCCGGCGCTGAACATAGTGCCCACTCCCGACTGGACGCCTGTGGCGACAGTGATATTGCCTTTGACGATGAAGCCCACCGAAGCTATCTGGTCGCGCTTAGTCACTGGGTTACCGCAGTAGTCGAAGTCGCCGTTGATTATCAAATTACCTTCGACCAGTATTGTGCCCGCTCCCCGGCAGAAGCTCGCGCCAGCATTGATAGTAAGGTCGCCATTGCGCCAGAAGATGTTATTACCGATCTTGAGATTGAAGTTCCCAGAAATGCTAGGTCCTATTGGCCGCGCCATCGACTGCATTGTCGCGTAGGTTGGGTCGCGGAAAACATTGTCAATGGGGTTGGCACAAGTGGCATCACAGTAGGCAATATTTACTCGCGAGCGATCTGGATTGAGTATGTAGCCAGGGTATTTACCGCCACCAGTGGTGAAGTTGTTCGTTCCTGAGCTCAAGCTAGGATCCTTAGCAAAGAGGAAGGCTGAACCGGCTCTGGAGGTCTGGAAATAGCTATCGATCGCGCCGCCAGAGTAGATGTCCCCTGTCGCGGTGCCGTTGGCATTGGCCTCGATGGTTGGGTTGACGATGGTGGCAACACCGCGTCCTGGGGCTGCGCAGCTTACAGTATCAGTATTTCTAAAGTACGCGTCGCTACCACTACAGTCTATTCCGGCAGTCGGGTCAGCAAGTCGGCGCGGTCCAAAGTCACGGATATGGTCTTTAGTGACCTCATAGTGGACACGGCGATAGTTATCGACCCACTGCCAGCTGGCGTCTACCAAGCCATCAGTTGTGTCGTCCTTGGTTGCAGAATGAGCTCCGTCATCGTAGAGGCCATAGATTTGATCAGGGCCTGGCCATGGACTGTTCTCATAGAGCTCACGCGAACTCGGGAACGTTCTGACTGTATCGGTCTGGACGGCACCAGAGACTGAGCCGTTTGGATATACGGAATAATAGCTGAAAACTGGTGTAATGCTATATGGGAAAGAATCAGTATCTTGAGGGATGGTGAACAAAGATCGGTTTGTGTAGGCTGGGTCGGTTTGGTCAAATGTCCAATCGCCGTTATGTATGGCAGCGGGCCCTTGCGTCGCACCACTAGCGTCTCTTGAAGAGTAAACTGTATATGGGGCTGGCAAATTCTGAGGCTGCCACCACGGCCGCCCTGAAGAGTCACCAAATATACTAGCCCAGGGCTGATTTACCGTAACATCGGGGTTAAAGTAGCTATTACCAACGACTGAGTATGGCGCCGAGCCTGGCCCAGCAAAGCGCTGACCAGCGGCTAGCCCAGGCGGGTTAATCCAGCCAAATTTTGACTCGACTGTCGGTGCGTAATAGCGGATCGAGCGATCGTTTATGATATATCCGGTCTGTACTGGAATCAGGCTTGGGACTGTAAAGGTGGGCGGTATTATTGGACATGGAGGCGTTAGGCAGATTGGAGGCGGTATCAGCTCAGAGCTTCCTGGGTCTACTACAGGACTCGGAACATAGCTAATGCTATTATCTTGTGCTGCACCCTTATAGGCACCCGTAGGTATCGATTGTTTTTGAGTGAAGTAATGCCCCTTATTATCAATCTGCTCCCAGTCGGCGTACTCTTCCCAACGGAGCGAAACATCGTCCGCTCCAGTGATAGAAGCCGTATAGGTAAGCGGCTCTGTTGGTTGGTGATATCCATTCCCATTACCATCTTGGAGTAAAGATGTAGCAATTACATGCCCAAAAATGAAGTTCAAAGCTTTTGAGTCTACGGCCACCGATGGATTAATATTTTGGGCACCAGTGAAATCCCCGAAGAAGGGTGGTCGAATAACCTCACTAAAGCCGCCCTTGCTCGGGTTTTTAATATTATCCCAAGTACTAGTTTGTGGCCCCTGACTACCTCCAGGTAGATTAAGCGTATTAGCGTAGTCTTGCTGCAGCCTGCCGGGACTCACGAGGCCTTGCCAAGCTGTTACTTGCGTACCGCCAGCGGCAGTTATGCCTATAGCGGCGGCGTGCGTTTTGGATATCTGGACTTGGTTGACGTGCGTGGCAAACTTGCCTGCTGCGGCTACCGTATCCAGATTGAAGAATCGTGGGTCTGCCTCACTATATGGAGACACTATTCCTCCGACAAACGCATCATAGCCGAAGAAAAAAGGAACGGTATGTTTTAAGGCATGTATCCAGATATTGCCGTCATTTGTACCGCCACCATATGCCGGGCTGGCTTCATATGCCATCGGCAAATGGTCCTGGCATTCATAGTCCCAGTAAGCAGCCCTCGGCGGCACCAGCGTCGCCGGGTGAAATACCTTTGGATAGCAGAGCGATGGGTCTTCCTGGCCGACGTCGAAAGCAAAGCCCGGGAAGTTAGGATTCCCGTCCCATTTATTATCATTGGTATCGTCTGAACCTAGTTCCGAGGGTGCCCAGCGTCCATTATTCCAAAGATGCCCAGTACTGCAAATAATCGCCGAGTTACAAGTTGCAGCGCGCTGCCCAACATCGGCCCATATATACATAAATAAGTCTATTGGTAACGAAAAGTTATCGCGCACATAATCTAGCGCCGGCTTCACGAAACTGCCGAGCATGAACTTGTGCGGGACCGTACTAGCTGATGGAGGCGGGGTGCAGGTGGCGGGAGGTGCTGGCACTGGGGTGCCGTCAAGACAATAGGTAATACTTCCACCGCATGGGTCGGTTGAGCTTGTCTTTGGGCGCCCTTTATCCGCGCCACTCGCCGTTAGTGGGCAACACCCAAAGCCCTTGTCCGGCTTGGTGTTTGGGCAGTTTACTGTCGCGGGAGCATAATCTATGTAAAAGTGCATCTCATCTATGTCTTGATTGGTGGTTGTGCGATCTTTTTTAACATACTGCTTAAATGTCGGCTTAGTTTGGGTTATTGTTGCAGTCGCTTGAGCGTAAAACTTAAAGCAATTCCTCCCTGGTACAAGTCCAGTCACGTTGAATGCACTCTCACCAACGAGCGTTGCAGGCTGGCCTGCGTTTGGAACACTGTTGGAGTTTATCCCACCGCTGGGCGCGATTAGCGCACCGGAAACACACGGCTTAGCTGGATCTCCAAAAGCGTTAAAGCCGTCAGATTGAATACTATTATAGGTAACAGCTACTCCACCGCTCGTAGTTGTGTTTAAAGTTCTGTAGCAGTATTCAAACCATGAGCCAATATTGATAGTTGTTGACGTTGTAGAAACCGTTCTGCCAACACCACCTGCTACGTATGCTTCGAAATAAGCCGCAATACCGTCAATGTCATACACTGTTACGGCAGTACATCCCTGGTTAACATTAGTTTGGGCAGTAGCACTATCAACTGCGGTATAAGGAGTGACTACGTTCAGTGCACTAGCTGTATCGGATAATAATAAGCCTACTAGGCTAGCAGCTACTATTAGGGCTTTAAAATAGTGTCGCTGGAGCACTCGGAGCCGCCTTTCCTGGTGTTCCCACTGCCTTAGTTGTGGGCAATGGACTGCTTGCTTTGCTACTTTTATGAGTTGAATTGAGAGAAAAAATAAAAGATGAGGCGAGTAATACCAATATTAAAACTAGTACACTACCGACTAAAACCAGGGTGGTTGATTTCTCACTCATACTTAGCAAAAGCATAACCGAAATACTTTAAGCTGGCAAGCGAGTGTACTATCGAAAAACCCGCCGGAAGGCGGGCTAACTCATGCGAGTGAAAACCATCACTATCTTAGACCCAGAGACTGGTACGGCTGAGTTGATAAGCTGCAATCCAAATGAATAATTGCTGATATCCATGGGCAAAACAACTTGGTATTCACCCGAGCCATCGAGGACAGTTGTGTCAAAAATCACTGGATCTGTATCCCATGGCATGGAATGGCTCTCAGGCACCTGCCAGACTCCAAACCGCAGAGGCACAACGGGCTTTGGTTCAATCTCAACTTTGAACTTGATAGTACCCCCCGCTGGCACATACATTTCTTTCTGAAGTATCTTAACCGATACTCCAACCCAATTCGGCCGAACTTTATCGCCATAGTTTATGATATAAGGCCAACACCCTTTTCCCTCAGGCCAATCCCGTGGGGTTCCTCCGTTGTCGCATGGATTTGGCGCAATGGTCGTCGTCACTTGGAGCAACTTGGTACCTGCACCTGGTGAGGGCTTAGCGGCAGACTTCCTGGACGTCGCAACTTTCTTGACCAAGACCCTGCGCTTGGCGGAGGCTTGGACCGGGTTGGCCTTGGCGGCGGTCAAGAAAAGGAACGGGAGAGCGAGGATCGCCACCAGCCAAAGGGCACTGGACCGGCGAGAGATGCGCTTGTTTGCAGGCATGGGGGTCCTTCCGGGACGGTGGTATCTGTTGGAAGCGGTATGTCAATGAGCACCAACTATAAGTAGCCTCACCATACACTCATTATCTAGATTTGTACAGCTTGAGCAGTAACATAATTCACAAGAATTTGCCGCAGCCTCAGCTTGACACAAAGATCATCTTAAGATAAACTAAAGATAATCTTTAAATAAGGTCTAAATCATGAGCACCATCATCGGCCTCAAAGAATTGCGTGAAAATACCACCGAGATCGCCGCCCGTGTGGCTAAGGGCGAGAGCTTTACTGTAGTAAAACGCTCGCAGCCTATCTTCGAGCTGCAGCCCGTCTCGGACCAAGCCAATCGCCTCGATCCTTGGCTGGAGGCTTATGTCGTCGAGAACCGCGCCTTGCTTGACTCACTTAGCGACAAGTAATGTCACAGCTAACCAGTCAAGATATAATTCGTATTCACGATCGTGTTGTTGAGCTGACCGGCGGCAGCCTTGGGCTGCGCGAGCCGGGGCTTTTGGCGGCGATAGTCGAGAAACCGAATGCCAGCTTTGGTGGCGAAGACCTCTACCCTGCCCTCCCCGACAAAGCCGCGGCGCTTTTTGAAGCGTTGTGTAACTATCATGTCTTGGTCGACGGCAATAAGCGCACGGCCATCACCTGCCTGGAGTATTACCTCTTCCTCAACACGTACCAACTCACTGCTAGTCAGGCCGAAAAAGAGCACTTCACACTAGAAGTAGCCGGGTTTCACCCCGACCTGGCCGATGTCGCCGCCTGGATTCACAAAAACGCTAAACCCCTAAGGAAATAATATGAGCCTGTCTATCGGTATCGTCGGCCTGCCCAACGTCGGCAAATCTACCCTTTTCAATGCCCTCACCAAGAATAATGTGCTGGCCGCCAACTATCCCTTCGCCACCATCGACCCCAACGTCGGCATCGTTCCACTACCCGACAAACGCCTCGACCGCCTAGCCCAGATATATAATTCCGAGAAAATCCTGCCGGCCACTGTCACCTTCGTAGATATCGCCGGCCTGGTTCGTGGCGCCTCCGAGGGCCAAGGCCTGGGCAACAAATTCCTGGCCAATATTCGTGAGACAAGCGCTATCTGCCAAGTGGTTCGGGTCTTTTCCGATGGCGATGTCATCCACGTGGAGGGCAAGATTGACCCCAAGGATGATATTGAGACTATAAATACCGAGCTCATCCTGGCCGATTTGGCCACACTGGAGAACCGGTTGAACAAGCTCCGAGGTGACATCAAAAAAGACCCCCAGCAAAAAGAGGCCTTGGACGTAGCCGAAAAGGCTAAACAGATTCTCGATGCTGGCCAAACACTTTACTCGGCCGGTCTTGATCTTGCATTGATTGATGATCTACAGCTGCTCACGGCCAAGCCATTTATTTACGTCTTTAATATTGATGAGGGGGAGCTCGGCAATACAGCCAAGCAAACTGACTTAGCTAAGCTGGTGTCCCCTGCCAAGGCTATCTTCCTTTCGGCCAAAATAGAAGCCGAATTGAGTGAGCTAGCCCCTGAAGAAGCAGCCGAACTACTTGGTGAACTGGGCCAAAAGTTGTCAGGGCTGGAACAGTTGATCACTGCCGGCTTTGACATTCTCGGTCTGCAAACCTACCTGACCGCCGGACCCAAGGAAGTTCGGGCTTGGACGATACACAAGGGCGACACGGCTCCGATGGCGGCTGGAGTTATCCACACCGACTTCCAAAAAGGTTTTATCAAAGCTGAGATTGTGAACTATGCTGACCTATCGGCCGCTGGTAACATGACCGCCGCTAAGGCTGCCGGCAAGGTGCGCCTCGAAGGAAAAGATTACACGATGGCTGATGGCGATGTAGTGGAGTTTCGGTTCAACGTTTAGAGAGTTACTGGGCGAGCTGAAATGATTTCGCTGCAGCCTCAAACTTCTCCCAGAGCTGAGTATTCGCCTGACTAGCCTCAAAATGCATACGGTATGCATAGCCAACTCCGTAAAAAGTATAATTGACCATTTTGAGTTTGGTAGTCGCGATGGCTGGGCTAAGATAGGTTTCTTTGGTGAAAGTTAAGCCGTTAATTGCAACTTTCTCGGCACTACCAGTAGCCGGCCCGGGAGCATCCCGCGGTGGGAAGAAACCCTCAGCGGCTGTAGCGGTAGCAAGCCCATCGTTTACGTCTTTATCCGGTGTGTAGCCAGTTAATTTCGTGCCAAATTTAAGGCCATTTTCCAGCTTCTCGGTCTTTAGATCTTTGGCGACCGTCATGGTAAACTGATATTTTTTGTTGGAGTAACGGACTAGCTTGTCCTGAGCGGTCAGAGTCCCAGGTAGGTTATTGCCAGCTATTTTTGCAGCTGCTAACTGATCGGTAAGCGATTGGTTCTTGGATTCTAAATTACGCACGTAAATAGCCAGAGCTATGATAACTACTAGACTTACCCCCAAACATATTGGCACAACGTTTTTTCGCATTGGCTACATTATATAGCCATAAGAATTATAATGGCAAGCGGCTAGCGACAAACGAGATGATAAAAGCGTTCGCGATTGCCTTCCATACCATGCACACCCGAATCTTTGGCGCTGACTATTTCAAAATCAGCTGAGATAGCGGCTTCAAAATCAGTGATGAGCTGTTGGCGGATAGTCTCATCGGCTATCACACCCTTAAAGCGGTCTGCTATTTGCTTGCCGGCTTCGAATTGCGGCTTCATGAGGGCGATGATTGGAGCCTGGGGTTTGATCAGCCGAGCGGCCGGGGCCAGGACTTTTACCACCGAAATAAACGATACGTCGATCACTGCCAAATCAGGTAGTTGGCCATCAGTCAGCATTTGCTCGGGTAAGACATCGCGAATATCAGTACGCTCCATGACCACTACCCGGCTGTCTTGGCGTAGTTTGTAGGCAAGCTGGCTAGTGCCGGCATCGACGCAAAAGGTTTTGATGGCGCCGTGTTGCAGCGCGTAGTCGCTAAAGCCGCCAGTTGATGAGCCGACGTCTAAGACGATGCGGTCGCTAAAGTTGACCCCAAACTCCCGGGCCACCGATGCCAGCTTATCCCCTCCCCTGGAGACGTACCTAGGCAGGTTCTTAATAACAAGTTCGATGTCTTCGGCCACACTCAGCCCCGGTTTATCCAGGACCTTGTCCCCAGAACGAACAGCGCCCGACATAATTAATGCCTGGGCGACTGTGCGGCTTGGTGCGAGTCCGCGCTCAGTTATGAGTATGTCGAGCCGTTGTTTCGCCACTACTTCTTTCGTTCTAAGTAAGCTCCGGTGCGGGTGTCTACTTTGATAATATCACCTTGCTTCACAAACATAGGCACCATCAGCTCGGCACCGGTTTCGACGATGGCAGGCTTGAGGGCAGCGTTGGCTGTATCGCCCTTGGCGCCCATGCCAGCTTCGGTAACCTTGAGGAATACTGAATTCGGCATTTCCAGCGAGATGACTCGCCCATTGAACTTCAACAGCTGCACTGTGGCCTCTTCGGTCAGATACTTGCTAGCGTCACCGACCATTTCGGCGTTCAGTGTTTCTTGATCGAAGGTTGTACCATTCATGAACACAAATTCATCGCCAGAACCGTACAGGAATTGCATACTGACACGCTCCATGTCTGGTTCGGTGATTTTGTC
Organism: bacterium; assembly: GCA_043767845.1. GTDB lineage: Bacteria > Patescibacteriota > Saccharimonadia > UBA4664 > JBBRNT01 > JAYUFZ01. The sequence continues at coordinate 21,031 of JAYUFZ010000024.1, read as the reverse complement.
TGAACCACGAAACGACTTTTCCGTCATAGCGCCAGTGAGCAGATTCTTGAGCTTGGTGCGCATTACTGCCCCACCGCGGCCCATGGCGATATGTGATGAATCGATAACTTGCTGCGGCGCGCCGTCGACTTCGATGAGCACACCTTTTTTGAGGTCTGTATGTCCTAACATGTATTTCCTTTATGCCACTACGGCCGTTAAAGTTTGCTTATTTGACTACAAAAGGCAGAAGAGCGAGATGTCGCGCACGCTTGAGTGACCGTACAACCAGGCGCTGGTGGCGCATGCAGGTACCACTACGCTTGCGGGATTCGATCTTGCCGTAGCTAGAAAGGTAGCGTTGCAAGAGTTTGATGTCTTTGTAATCAATCGTGTCGGTGTGCTCGGCACAGAAGCGACAGACTTTTTTGCTATAAAAATTAGCCATTATGTTTCCTTTAACAAGGGTTGTTTAATTATTAATCGAACTAGAACGGAATGTCGTCGAGGTTAATTGGGGAGTCAGAATCGAGATCTTCGATGACGACATCGGCCGATTTGGCCGGCTTGGAGGCAGCAGGCTTAGCGGACGAAGAGGAGCTAGATGAGCTACTCGAAGCTTGTGGCGCATAGCCAGCTTCGCTCGAATTACCACCATCACCACGGCCGTCGAGGAAATTGATGTCGCTGGCCACAATTTCGGTCCGTGAACGCTTAACGCCATCCTTCTCCCAAGACTGGGTTTGCAAACGGCCGATCACCATCGCCTTGCGGCCCTTGGTGAGGTACTGGGCACAGAGCTCGCCGAGCTTGCCCCAGGCAACTATTTCATGGTATTCGACAGCTTCTTTCCGCTCCCCGCTAGCCTGGTCGTTCCAGGTGCGATTGGTGGCGATAGCAAAAGAGGCAACAGCCTGGCCACCGGGAGTGTTACGCAATTCAGGGTCACGGGTTAGGTTACCCATTACGATTGCTTGGTTGAAGCTCTTGGCCATGTCTAGTTCTCCTCTTTTACTGTCGCCGTAGCAACTTTCTTACCTTCTTCGGCTTCAGCTACAGCAGCAGGCGCAGTAGCGCGTGGCTTGCGGACTGGAGGCTCGACAACTGGCTGGTGAGTCACAAGAAGATGGCGCATTACCTCTTCGGTAATCAAGATAGAGTCTTCAAGTTTACGGGCACCCTCAGCCGGTAAGCTCATTTCAAAATAGACGTAGATCGCGAAGTCTTGTTTCTTCACGCGGTAAGCGAGGCGTTTCTTGCCCCAATTGTCGCGCTTGATGATCTTTCCCGAGAAGCCCTCAATAAGCTTTTCGATTTTGGCGATTGGCGAATCTACGTCAATCTCCAGGTCTGGGTGCAAAAGCACCACTAATTCGTACGTGCGCATAAAAAAATACCTTTCTATGGCATTCTCTTGGCCCTTAGGCTTTGAGAATCCCCGTTTTGCTTAACGAGGAAAAAGGTTAGTTAATTCAACCCAGTCATTATACCTGTAAACAGGCCGATTGACAAGCGTATCAGCTGTTCCACCAGCGGCGGCCGATGGTACAATGCATGCATGTACATGTTGAGCGACCAAATAATAAATTTACCAATCGCTAGCCTTCAAACCGGCGCCCCTATCGGTAACATTTCTGGCATTGTTTTGAGTGCCGGTAACCTAGAAATACAGGCCTTTGAGTGTAATGTTCCGCAGTCGGGCGTTGGCCGGCCAATTCTAAGTTTACGTGATATCCGCCAACTCACTCACGACTGCCTTATCATCGACTCGATTGATGAAATAAGTGATGCCAGCGATATCATCCGCCTAGCTGACTACCTAGCAACCAATCTCAAACTGCCTGGTTTGCCGGTCTTTACAGTATCCGGCAAGAAACTTGGCAAAATAGATACCTACACAGTGAATACCCAGACCATGATGGTCCAAAAGCTCTACATCCATCCGACCTTTTTAACCAGCCTGGTAAGCGGCACCTTGACCATCGACCGGGCCCAGATTGTTGATGTAACAGTCACCCAAATTATCGTCCGGGACACCGGTGTCGAAGCCGGAGCGAAATCAATAGTCGCCTTGCCAAAGGTATCGCCGACGCCAGAGTAAAGAAGACTTGCCCTTGGACCCCGGCTGGGTTAATCTAGAGTAAATCGGAGGGTGTCTTGGTAATCGCTATTTTGTGGCTGGCAGTAATTGCTCTAGCCTATCGTCTTCTCAAAGCTAACGAAGCTAATCTGTAGAATCTTTTATCTTTTCCAGCGCCTGCTTGACACTGCTGTAGGCAAAACCCTGTGACAATAGATAGCTGATCAACTTTTGTTCGACCGGATAACGCGCGAGTAGGCGCTTTTTTTGGATTAACTCCATGATGGTGGCTTCGTCAGACTGCTCATCAGGCGAGTCGGCTAAAACTTGCTCAACAAGGTCTTTATCGACACCTTTCTGGACTAGCTCTTGGATGAGTACTCGCCGGCTGCGGTATTTGAGGGCCCGACGGGAGCGAATCCAGCTTTCGGCAAAAGCCCGATCATCCAGATATCCCCTACTGAGTAGTTCGCTTGTGGCTGAGGCTATCTGAGCTTCGCTAAATTCGCTTTGCTCCAGATGCTGTTCGACTTCGTGAATGCTTCGTGGACGGAAACTGAGGTAATTGAGAGCCTTGGAGTAGGCCTTGCTGGCGTTGGTGAGTTCCTTGTAATCCTCGATCTGCTCATCGCTTAACTCATCACCTTTCCGCAGCCTGCGATCGGCCAGCTGGTTCTCCGACAGCGAGAAACTAAACTCACCATCGACAAACACTGAGTAGTACTGCTGCTTTTTGAGCTGCTGCTTAATGGCCGTGACGAGATGCATGGTCTGGGTATCGATAATGCCGACTATACGGCGGCGGCTTTACGGATAGCGACGTCCAGCTCTTTCATGAGGTTTTTGTGATCACGGAGGTATTGCTTGGCGGCTTCACGGCCCTGGCCAATCTTCTCACCCTTATATTCATACCAGGAGCCTGCTTTGCCGACTTGACCGTATTTGACGGCGAGATCGATGAGATCGCCAGCTGTTGAGATGCCTTCATTAAACATGATATCGAACTCGGCGATTTTGAATGGCGCGGCAACTTTGTTCTTCACCACCTTGACCTTCACGTGGTTACCCATGGATTGGTCACCATCTTTGATAGTTTCGGTACGGCGGATATCGAGACGGACTGAGGCGTAGTACTTGAGAGCTTGTCCGCCAGCAGTAGTCTCCGGGTTGCCGAACATGACACCGATCTTCATACGCAGCTGGTTGATAAAGATGACTGTGCACTTACTTTTATTGATAACGCCGGTGAGCTTGCGTAATGCCTGGCTCATAAGACGAGCCTGCAGACCCATGTGTGAATCGCCCATGTCGCCTTCGATCTCAGCGCGTGGTACGAGTGCGGCCACCGAGTCAACGATAATGATGTCGACGGCATTTGAACGGACAAGGGTCTCGACAATTTCTAAGGCCTGCTCGCCTGTGTCAGGTTGGGAAATCAACAGATCATCAAGATTAATGCCAATGCGGGCAGCGTATTCGGGATCAAGTGCATGCTCGGCATCGATGAAAGCAGCTAGCCCTCCTGTCTTTTGGACCTCCGCTACGGCGTGTAAAGCCAGGGTAGTCTTACCGCTTGATTCGGGTCCGTATATCTCAATAATACGGCCCTTAGGAATACCGCCGCCTAAAGCCAGGTCAAGGCTGAGACTGCCAGTCGGAATAGTTTCGACATCAATACGGTGCCCCTCGCCAAGCTTCATAATCGAGCCTTTACCAAACTGCTTTTCAATCTGCGCCACGGCCAAATCTACAGCCTGTAAGCGAGCGGCCTTCTCGGTGGCACTCATAGCCGGCTTCTCTGCTTTCTCGGATGGCGCAACCTTCTCTACGGCTTTCACAACTGGCACGTCACCAGAATCAGTAATTTTCTTCTCCACCACTTTGGTTTTCTCCTCTAGTATTGTCGACATTGTATCTTGTATCCTGCTTATTTTCTAGCTTACGTAGATACTAACCGAACATATACCGTACGTCAAGTATATTTGTGGTTTCAGCTTGAAAAGCTATATAATCCGACTGTTCAAACGACCCGTGGAGGCATCATGAAAGTCTGGATCGACCAAGACCTGTGCACAGGCGACGGGCTATGCGAGGATATCGCGCCCACTGTTTTCACTCTGCTGGATGGCATCGTCTCCTTCGTCAAAGAAGGCGACAAAGTATTCGCCGAGTCGCACGGCAACCCCCAGGGCGCCACCGGCCAAGCCGCCGTCCCCGCCAGCCAGCATGCCAATGTGCAAGAGGCCGCCGATGAATGCCCCGGATCGTGCATCTTCATCGAAGACTAATCCTCACTCTGCCCAATCCACCACCGCCCTATCACTTGATGGGGCCTATTTATTGGTAAGTAATAAACTTGGAAGTTCGGAAAGCGATGTGATCCGACCCTCCTCTCCTGGCCACAGCCCGAGCGCATCAAGAAGTATAGCCCTCGCAAAGCCTAGTTTACGGGCGGTCTGAATATTATCAAGCCGGTCGTCAATCATCGCCGACTCCCTGGCCGTAAGCCCAGCCAGCTTCAGTGCGTGGTGAAAAATTTCAGCTTCCGGCTTACGCAGGCCAATTTCAGCCGAGATGACGATAGGGTCAAAGTATTTCACCAGATCGTGGTCGAGTAATTCTTGGTGGCGCCGGGTAGGCATGGCATTCGAGATGATGCCTAAACGATACTTCTTGGCAAGCAGGTCGAGTGTACTGATGGCGTCAGGCTTAATGAGATAGGTAGGCTTGTTCCAGACGTTAGAAATAAAGGTGATATCGGCTTCGGTCGGACCAATCCCCGCCTCCTCCAGAAAAGCGACGGCACCAATACGACCAATCTCCAGCTGATCGGCCACGGTGCGCATCGCCGCCCAAGCCTGCTTGAGGTCTTGGTGAGTCCAAGACCTACAATGGATCTTCGTCGCCTCCTCGAGACTCATGCTGAAATGCTCGGCCAGGGTTTGGAGCGGTTCATCAAACCGATCGAGCAACACCCGGCCAACATCAAAGAAGATGAATTTTAGTTTAGGCATTTAGTATTCCAACCTGTTAACACAGCTCTCGCGGCTTTCATCGTGGCCGGATCAATGCCGCTTAAAACCATAAACTTAGCGAAGTAGCCTGCAGCCTTATCGCGCAAATCCCGCGGTCTTGTAGTATCAGCCGTACCGCCAGTAGTAGTGATTTCCATCGCCGCCCGGCGCATAGCGAGTTCGTAGGAAGCCGCAATGAATTGGTTATAGGAGATATGGTCAAAATTTTCACCTTCTCTAGTGGCATAGCGCAATACAGTATTCAAATGAGCTGGTTCTGGCACGGCAAATATTCCTTTTGCCTGCTCAACCCCTGTGGGCATTGGTTCATCGCTCAAAAGGGCGGGGTCGCAACGTTCACTAAACCGCAGAATAGCCTGATCAGTTTTAGCTCCATTTGGACCGGAGGGCTTGTAGACTACCATCTGTTCATAGCGACTTGTCATATCAGCAATTGGTAATTTATAGTAGACCTCATCGGCCAGTCCTAGCTCATCAAGCGTCTCGGCCCAAGCCTTTACCAACTCAGCCGAGTTACGATCTGGGTTGCCGCAGATATAGAACCGTTCAGCAGTCTCTTCTTCCCCAGAAGCAACCGCATCAGAGTTGATATGAATGAACCCAGCATCAGGCTGCAAGTGAATCCTATCCCACTTACCCTCGTAGAGCTTGGTAATGGTTTGCTTATATGCTTCCTGCTCGGCTTCAGTCTTACGCACCTTACTTTCGCGGAGGGTAAGCGCATTGTAATCAAAGCTCAATCCGTTCCTGATGGACGGCAACGCTGCGACAAAGGTTTGGGCCGTAAGCGCGTCCACTGCGCCAGTTCGAATAAGATCCGTGATCCGCGCACTATCATCTACTAGCACTTGCCCACCCCTCTCGATGGTTCCTTGCGACTGGTTTGTGGCAAGTTTAACCTGATACTCCTCCATAATCTGCTTCCCATTGCGCCCGGCAAATCCTACCTTCGTTCGGTCTGCCCCCTCAAAGTATGGTTTGACGAAATCTGCAATAGGATCAGTAGGCAGCTCCTGCACTCCGGTAAGTACTCCATCAACAATGACTGGCTCCCGCTTAGTGGTCTTGAGCTTGGCAAGGCCAGAAAATTTCTCATACACCCTGCCAAAAATCTGATCCGAGGCATGGTCGGACTGGGTTAGGGCTTCAGGGGTTACCGGCGCTTCGGATCGCTCGTTGTCAGCTTCCGACTTCGCCCACTCCTCGAAAGGAATATTCACACCTTCTTTGGTGCGAATGAAAGGAATACGGTCGTTACCGCCACCAATTTGCAAGAACTGTTCGCCGTCGTGAAAGCGATGAAACTGCTGCGACGAGTCGTAAACGCCGAGTGTTATATCGTTCTTTGGATCCCATTTAATAGACCACAGCTGATGCTCTGGTATAGGACCGCCAGGTATTTCCGACTTTGAGGGGTCAAACGCTTCGCGATCACCTCTGCCCATCTTAGTTACCGATAATTAGTAAAGCTCAGAGGAAAGTCGAATTCCTGCTTGTTGAGTAGTGCGATTACACCCTGGAGGTCGTCACGGCTGGCGGCTGAGCAGCGCACCTCGTCGCCTTGGATGCTGGCTTTGACCTTGGGGTAGTTGTCACGGATGACCTTGGTGATTTTCTTGGCCTTTTCTTGGTCGAGGCCTTTTTTGAAGGTCAGTTCCCAGCGCATTTCTTTGCCGCCCTGTACAGGCTCTTTGCTAGAGTCAATTGCACTGAGTGGTACTCCCCGCTTGATTAGCTTGCCTTGCAACACGTCCAGGACTGCGTCTAGCTGCACTTGTGAGTCACCCTTAATAAGTAAGCCATTCTTGCCATCGGCCCACTCCAGGTCGGCTGAGGTGCCTTTAAAATCATAGCGAATCGCCAGCTCGCGCTGGGCCTGGTCGACGGCGTTGGCCATCTCGCTTACATCGTAATCACTGACTATGTCGAATGATGAATCTTTTGCCATACCCAGAGTATAAGTTGAAAGTTATAAAGTTGAAAGTTATAAAGTTTTTGCCGCTCAAGTGATCCAGAACTTTATAACTGGTTTTTTACTGAATAACCGTATCCTTGGCAAACTCCAAGCCGCGCTTGATCTCGCCAGACGCGCCAACTGGGCTAATGAGCTTGTCGGCCGCAATGGTGTTGGTAATTTTGAGACTTGTGGCGCCAGCATTATTGGTGGTAATCTTGACCGTCGAGGTGCCCTTATACGTCCGTACTACGCCGTCGACGACTGTCCCCCGAAACTCTTCTTTGCCATCAACTTCGACGATCAGCGCGGTGGCCGCGCCCTTGATGCTAATAACTACCTGCACCCCAACAATCGTTCCGGCCGGGTGGCTGGCGTCAGCGGTAGCTACAGGAGTGGTCTCAATCTTTGGTACCTTGGCTAGAATGCTGCGAGTAATAGTAGCTGTCTTGCCCAAGCGGTTCTTGGCCGTAATACGGATACTATTTACTCCGTCCTGCAAAGCCAGCTTGTCGCTAAAGTTTCCGGCCGCGTCCACCAGAATTGGCGAGTCATTCACGAAAACATCGGCCCCGCCGGCTACCGAACCGCTAATAGCGGTGAGGCTGCCGTCGATAACCAAGTCACTACTGGGGCTAATGATTGATAGCCTCGGCGCGGCTGATAATCCCTGGAATTGATACGACAAATAAGCTACGATCCCACCAGCGATGGCGAGCGACAAGACAGCTAAAAGCAGCCTGGGGGTTATAAACATTCGCCGGCTTTTGACCTCAGCCTTCTTCTTGGGAGCAGTAGGCTTGGGCTTGGCGCCGCGCTCGTTTTGGAATTGCATAGCCACGGTGGCGCCGTCGAGACCCAGGAAGTCGGCATAGCACTGGACGAAACCGCGGCTGTAGATGTCATTGGGCAGGGCCAGATAGTCGCAGGTTTCCAGACTGGTCAGGAATTTACCACGTATCTTGGTAGCCATTTCGATGTCGGCGACGCTGAGCTTCAGCGACTGGCGGCGTTTGCGCAACATAGCCCCCACCAGGGCGTCCTTGGTGACTGGGATCAACGGGTTAACTGGTTCTTGTTTCACAGGCTCTATTGTAGCCTTAAATCTGATAAAGCGACAATCGAACGCCAGGCGAACGAAGCGACTATTTGAATAAATCTTTGGTAGCAACAGTCTTAATCTGCTTTTTGCTGATCCGGTTGGCCTGCGAGGAGAAGGCTAGAGGGCATTGGGCACTATCGGAATAGTTAATCTTCGAAAGTCACATCACCCGAAGCGACTTCAGACATGCTCGAGACCATGACGTCGCGCGGGCGGGCGCCATCGGCTGGGCCGACAATCCCCCGCTCTTCGAGTAAGTCGAGTAGGCGGGCGGCACGGGCGTAGCCGACGCGCAGGCGGCGTTGCAGGAGGCTGGCCGAAGCCTTGCCGCTGCGAATAACTGTCTCGGCGGCGTCGTTGAACAAGTCGTCGTCAGCACCACCGAAGTCGTCCATACTCCCGCCGCCGCGACTACCGATCTTAACTGGTTGGGTAGTGATCTCTTCGTTGTACTGTGGGGCGCGCGCACTGCGCAGATAGTCGGTTACAGCCTTCACTTCTTTCTCGTCAAGGAAGACACCTTGGATACGGCGCGGTTTAATAAAGTCCGGCGAGCTAAAGAGCATATCGCCCTTGCCGAGCAGCTTTTCCGCGCCGGCTTGGTCGAGGATGGTACGGGAATCGATCTGCGAGGCTACGCTAAAGGCCAGGCGAGCTGGGATATTGGCCTTGATGATACCGGTAATAACATCAACGCTTGGGCGCTGGGTGGCTAGTACCAGGTGGATACCAATGGCCCGGGCCATTTGGGCCAGGCGAACGATGAGGCTTTCAACATCGGCTGCCGCCAGGACCATGAGGTCGGCCATCTCATCGATAACGATTACGATGTAGGGCATAGCCTCTTCGGGATGGGCCTTATTGTATTCAATAATATTGCGGTTACCCACCTCGGCTAGTAGCTTGTAGCGACGTTCCATTTCGGCCACGGCCCACTTGAGGGCCGAGATACACTTCTCCGGCTCGACTATGACCGGCGTCAAAAGGTGCGGGATATCGTTGTATAGACTCAGCTCGACGCGCTTCGGGTCCACCAAAATCAGCTTCATATCGTTGGGCGAGTTCCTGTACAACAAGCTGGTCAAAAGTGCGTTAATCATCACCGACTTACCTGAACCCGTAGCACCGGCTATCAGCATATGCGGCATCTTAGCTAGGTCGGCCGACATCGGAATACCGCTCACATCGCGGCCAAGAATAAAGTTCAAAGGCGCTTTTTGAGCCTTAATCTCGGGCGAAGTTATCACGTCGCGCAAACGGACGGTGGCAATCGTTTTGTTGGGAATTTCGACGCCCACGGCGCTCTTGCCAGGGATTGGCGCTTCGATACGGATCGGGTGGGCGGCCAGGCTCAGGGCTAGGTTGGTATCGAGACCGGTAATCTTATTGAGCTTCACGCCAGCCGGTGGAGTGAAAGTATATTGGGTGACGGTCGGGCCGACATTGACCTCGCCCATGGTGACATCGATGTTGAAGCTCTCCATCGTCGACTTAATAATAGCGGCGTTTTCTTTAATATTACCGGCATCGGCCTTGGTACTAGTCGATTGTAAAAGTTCTGGTAAAGGCCCCTTCCATTCCGGATCAGTATTGAGCGTAAGAGCCTCTTCTTCAGCCTTAGGCTTCGGCGCGGACTTGCCATTACCCAGCGTGCCCTTGATTTGTAGCTTGGGAATACCACCAGCTACTTCCGGAATGGCTTCATTGATCGTCAGTTCAGCAACTTCGGCTGGTTTTTGGAAGCGAGCGATAATAGCCTTGAGTATTTCGCCCAACCGGGCGTTGGCCGCCGTGATTAAGAAGATAACCAGTAGAGCGCTCAGTATCACCGCTGAGGCAACTACATTGAGGAATTTGAGCAAAGTGAAGCTTATGAGATAGCCCGCGTACCCGCCTCCCTTGCCGGCGACAGCAATACTCATAGCGTCGGCTGCAGCCACATTGATGTGCAAAAGACCGGCTAGCGAGAGCAAGAAGCCAGTGAAACCGACTAGGTTGTTGCTTTTGAGCTCATAGCGGCTCGGCCATAAGAGCATCCAGGCTATCATGCCGAGCACTAGTGGGCTCAGGTAAGCCGCGAAGCCCAGCGCTTGGCGCAAATTACCAAATACGGTATTAGCTAAGCTGCCGCCAAAATTAAAGGCGGCCAGCAGCAGTATAACCGCGGCCACGCCGATGATAATAGCAAATATTTCTTTGCGAACCGAGCGGGCTAGTTTCGGCTCGCGAGGTTCTTCTTTAGTCTTCTTTTGTTTTTTCTTACTTCGAGCCATAATACACCTATTATACTCCTTATGGTAGGGTTTGTACAGATCAAACCAGCTCTGGCTCTTGGATGAGCTCGACCCCAAACTCGCCTTTCACCCGGTCAACAATCTTTTGCTTGAAACGTAGTAAGTCGGTCGTGGAATGGGCGGCTTCGTTGTATAGTACCAAGGCCTGGGTCGGCCAGACCGCCATGCCGCTGTCGCTATCGTGAAAACCCTTAAAGCCAAGGTAGTCGATCATGGCACCAGCTGCTAGCTTGACCCGACCGTCCGGCAATGACCAGAAGCTTTTGGGGAATTTTACGAAAAACTCAGGTTGGCGCTTTTTGAGGGCCTCGAAGGCCTTGGCGCCCAGTATCGGGTTGTAGAAAAACGATCCGCAGTTTGGCACGGCCTCCGGATCTGGTAGCTTGGCACGCCTAATCTGTTTGATCGCCGCCCGCACCGCGGCCGGAGTAGCTTCGCTTATTTGGTGAGCCTCGAAATAGCGCTCAAGGTCGGGGTAGAAGGGACCCTCGAGATTGCCTTTTTGCAGCCGAAAGACAACTTCTAGAATAATATAGGTACCTTTGTCGTGCCTGTTGAAACGGCTGGAACGGTATTCGAATTCGCAATCCTCGGCACTTAATACTACCTGCTGGCCAGTCACCCGATTGTAGGCCGTCACTTCCTCGATGGCCTGGGCGATTTCTTGGCCATAGGCACCAATATTCTGGATTGGGGCCGCGCCGACGGTACCGGGTATGTAGCTCAGCGTTTCAATACCAGTCAGCCCCAGACTAACGCTTTCGGCTACCACCCTGTCCCAACTCTCACCTGCCCCCGCCCGCAGGAAGTAATGCTTCCCTTCCCCGTAAACCTCGATGCCTTTGATCTTATTGCGCAAGACCAAGCCCTCAAAGCCAGCATCTCGAAAGATAATATTATTACCGCCACCAATCACTAGTACCGGTAGCTTCATGGCTTTTGCCCAACCAAGCAGTGGTCCAACATCTTCGGCTTTTTTTAGGTCACAAAAATAGCTCGCTTTACCACCCAGCCGCATGCTGGAATGGTCGGCAAGCGAAATTTGTTCATGGATACCGTTGGGCCTTGTCATGTATCCATTATGACACGAAAAGCCCGGTAAAGCGCTTACGCCCGAAGACTAAACTCAGCAGTGAAATTACGGCCGCAGCAAACATTACCATAGCCACAATTCCTGATGGGCCTATCGCTCCCCGCTCAGCCAAGGCAATGGCCATAAAAGGGCTGGCAATAAGCCAGCAAAGGCTTCCGATACTACTAGCCAAGGAGTGTGTTGAGGCCCTCTCGGCGCTTGGGACATTGTGATGTAAGGCCACCGACAACCAGTGGCTGGCCATTTGCATGAAGGCGATAGCTAGACCGTACAAGAGTACTACCTCCAGGCGATTGGTTACCAGCCCCAAGATCATCAAGGCTAAGGCAGCGATCCCATAAATACTGGCCAGTACCACGCCGGCGAAGCGCTGCAGGCGAATGACGACGATGGTTAGAGCCACAAAAAAGAGCGTGTTCGAAAAGGCCGTAGCAACCCCGATGACTGCCAGCGGTAGCCGCGCTTGCTGATAGACTAATTGCGAGAACTCGTAGAGCCCAGCGGCCATAATGCCGTCGGTCAGGATAGTCAGCACGGCCAGGCCGAAGATATAACGACTAGTAGTGATATTGCGCGCTGCTTGCAACATATGCAGCAGGCTATTCCCACGCTGTTGCTCTTTGTGGGCGCTTGGCTCTTTCATGCGCCAGACAACTGCGGCCATCGGCAGCATGAACAACAAGCTGCCGAAGTATGGCGCCCGTAGGCCAGCCAGCGAGGCAACAATGCCACCTAGGGCAAGGCCCGAAGCAATAGCGATCCGAAAGATGTTCTGCATCTGCACCGACAGCCGGGTGTAGTCAGCTTCGATAGACTCTTCTTTGCAAATGTCATAAGTCAGGGCAGCCGAAACACCAGTATGAAAAGAGCTGGCGAAAGCCCAAAAAACAGCCACGAAGCTATACATCCAGAAGCTTGTCGCAAGCCCGCCGCAGAGCGCCGCCAGCCAGCCGAAAAAAAGGCTGAGAGCCAGCATTTTGCTACGGCTCCAGCGGTCGGCGATGAGGCTGGAAGGAATATCGAGCAGCAGGTGTATCAAGTAGGCCAGGCTAATTAAAGAGACGATTTGGGTGGCCGAAAAGTGAAGCGTGCTCGACTCAAAAATCTTTTCGACGGCATACCACATCACGAACCCGGCGCTGGCGTAGTAGCCGGCCATAATCCTAAGCCTTGGTGATAGATTGCCCCAATATTTTGGGTAGATGCCGCGTAAATAATCCATAGGTACCTATTATGTCAGTTAGTGAATCTTAATCCCAGGGCTTTGGCCTAGCGCCAGCTGATACTTGGGATAATCATCGGCAGGCGGCCACTACTCGCCAATACTAGCTCAGCCACTGCCTCACATATGTGGGCCTGGAGTGCAGCTGGCTCGCCCGGCCAGCTCTGATAGCTTTCCGTCACAAAATCACCCACCTGGAGGAGCAGCTGGGCCTGCTGCCCACTACCGGCAAAACCACGCGCCAGAACCGTTGGATGGCCTACCAGCCGCCCGCTCTTATCAAGGGCCAGACAGATGATAATGGCGCCTTCTTGCTGCAGTGCGCGTCTTTGAGTGAGAGTCTCTTCATCGACATCGCCAATTCCAGCGCCATCAACAATTATCCCGCCGGCCTGGCGGTCCCGATCGACGCTAAACCCACTGGCCGATATCTGGAGCATATTGCCGTTGGCTAGTACCACGCAATGTTGCTGTTTAACCCCCGAGCTGGCAGCTAGCTCGGCGTGCCGCACCAGCATGCGTAAATAGCCGTGGATTGGCATAAAGTATTTGGGTTTCACGAGCTCGATGAGCCGAGCCAGATCATCCCTGCGGGCGTGGCCACCAGCATGCAAGGGGCCGATCGCGTCAATATCACGATAGCGATGTTGGTAAATCTTAATCCCCTGTCGAAAGAGTCCATCGACAGCCCGCTGCACCTGCGCCTGGTTACCAGGAATAATGCTTGAGCTCAAGATCACCGTGTCTGTCGGCTTAATGAGTACCCGGGGATGTTCGCCGGACGCCATGCGCTGCAAAGCCGAGTTCGGCTCGCCTTGGTGGCCGGTACACATAATGACTACTTGATTGTCCGGCAAGCGCCGTAGATCGTCGAGCGTAGCCAACAACCCAGCTGGCATTTGCAAATAGCCAAGTTTGATCGCTAGTTCAACGGTACTAACCATCGACCTACCGAGCGGGATCAGCTTACGGCCCGAAGCCGCCACGGCGTTAATAATACTTTGCTGGCGGTGAACATTGGTGGCAATAGCAGAAATAATAATCCGGCCCTTAGGGCGGCCCATCAGCTCCATGAGCGTTTTCGAAACAGTCTGCTCACTATCGCTTTGGCCCCTGAACTCACAGTCCGTTGACTCGCTCATTAGCAGCAAGACCCCCTCACGACCAAGTGCTTCAAGTCGTGGCAGGTCCATTTGCTTGCCGTCGATCGGATTCGGATCAAGTCGCCAATCGCCCGTGTGAATTATGGTGCCAAGCGGTGTGCCGATAGCTACCGCGCAGGCATCTGGTATGGAGTGCGTTACCCTGATCAGCTCAATACTGAAAACACCGAGCTGCACTTTCTGGTGTTTGTCAGGATCCATCGTCCAGAATTGGGGCTGGGTTTGCAGGTGATATTCGCGCAGTTTGTGCTCAATGCGGGCCAAGGTAAAACGCGCGCCGTACATTGGCGCTGGTAATTTCGCCAACACAAACGGCACCGCCCCAATGTGGTCTTCATGGCCGTGGGTAAACACGTAGCCGCGCAGCTTTGATTTGCGCTGCTCCAAGTATCCCGTATCTGGAATAATATAGTCGACACCGGGTTGAGTAGCATTTGGAAAGGCAAAGCCGGCGTCGATCACGATGATGTCGTCACCGTACTCAATAGCCGTCATATTCTTGCCGACTTCGTGCAAGCCGCCGAGCGGAATTATCTTGAGTGTCGGTTGGCTAGGCTGGGAACTAGCCAGGCCTGTTTTAGTAATTGTATTCATTTTTCTCCTTTGGTGTATTGCTGATAAACAAACACCGGCCGGTTTATGGGTATGACCGACGAGCCAAACGGCCGAAGCCGTGGCAAGTTAATTATGTTGAGAGTTCATCTAGATCGGTTGATCTTGGACTAGGTTGAGGGATTTATCACTAAATCCCTCTGCTCAGTGCAAGAAGTTAAACTTCGTTGATTACAGGGATGATCATCGGGTTGCGCTTGGTGCGCTTGTAGAGGAGGTCGGATACATCGTCGCGCAGCTTCAGCTTGAAACGGCTCCAGTCGATGAGCTCGCCCGTGCCCCGCTTTTCGAACGACTTGCGGATCTCGGCCCGGGCCCGGCTAATCAATTCCTCATTATCCTTCATATAGATGAAGCCACGGGAAATGATATCGGGGCTGGTAAGCAGCTTGCCCGTCTTGCGGTCAACAGTCGCCACGATCACAAAGATACCGTCACCCGACATCGTCAGGCGGTCGCGCAGTACTACTTGCTCGACATCGCCCACACCCGCACCGTCGATAAGTACAATACCGCTTGGCACGCGCTCACCACGCTTGGCGCTCGTTTCGGTAATCTCCAAGACGTCGCCGTTATCCATAACGAAGGCGTTGGCTTGTGGCAAACCGTTTTTGACGGCCAGCTCGGCATGGCGCACGAGCATATGGTACTCACCGTGGATGGGCATAAAGTACTTCGGCTTCACGGCATTCATCAAGTCGATAATGTCGTCGCGGCTGGCGTGGCCAGAAACGTGCAGTAATCCGTGCTCATCAATCTCGCGGGTTACATTCTGGTAGACCTTGGCGCCTTCACGCATGAGCGAGTCAACGATGGTAGTCACCGAGTTTTCATTACCCGGGATCGGGTTAGAGCTGAAGATAATTGAGTCACCAGCCTTAATCTTGATCTGGGGATGGTCGCCGGTCGACATGCGTGATAGCGCGGCGTTCGGCTCGCCTTGCGAACCGGTACAGAGTACCACGACCTCATTGTCCTTGAGCCGGGTGCTATCCTGAACCTTTACGATTAAGCCTTGCGGTACCTTCAGGTAGCCCAGCTTGACGGCTAGTTCAATATTGGACAGCATCGAGCGGCCGTTGAGGGCTAGTTTGCGGTTGGCTGCGTGGGCAGCGTCAATGATCAGCTGCACACGGGTTATCGAACTGGCAAAGGTTGAGACGATGACTCGGCCGCCGGCAATCTGGAAAAGCTCGGCAAAAGTTTGCTCCAGCACGACTTCGGAAAGTGTGCGGCCCATACGCTCGCAATTTGTGCTGTCGCTCATCAGCATGAGCACGCCTTGCTTGCCGAGCTCGGTTAGGCGAGGCATGTCCATCATCCGTCCGTCCGTTGGGGTTGGGTCAAGGCGCCAGTCGCCAGTGTGGATCAGCATGCCGATCGGCGTGCTGATGGCTACGGCTGTGGCGTCGGGAATGGAGTGAGTAACGCGAATCAGCTCAATACTAAAGACACCCAGCTGCACCTTCTCGTGCTTATCAGGATCCATTACCCGCCATTGTGGCTGGGTCTGGAGCTTGAATTCTTCTATTTGCTTCGCGACCATACCCAGGCTGAGGCGCGTACCAAAGATTGGCACATTTATTTTAGGTAAGACATAGCCAGCGGCACCAATGTGGTCCATGTGGCCGTGGGTAATGACGATACCGCGGATCTTGTGCTTATTTTTCTCGAGGTAGGTAATGTCTGGAATAATGTAGTCGATACCTGGCTGTAGTTCGTCGGGGAAAGCAAAGCCCATATCGACTACCACGATGTCGTTGCCATATTCGATGGCCATCATGTTTTTGCCGACTTCACCAAGCCCGCCGAGCGGGATAATACGCAGCTTGTTCTCGCGGGTCACGGCATTAGCCTTGCGCTCCTTGATCTGAGTTTGCTGCTCGCCGCCAGTACCGTTGAATGGCGACTTGTTGATTGGGATCTGTGGTGTGGTGGGGGCCTGTGGGCGGCGGGGTGGGCCGGAGTGTCGGGTGCCACGGGCTGTTTGGTTGCTGCCACCACCTTGGCGTGGGCGGCCGTTCTGGCCTTGGCCTTGGCCGCCACGGTTGTTTTGACCCTGGCCTTGACCTTGGTTCGGGCGGCCGCCATTGACCTGGCCACCAGCTGGCAGGATGCCATTCGGGCCGGCAGTGGCCATACTGGTAATTCTGTCGCCTTGCACTACGCGCCCGGCATTCTGGCCGCCCGTAGCATCAGTTGCTGTATTTGGGTTCGTCGAACTACCCATTGGACGTGGCGAGCGGGGGCGGAAATTGCCGCGTGGGCGGTTGTTAATATTGGGGCGGTAGGCGCCTGGTTGGCCGCTTGGGCTAGGCTGGCTAGTGCTGGGGTTTGGTTGGCCTGAGCGCTGTGGCTCAGGGCTCGATGCTGGTTTGGCAGCAGGTGTATCTGGATTCATATATTCCTTTTCTGGGTTGGCCGTAAGTGTGGCCGGTTAGTATTTTGTCATCCCTACTACAGTGGAGAGATCGGCTGGATCGCTCTACTACACGAGGGATGACGAAATGTATTATTTAGTTTCTATTAAAGATAAGATTTTGGGGATTTTGGCGAAGTCTTCAAGAAGTGTCGCACGTAGCCCGCCATTGTAGAGGGCGGCGGCTGGGTGGAAGAGCGGCAGATATACTTGCCCTTTACGGCGCAATGCCCTCCCGTGCGCCTCGCTGATCTTGAGCTCCGGGAACACGACGCTCATGGCGTGGCGGCCCAGAAAGATAACTAGTTTCGGCCGAATAACGGCGATTTGTTGCTCCAAGTAAGGCATGAAGGCCTCTATCTCTTCGGGCAACGGATCGCGGTTCTTCGGTGGACGGTATTTGACGATGTTGGTTATGAAAATGTCGCTGCGCTTCAAGTCGATCGTCGCAAGCATTTCATCAAGGAACTTGCCGGCGGCCCCGACAAACGGCACCCCGGTCTCGTCCTCCTTCGCACCAGGTGCCTCGCCTATAAAGACTATATCGGCATCCGGATTGCCAGATCCAGGAACGAGTTGGGTGGCAGTGGCGCGCAATTCTGGACAGACATCGGCACTCTTAATACGCGTGGCGATCTCATCCAGTTGTGCTTGCTTATCTGATTCCCTCATTTCATCCCTCATTGGAGCCCCACCATCGGCGAGGCTCTGTGAACAATGAAATCTATTCTTTTGCTGCCTTCATACTGAGGTTCATTCGACCCTTGTCGTCAATCTCCACCAGCTTAACCTTAATTGTATCACCAACGTCGACAATGTCTGTTACTTTTTCGACACGTTTATCGGCCATTTGGGAGATGTGCACCAAGCCGTCTTTGCCAGGCATAATATTGACGAAGGCTCCGAATTCCATGAGCTTAACCACCTTACCGGTGTAAATCTTACCGATTTCCGGCTCTTCAGTCAGACCACTAATCCACTGCATTGCAGCGTCGGCACTCTCGCCGTTGGTGGCAGCGATCATGACCAGGCCTGAATCTTGGATGTCGATCTCGACGCCGGTTTCAGCGATAATCTTATTAATCATCTCGCCGCCTTTGCCGATAACGTCTTTGATCTTCTCTGGGTTGATCATCATCTTGTAAATGCGTGGGGCGTAGGGGCTCATCTCGGCCCGTGGCTCGGCGATAACAGCCAGCATGCTAGCCAAGATCTTCTCGCGGCCAGCCTTGGCCTTGGCCAGGGCGTCGCGCATTACTTGAGCGGTAATACCTTTGATCTTGATGTCCATTTGAAGAGCAGTAATGCCCTTATCGGTTCCAGCAACCTTGAAGTCCATATCGCCGCCGTGGTCTTCGGCACCAGCGATGTCGGAGAGCACGACGTATTTGCCATCATCGCCCATTACCAGGCCCATGGCGATTCCTGAAACTGGGGCCGTAAGTGGCACGCCAGCGTCCATCATCGACATGGTGCTACCACAGACCGAGGCCATAGAAGTCGATCCGTTTGATGTAATAACCTCACTGACAGTACGGATGGTGTAAGGAAAGTCTTCTACAGGAGGCAAAACGGCGATCAGCGCACGCTCGGCCAAAGCACCATGGCCAATTTCGCGGCGGCCGGGCGAGCGCATTGGGCGGACTTCACCAGTCGAGAAGCCTGGGAAGTTGTAGTGGTGCATGTAGCGCTTAGTGGTGTCCTCTTCCATAGTGTCGATCAACTGCGCGTAGCTTGTGGAAGCCAAGGTCGTAGTGTTCAGCACTTGGGTGATGCCACGAGTAAAGAGGGCCGATCCGTGGGCACGGGGCAGAAGGCCGACTTGGTGCGAAAGCGCGCGGATCTCATCAGGTTCGCGGCCGTCGGGACGGACTTTGTCTTCGAGAATTCCACGGCGAACTTCTATATCGATTACTTCGTAGTAAGTGCTCTTGAGAGCTGACTTATCTGGATACTCTTCACCGAATTCAGCGACAACTTCCTCGCCAAGTGAGCGCAGAGCAACATGATTGATATGGACGTAGTGATCCTTGTGGCGCAGGGCTGGGATGAGTTTGCCATGGACGAATTTCTGAATTTTCTTGATGAGTTCCTTGTCGGTTTCGACGAGTGTGTAGGGCTTAGCGACAGGCTTGAGAGCGGCAACCATCTCCTCTTGGAGTTTCAATACTGGTTGCATAGCCTTGTGAGCGAGCTCAATAGCTTCGACCATCGTCTCTTCATCAACTTCGCTCGCACCAGCTTCGACCATCATAATGGCGTCTTTGGTACCGGCGACTGTCAGATCAAGCTTGGAAGTGAGCATTTGCTCTTCAGTTGGATATGCGACGAGTTTACCATCGACGAGCCCGATCTTAACGCCACAGATCGGGCCGTCAAAAGGTGCGCCACTGATAATAAGGGCGGCCGATGCGGCAATCATACCGATGATATTGGCGGCATGGACATTGTCGACAGATAATACAGTGGCTACTACTTGGATATCATTGCGAAAGCCATTAGGGAACAGCGGGCGGATTGGGCGGTCGATAAGGCGGGAGGCCAAAGTGCCATGTTCGCTAGCGCGGCCTTCACGCTTCATGAAGCGGCTACCGGAAATTTTACCGGCGGCGTACATTCTCTCCTCATAATCAGCGAGCAGTGGGAAGAAGTCGATACCATCACGGACGCTCTTGCTCATCACTGCAGTACCGAGCACGACAACATCGCCATAACGAACAGTTACAGCGCCATCAGCCAAAAAGGCCATTTTGCCGGTTTCGATGGTAAGGGTCTGGCCGCAGAACTCAGTACTAAATTGCTGGGTTTTGCCACCAAAAGGGTGAACAATTTCTTGTTGCATGTATATCCTATAAGTAGCGGGCTATGTGCCAGGGACAAGAGATTAAATGATTAATCCCAAAGCTCTATCACACAACGATGCGCCTAATTGTTAAACCTGGAGCCGGGCAAAATTACTTGCGTAGGCTGAGTTTAGAAATAACCTCTTGATACTTCTTTTGGTCGTTTTTGCTCAGGTAGTCGAGCAAGCTACGGCGCTTGCCTACCATCTTGAGTAACCCACGACGAGAGTGCTCGTCCTTTTTGTGGGTTTGTAAATGTGAAGTCAGAGACTTGATCTGCTCGGTGAAAATAGCAATTTGAACCTCTGGCGAACCAGTGTCCTTTTTGTGCGACTGAATCGAACTAATAACTTTGGATTTTGTGTCTGACTTTAACATTGTTAACTCATTCTAGCAGATCTGACGGCTAATTGCAACCCTACTACCCTCCCCTGTCGGCTGCCCAGCGTGTCATCCTGAACTCGTTTCAGGACCTTCCCAGATAACACCGAAAGATGCTGAAATAAATTCAGCATGACAGAGAGGTACTTTGATGGTTGCCAACCAAAAGATTCAATATCTTGAATTCATTGGTTGGGGCTGGATCTTGGAGGATCCAGCCGATGTATTAGCGAGAGAGACTTGTGGCCACAGAACGTGCTCTGATCGATTCGAGCGAGCCGACCCGAAAGCCCAAGTCGCCATAGAAGTTGATGTCGATTGTGGCGAGGAGAAATACTCGCGGAGTATTTTCTTCGACATTCACGGAATCGAGTATTTGGTAACTGGTATCGTCCCTATGTCGCACGATTGCGACAGTCAGACCATGTAATATCCGAGGATCACTGACATTGACTTCGAAACCGATATGATCTGTTTGACCACCGATCAAATGCGCTATGACATGTGCCTGAACATCCGCGCCATAAAAGGATCTCACGGATCGCTTGTCTCTGGCATTCGGATAGTGCTCGTTTAGCTGTGCTATACGTCGAGCGTAATCAACTTCGACTTGAACCCCTATGATGAAATCCATCAAGGGTTCATAGTCACGAAACATCAGCATTGGCTTATCGGTTGACATTGCTTTGACCTCCCGGTCGTTTGGGGTTGAATGTCGGAATGATTCCCGAACGTTTGCGGCCTGCTTGGGTAATTACCCAGTATCCACGAGGCATACTGAAGTCAGGCACAACATCTATGTAGCCAGCTTGTCGCATAAATCTTTCTAGATATCTAAGTTTATCGTATTTCAT
>JAYUFZ010000023.1:0-29322 GCA_043767845.1 bacterium | reverse complement strand
GCTTGAGGACAGTGTGGATGAAGATGAGTTTTCAAAACGACTTCAACAATTACACGGCATCGGCCCAAAAATAGCCGAAATATTCACCCGTGAAACGGAAGAAATATTCGCCAGACGAGTTGAGTAGTACGAGCGGGGATTGTCAGGGACCAAGGGCAGAACTTCGACCAAACATTAGGTCAAGACCGTAACCGGGCTTTTTGATATGATGTCCTCATGGAACAACAAAAGCATCGCATCTATGGCGTCAGTTTCGCGAGTGTCTACCCATACTACATCGCCAAAGCCGAGAAAAAAGGGCGTACCAAGATGGAGGTCGATGAGATAATTCGCTGGTTGACCGGCTACACTCAGCAACAGTTCGAGACACAACTGACCCAGGAAACAAACTTTGAAGATTTCTATACCAAGGCACCGAAGATGAATCCGGCCAGGGTGACGATAACTGGTGTAATCTGCGGGGTGCGCGTTGAAGAAATCAAAGATCCCGTAATGCAGTCATTGCGCTACCTCGATAAGCTGATTGATGAGCTGGCCAAGGGGAAGGAAATGCAGAAAATATTGCGGATGTAGCCAAGTTAGCGCGTAATTATTGAGTATTATAGGAAATAAGCGTATGAAACCTCAAAAAACTGAAATCATTGATGGATACACTATCAAATACCACGCCAGCGGCAAATCGATGTTTGCCAAGGGCAAGTCAATAGTCGACCAACCTGATGGATATTGGGAATGGTACCGGCCCGACGGTACGCTGAAGCGATCCGGGCATTTTGATGTGGGCGAAGCGGTAGGGGAATGGACTACCTACGATCAAAAAGGGCAGATTTATAAGGTTACCCGTAAGAGTTAGCCTAGCACTTCGGATTGTCTTTGCTTGTAGTATCGCCGTCAACAAACTGCCGCAAAGTCTCGAGGCGTATGTCCCAACGGCTCTCCATCTCGGCAATAAAAGCCCGACCTTGTTCGAGAGTGTGGCGATCAAGAGTGACATTCGTGTCGCGGCCTTTGGGCTCAAGCCGTACCAACTCGGCATCAGCTAATATTTGCAGGTGCTTGCGCGCCCCTTGGCGGCTGATGTCGAGACCGCTCGAAACCGAGTTAATGGTATGCGGGGCGCCATCGGATAGTCGGCGGACCATTTCCAGGCGCGTCGGGTCCCCAAGAGCTTTGAATAGCTCGGCTACTGGCATTAGGCCTCGCTCATAACTTTCTCGAGCCGGCCCATCATGTATTCCCAGCCGCCCGAGTTTTGCTCGAACTGTTTGGCGGCATGATCGGCCGGTAGCGAGGCAAAGCCAGATTCTTTGACGGTTACCAGTGTGCCTGTTGCCGTTTCGTCGATAAGGAATTCAACCAAGGTATTTGGTACCTTCAAGACGTCGCCAATAATGGCGTTTTCACCCGGCACCCAGCGATAAGCAAAATACTCATAGGGCTTAGCGGCTTCGACATATATCTGGCTAGTACCGTGGCCTTTGAAAATCAAAATCGGACGCTCACCAACCTCTAGCGTGCCTTCAATAGTATCCGGGAACCAAGCAGTAATTTCTTTCGGGTCGGTAATCGCCTTATAGACGCGCTCTTTGGGCGCCTTTACAGTAATTTCTCGTACTATGGTATCTTGCATGTATTTCTCCAGGTTATTATGTGGCGCGCAGGTATACGACCATCATATATTCTAAGACTAAATTATGCAACCATAAAGTTGCATAGTGCTATTTGGCAGGCAAGCAGGCCTCATTTTCAGTCTGATCATCCAAAGCAGACTATGAATATTCATCGGATAAGCCTAAAATGAGGCCATTAAGTGGAGCTCAAAATGGCAAAGTTTATGGTTTTATATAGTTCATCAACATCGGCAAGCGACGCAATGGCCCAGAGCACCCCAGAGCAAATGAAGGCAAGCATGGAGGAGTGGATGGTCTGGCAAAATGAAGCCAGTAAGTCGGCAAAGTTGGAATGGGGGTTACCGTTACAGGCCGTTGGCCGAATAACTCCCGATGGTTTGCGCGTCAGCGATAGCCATGCTTCGGGCTACGCCACTATCGAATGTGATACCAAGGATGTGGCCATGGAACTACTCAAGTCCCATCCGCACTTAAAGCGCGCCGATGCCTACATTGACCTGCTGGAAATGACACCGATGCCCGGTATGTAGGTGCCTACGCCGAAGTGCACTAGACATTGCCTCCAAATATGCCATGCTTAAAGCATGCGAACTAAAGCCTTAGAAAAGTCGAAAAACCCCAAAGGGTTTTCCCAGCAGTTTAAATATGTTCTGCTGTCTACACACCTGGTGCCGTGTCTTGGCACGACGACTTTTACCATGCTTGTGGCATTTATTGCTGGCCAGCGCGCGAAATTGATCATCCTACTGCCGATGGTCTTACTCGGGCAGTTTACTGTTGGCTGGTACAACGACTACCTCGACCGTGACCGTGACAAAGCTGCTGGACGGCGTGACAAGCCGATCGCTATGGGGCTTGTGAGTACTCGAACAATCGAGCTGGTTGCTATCCCCAGCTTTATTATCTGTATTGTGTTGGGGTTTGCCTATGGCCGCCTAGCTGGTTGGTATTATTTGATAGCCATGGTGAGCGCGCTTTTGTACGATTACCGTCTGAAACTAACGCCTTTTAGTATTGTCTCGCTTTTGGTCTCGTTTGGTCTTTTGCCGGTGGTAATTGCCCAGGGTAGCAGCCCAGCCACCTATCCACAGGCTTGGATGATCGTTGCCGGTTGTTTGCTCGGTGCTTGTGTCCACTTTCTCAATGTTATACCCGACTTCGAAGATGATGCCAAGACAGGCGTGAAGGGATTCGTGCATTATTTTAGCTATAAGCAGGCGCTCTTCATCGGCGCGGCCTGCCTGATGGTCTCGGCGATTATCGTTGGCATATCGATTAGAAGCTCGCTAAACCTAGTTTCTATCCTCGTGCTACTCGGGATGACGTGGTTCAGTCTTAATTTCCTCCGCTATTTTATCGCCGGCGATGTAAAGCAAGCATTTGGAAGCTCAAAAAAAATGATATTGGTAAATATTGCTCTCCTGCTGGCCGCCACGCCTTTCATGCTCAAATAGTTTCCAGCGGTAATATGTGAACTCAATGGTGGTGAATCAAACAAATTAACAAGACCAGGGAGATTATGGGCGAAGATATATTACTAGAAAAAGTCTATTCAGCACTTGGAAAGTTCGCTATTAAGTACCGCGTCCTCGAGTGCCCATCCGAACTATCAGAAACGGCGGCCTTCTGCGAGTATTATGGCCTGCCGCTTGAGAGCGCCGCTAATACCATTCTGGTGATGTCGCGCAAAGTTGAGCCAGTGCAGTACGTGGTTTGCGTAGTACTCGGTACTACCAGGCTTGATGTGAATAAGAAAGTTTGTGAATTGATGGGCGTTAAGCGGGCGTCTTTTGCTGACAGCGAGACGACCATTCGGCTTACCGATATGCAGATCGGCGGGGTAACAGCCGTAGGGATAGCGGATCTGCCAATCTACATTGATAGTGCTGTGATGGAGCGAAAAGAGGTGGTGATGGGTGGTGGGAATCGGACGAGTAAGGTTTTGCTTGATCCGAATGAGCTCACTAAACTCCTAAATATTACGGTTGTTGAAGGTTTAGCGAAAGTAGTCGAATAGAAAAACCACCCAGTTTTAGAAACTGCGCGGTTGCAGGGCGGATGTGCCGAGCGTGTAGCTCGCTAAGATATATCCATGTTCACGGGCGACCCGCTGCCCGACGCGCACTAGATGAATAGGAAAGTCACCTAAGCTAGTGTTAGCCGGGGCACGCGTAACTCTGGTAAAGCGTATCGTGTCGACTTCGTCTTTGAGTGTGAAGCGCATGACCTGACCTCGTTTATCAAGCTGGTTGATCGCTAGCTGGAGCCGAGGGAGTGGCGATATGGCAATCAAAGTGCGGCTTCTGCTATCCTCGGGGTCGCTTCTGGTCGTTGTAGCCACCACTTGGCCAGCTGAATTCGCAATAGTGTAGGTATAGGCGCCGTCGTTTGAAACGCTCCAAAGCTCACTAGGCAGATCAGCATAGCAGCTCAGGTAAGGTTTGCGCTCAGCTGGAGGCGACGCTTTGAAGGGTAGGCCGATAGCTTGAAGTGCCTGTAAGTCGCACTCATCAATAAGCCCAGTCCCGATATGGTCGATCGACTTAAAACGCATTTGATACTTCCTTCAGCTTGGAGGGTCGGCGTGATTTTAGCATAGTTTTGAGATTAGATGAAGCTGCTGGTTTGACAGTATCCAAGCTGAGCGTCAAAATAGGGGTATTACTAGGACAAGCTTTGCAAGACGATCAAAACCAAACGAATAATGCTAACCCGCTGCCTACTAACCCCTTGGCTACACCGGTAAACCCCTTGGCTACCCCTGCGGCCAATCCTGGGCTTACCCCACTGGCATCGGGAGTGGAGGTGCATTTGAACAATCACCCCGACTTACCGGCAGCGGCTTCTGGTGAGGTATATCACCCCGGACCAACAAGCGGGCCGGCTACTACCGTCGTGCCGAATGCCGTTCCGACCGCGCCTATGGTTGATGTGATGGCCACTGTTATAGCCCAGATCCCTACTGCTATTGCTCCAAACCCCGCTAGCCAGCAGACTTTCGGGGCTCCTGCTCCTGCTCCTGCTCCTGCTCCTGCTCCTGCTCCTGCTCCTGCTCCTGCTCCTGCTCCTGCTCCTGCTCCTGCTCCTGCTCCTGCTTTGCAAGCTGCTTCTCCCATCGCGCCGTCTACCCTAGCCGAGGAGAACTATCCATGGTCGCCACCAAAGCCAACTACTGCCCCGGTTGTATCTAGGCCTACGCCGGTACCTAGTAGCCTACCCGTGACCACCAAGTCGCCAAAGAAAGCTTTTTTTGACACCTGGTTGTCGGTTGTTATCGGTGTGGTCGTCTTGACCGCCGTTATAGCTATTATCGGGCTCATTATTATGAAGCTGGCCCAGCGTAAGACGCCGAGTACCAAGACGGTCCCAATTCCATCGACATACATGGTCCCGGCCCAGCGAGTAGTCTAGCCAAAAGCCTAGCGAAATTGGCCAATTTCGCTATAATTAAGCCCTGTTGTGGCCTCACCTAGGCTATAACTATGATTAGCAACAGCTATTCACAAGGCACCTTAGCCAAGCGGTTAGGCAGAGGTCTGCAAAACCTTTTAGAGCGGTTCGACTCCGCTAGGTGCCTCCAATTGTTATATGCTCGCTAGGCCACTCCGTGGCCTAGCTCGGGCGAGTGGTGGAACGGTATACACGACGGACTTAAAATCCGTTGCCGCAAGGCTTGTGGGTTCAAATCCCACCTCGCCCACCAATGAAAATACCGATCATAAGAGGTCGGTTTTTTCATTGGTGGCAAAACAAAAGCCCCCGGAATTTCTTCCAGGGGAGGTGGCCTCAGCCGACTTTGCGGAGTGCCTTGGAGCTGTCAATATCGGGCCGATCAGGGAGGCCGGACATGCGCACTACCTCGGCTCGGTGGTAAGCAGTGATTTCTCTGGCTGCCTCTTTGCCCGGCGCCAGACTGTGGATCTTGGCCTGGCCAAACTTGATGTAGACCGGGCGCCGGAGTCCCTTCTGCTCGTAGCGAATGCTTATCGAGATGAACGGCACATGTGGGCAGCGCTTGTGAAGCTCGGCGACCATCATTGGGTGCCACTTTGTGATAATGCCAGGACTGCGGTGAGCTTCGGGATAGACCGAAATGATGCCGCCCTGGTCGAGTACTAGTCCAGCCAGGTCAAGCGTGCACAGGCGCTGGGCCTTGGTGCCGCCGGTACGAACAAGCGGTATTTGCCCCATGCCACGAATGACGAAGGCATACCACTTCTTGAAATTTTCCAGCTTGTTGATGGCTGTGAAAGGCCGAAAGTGCACTTTGCAAACCGTCAGGAATGGGTCGAGGAACTTCCAATGGTTGCCGAGAGTTACCACCGGTCCATCTTTGGGGAAGTGCTCGAGCCCTTCGACGTAGATGGGATGGCGTAGGCCGTAGAGAAAGCCAAGCGGCCTGACCAGTAGCTGAACAATCGGCCGATACCAGCGCGATTTCCCGGGCCGACCGACCTTGACCCCGAAGAGCTCTTCGGCCAGTTTGACCTGACGTTCGTAGGGAGCTTCGTGCTGCCTGGTGGCACGCTGTTGGCTGGTTTCGAATCCCAACGAGTGATCGGTGTGGTCATCATCATCGTCGGAGTAGTAGGGCACGGAGACCGGCCCGGAGGTACCTTCGGAGGCTGCTGCGCTCATAAATCCCTGCTTTCAGGTAGAGTGGTGGCTCGTCAGCTAGAACGGACATAGATTACCATATTTTACTATATTTGGCTATAGTGTATAATTAGGGTATAGAAAAGGAAATAATAATGAACCCGTTAATCATCTTAGTAGTCATCGTTGCCGCCGTCTTAGCTTGGCTGTGGGCAACTTATAATGGTTTGGTACGCGCTAAACTGCGAACAGACGAGGCCTTTAGCGACATAACCGTCCAGATGAAGCGCCGTTTCGACTTAATCCCCAACATCATGGAGACGGTCAAGGGTTATGCTAAGCACGAAAAAGATGTATTTGAGGAAGTTACTGCAGCTCGTACCGCTGCTATGGGCGTGCCACAAAACGATGTCAACGGACTGGCTAAGGCCGACAACGTCCTAAGCGGAACCCTTAAGTCGCTATTCGCTGTCGCTGAGGCTTACCCTGAGCTCAAAGCCAATGAAAACTTTCTGCAACTGCAAGCTGAATTAGTCGATACTGAAGACAAAATCCAAGCTTCACGCCGCTTCTACAACGGTAATGTCCGCGAGCTTAACATTAAGCTCCAAGTCTTTCCTACCAATATGTTCGCTGGCATGCTCGGCTTCACCAAGCGCGACTTCTTCGACGTTGAGAATGCTGCCGAAGTTTCCGCTCCCGTCTCAGTCAAGTTCTAATCCTCTCTCGCCAGGTAATTAATATGTGTGGTGGTGCGTATGTACACTGAAGTTGCCAAAAATAAGCGCAATTCCTGGTTTCTGATGTTCCTATTTGTGCTCATTGTGGTGGCACTTGGTTGGGTATTCTCCAAGGCCCTGGGAAACAGTGCCATACTGTACGTTGCCACGGCCTTTGCGGTAGTCTATGCCTGGGTCAGTTACTACTATTCAGACCGCATCGTGCTAGCCGTCTCCAATGCCAGAGAGATAACCAAGGATCAGGCGCCCGAATTCTACCGAGTGGTCGAGAATATGGCCATGACAGCCGGACTACCGATGCCCAAGGTGTTTATTATTGAAGATAGCGCCCCCAATGCTTTCGCTACCGGCCGCGATCCTCAGCACGCCGCTGTGGCCGCCACGACAGGTATATTGCAAAAGCTCACCAAGCCCGAGCTGGAAGGGGTCATAGCCCACGAGCTCAGCCATGTTGGGAACTATGATATTCGCTTCATGGCCCTGGTAAGCGTGATGGTTTCGATCATCGCTTTGCTTTCGGATTGGTTTTTGCGCTTCTCATTTTTTGGCGGCCGCAGCCGCGGCAATCGTGATAATGAGAGCGGCCAGTTGGGCATGATTTTAATGGTTGTGGGTATCGTTCTAGCCATCCTAACGCCGATTATCGGGTCGCTTTTGCAGCTGGCGGTGTCGAGGCGCCGGGAATATTTGGCCGATGCTTCTGGCGCCTTGCTCTCCAGAAATCCGCTCGGGCTCGCCCACGCCCTGGCCAAGCTCGAAGAGGACACCGAGCCGCTCGAAGTGGCCAACAAAGCCACGGCAAGTCTCTATATCGTCAATCCGTTACGTGCTAATGTAGAGGGAGGTGGTGGATTTGTGGCTGGCTTGTTCAGTACTCATCCGCCGATAGCTGAAAGAATCAAGCGTTTACAAGCAATGGAGGGTAAGGTCTGATGAGCAAAAAAAAGCCTGGTTTAATTCGAGAGACGACACGGTTTTTCCGCCTTCATCAGCGTATCCTACTCCTTGTAGTCGGCTGCGTTAGCCTGACTACCAACCTTATCTCTGTACTGGGGGACCATCAGGAGACAGTATCGGCCTATATTTCGATGGCCAGCCTGGTTATGAGCGTAGCCTTGATTTGGGTTATTGTTAACCTTCATAAAGGCCAGCCCGTAACGCTTAGAAAAGCCTACCATGATGGCACGGCCAGTTTGGTACGGTTTATTCTTGTGGCTATTATACTGTCGCTGCAACTCGTGCCTTTTGGCTTCGGTATTGGCGCCTACTATCTCGGCACAGCTGGCGCGACCTCGGTAGTAAGCGCTGGTGAGCATGTACTCCTGGTGCTACTTGCTTTACTGCTTGCCTCGCCGTCTATTTTCTGGATGGTTCGCTATATTTTTAGTCTTTACATTGTGGTGGCCGATGGCCTGGGGCCAATCGCCGCGCTACGAGCTAGTAAGAAGGTAACTAAGGGTCACTTCTGGAAAATTATACGGCGTATAGCTGTACTCTTGCTCGTGCTGCTAGCGGTGGTGCTGATTCCATCGATTGCCGTCGCCTTCGTCGGAGGCCTGGCCAGTAATAAATGGCTAATGGCTATCCTGCAGGGGGTGCTGGTGACTATCATGCTACCCTTTATGAATATCTATCTCTATAAGCTTTACCTTCAGCTAGCCGAGGGCAAGGCCTAGATGGCTGGTCAGTCTATGGCCGAGAATCGCCTAGTACAGTTGCGCGAACTCCTAAACCAATATGCTTATGAATACCATGTTCTCGATAAGCCAAGTGTTGCTGACGGAGTCTATGACACGCTATTTGCCGAACTCAAGCAGCTGGAAGTAGCCCACCCCGAGTTCGTAACAGCCGATAGCCCTACCCAGCGCATCGGTGGGAAGCTACTCTCTGGATTTAAAAATGTTACCCATAGCCGCCGCATGTTTAGCCTCAATGATGTGTTTAGCGAGGAGGATGTCGCGGCCTGGCTCCAGCGGCTGATGAAGCTCTCCAAAGAGATGCCCGGCCAGGAATTATTTGCCGATATTAAGATGGACGGACTGGCTTGCTCGCTGGTCTATGAAGATGGGCTGCTGGTGCAGGCGGCGACCCGCGGCGACGGCTACGTGGGCGAGGAAGTGACTGCCAATGTACGCACCATTGGCAGCGTTCCCCTGCGCCTGCGCCAGGCGGCCGACTTCGAGCCGTTTCTCATTGGCCGCACCGAGATCCGTGGCGAAATTGTCATGTACAAAAAAGATTTCGAGGCCTTAAATACTAGGCGCCAGGCCGAGCAATTGCCGGTATTCGCCAATCCCCGTAATCTGGCGGCTGGCACTATCCGCCAGCTTGACCCGAAGCTCGTCGCCGAGCGGCCATTGCATTTTCGAGCCTACGACTTACTGCGCATCGATCCACTCGAGGTGCCGACCAATATGTTTGCTTATCGAGCTCTGCACGCGTTAGGGGTGTTGGTTAACCAACAAGCAACGACTTTTGACGACCCGACAAAACTCATGGAATTCATCCATGGCTGGGGCGACAAGCGCCATAAGCTACCCTTTAACACTGATGGGCTGGTGGTCAAGGTGAACGATCGCCAGTTGTACGAACAGCTGGGGTATGTTGGCAAAAACCCTCGCGCAGCCATCGCCTTCAAATACCCCGCCGAGCAGGCCACGACCAAGCTCGAGGACGTCCGGGTGAGTATCGGCCGGACAGGTGCAGTGACACCCTACGCTGTGCTGACGCCAGTCCAGATTGCCGGTACGACAGTGGCCAGGGCCACCTTGCACAATGAAGACGAAATAACCCGCAAAGACTTACGTATTGGTGACACAGTTATTGTGCATAAGGCCGGGGATATTATTCCTGAAGTTCTCGCCAGCTTACCAGAGCTGCGTACTGGCGAGGAGCGAGTTTTCCAGATGCCGACCGAAATCGACGGTGTGGCCGTTGTGCGCCCAGAGGGCGAGGCGGTGGCTAGGCTGGCTGACCTGTCGGCTGGCGAGGTTCGCTGGCAGCAGCTCATTCATTTCGTATCGAAGGCTGCCTTTGACATCGACGGCTTAGGTGAAAAAATCCTAGCCCAGTTGCTCGAGGCAGGCCTGATTACTGGCCCCACTGATGTTTTTCGCCTAACGGCTGGTGACTTACTGAACCTTGAGGGCTTTGCCGAAATTTCCGCTAGTAAACTGGTCGACTCAATCGCCGCCCACCGGACAGTAAGTCTGGGCCGGTTCATCTATGCTCTCGGTATTCGCCACATCGGCGCCAAAACCGCCAGCGACGTGGCTAAACACTTCACCAGACTACCTGATTTTCTGGAAGCTAAAGAGGCCGACCTGGAGCGTATTGAAGGGGTTGGGACGGTTGTCGCTCGTAGCTTGGCCGACTGGCTAGCCAAAGACGCCAACCGTGAGCTGGTAGCTGAGCTTTTAAGTGCCGGGGTTGAGGTCACCGATGAGGCTAAACAGCAGGGCGGCCCACTTTCTGGCACCACCTGGGTACTTACCGGTACGTTGCCGACCCTTACCCGTGATGAGGCGGCAGCCATGATCGACTTGGCCGGTGGTAAGACCAGCAGTTCGGTATCGGCCAAAACCAGCTACCTACTGGCCGGTGAAGAGGCTGGCACTAAGCTCGCCAAGGCTCAGAAATTATCAGTGCCAGTTATCGACGAGGCGCAATTTAAAACAATGATAGGAGCTTAAGTATGAAGAGTTTTTTACTGGCAGGCGGCTATCCAGCCAAAGCCTTCGATGGCGGGCGGGCTTTCATAGAAGCTTTTATTGACGAGCGAGTACTGCCTATCAAGGTGCTGATTGTTTATTTCGCAACCGACCCAGACAAGATTGTTCAAAAATGGGACCAGGACCAGGCCCTTTTCGCGAAGTTCTTACGCCCCAGTGACTATCAGCTGATGATAGCTACGGAGCAGGATTTTTTGCAGCAAATCGGCGAGGTCGACACCTTGTATTTCAAGGGCGGCTATACTGAACGGCTTATCGAGGCCTTGAGCAAGCAACCGGATTGGGCCAACCATATTGCCGGTAAAACGATCGTCGGAACTTCAGCGGGCGCGGAAATGCTCTCGCGCTATTATTTTGACCTCGATCAAATGACCATCCGGCTCGGCTTTAATATCTTACCCATCAAAGTCCTGGTCCACTACCGCTCGCAATACAATAATCAGCCCTTTGATTGGAACAGCATTGAGCAGGATTTGCTAGCCTATCAAGAGAGCCTGCCCCTACACCGACTAGCTGACGGTACTTTCGAGCGAGTGGTCGTTGAGTAGTTAAGCTACTCTTTGCATTTATTTAAGCCAGATGCGTCGAACAGGCAGTTGCCTGATTGGTTGAGAATAACTATCTTTTTGATAGTCGAGAACTGTGAAAGAGTAGTCATGATTTGTGATTGAGCTTGGCCATCGGCCACTACCCCGGTAAGTACAAATTGTTTACAGAAGCGCAACGTAGCTACTTTGTTGGTTATGTTGAGTGCGAAGTCCTTGTCACCGCAGTTGCTTGCACCCGAGAGCTTGACGTTTGAGAAGTAGTTGAGCGCTAACTCTTCTGTTGTAGGACCAGCGATAAGCTGCTGAATGGCATAAGTGCCGACACCAACCGTGTTGGCTGTCCGCACGACGCCAAAGATTTTACTTGGGTCGTCGTCGGACTCGGTGTGGTGTGAAAAGTAGATCTTGAGTTTAATAGATGTCTGGGCAACCGGGCTGCCTTTGGGCACATCGGCAGTGGTGACCTGGGCATTGAGGTCCTCTTGGGCTTTTTCCTCGGCGGATTGGGTCGGTTGTGGGGTCTGTGAGCCGGCAGCCGGCTTAGTAGCCGGAGTGGTACTACGGCCGTTTTGGTAGTAAGTCAAGCCTGCCGCAGCCAGTAAAACGACAGCTAGGCCACTCAAAACTACTTCGCGCGCAACGTTCTTCATGGTCACTCCACTTTGGGGCTAGTCTAGTCGCTTGAACCTCCAATTGCAAATTTGTAGCTTAGGCGAGCGTTAGAAATATCCAAGCAGGCAATTATTTAATTGCTATTTGAGCTGTTTTATGGCAATATAGTCAAACTCGGGAAGTTCCCGATATGTTCGTTGAAAACCTATCCAGCTGTACCCTATCGAACCTAGGAGGTTCGCATGTCACAAGCCACCCCCACCGTGGAGTTCTTTACCGGCCTGGTGCCGGTCTTGAACAAGCCCATGGCGATTGTGCGAGTCACCGCTCCGGTGGCCAAGCCTGATCTTCAGCACGATGTGCTGGTATTGGACTGCAGCGGCAGCATGTACGACTCCTTGGAGTCGGTCAAGCTGGACGCCCGCACGTTCGTGGCAACCCTCGACGACAGCCATTTCGTTTCGGTCGTGGTCTTCAGCGGTCACGGAACCGCCAAGCGGATCGCTGGCCCGGTGCGTTGCGACACGCTCGGCAAGGGCATCCTCGACCAGGCCATCAAGCGTGATGTCTACATTATGAACACCACGGTCTTCTCCGAACCGCTCGACCTAGTGCTGGAGAACCTGCGACAAGCCCAGACCGCGAGCATGGCTTCGCAGGCCATCCTCTTCACCGATGGTTGCGCCGTCCCCACTAAGTGGGGCATCGACAAGGAAGAAGATCTCGCGCTTCAGGCGGCCTACGAGCTCTACGAGTTTGGTGCCGCGGTGTCGGTCATCGGCTACGGCTACCACTACGACGCCACTTTCGTGGCCAAGCTGATGGCAGCCGGAGGCTATAGCGGCATCTTCCGCCACATGAACGATGTGGGAGATTTCGCCGAGGTCATCGCCGATATCAGCACTACTTTCCGACACATGGACACCACCACAACTAAGTTCCGTGTTTCAGCCGACGGAAGTGTCGTCCAAGCAGTTTATCGAGCCGTGCCAGAGGTCATCAAGTCGTCACACACCGACCAATTTATCGGCCGCGGCCTCTACGACGGCGTTGCTACCTATTACTTGGAGCTGTCCGCTCTGCCGAACAAGATGTCCTTCACCGGCTTCGTCGGGGAGAAAATCCACTCCGAGCTGGGAGTCACGCCAAGCGCACTTTCGGCCGAGCAAATGATGGAATGTATCCGTGTCATTGCTGCCAACGCGGCACTGTCCGGAGACAACGCTTACGCCATCGAGCTACTGGAACAAACCAGTGACGAAGGCGTGGCCGAGTCGATCGGCGAGGCCTACACTGAAAGTGAGCGCCGCACCAACGCCGATCGCATCCGTCGCGCTTTCCGCGATCGCAAGTTCATCGGCACAGGCCTGAAGCCAACCGGTCCGAACCACTGCGTGATCAACGTTCTGCGCATCCTCATGGAAGACCCATCGGTCATCATGAGCATCCCGGCCGGCTTCTACACCCGTGGCGGCATCCTCGTCCAAGACCCGCGCGTGGTCCGTTCTCCCCTCGGCTCAACCGTTCGAGTGGTAAGCTACACTAGCCACGCCGAACTGTTCAACTTCTCGCTGACCACCCAAGTCGACGTGTCGGTTTACGCGGTCGACGAAGAAGGTACAATCTTGACAGCGGCCAAGCCGACCAAGCAGATCGTCCACCGCACCTACAACATCATCCGTGATGGTGAGCTGGTGATGAAGGAGCTGCTGGCCAGTATGTCCGAAGCCAGCTTCGACCAGCTGCAGGCCGCCGGTGTCATTGACGCCCACCACAGCTATAAGGCTGGCTTGAGCTACAGCCTCTGCCTGGGTGACATGAAGATGGTTTCCTCGGCATGGGCACGCCCTAGCAGTCTGCGCCTTGTCGACCTGCTTCGCGAAGAGGCCGACCTCAAGCTGCTCCAGACGGCGCTCAATGCTCGTATCAAAGCCCTGGGCAAGCCCGAGGTCCCGGAGTTCGATGAGCGCGGAGTGTACCGCGAGAAGGCCAAGCCGGTCGAGACCGTTGCCATCGAGTACTACCGGTCGCGCTGCATGAAGCTGAGCTTGGTGAAGTACAAGCCAGCTGCCACGGAAGACATCAGCGGTCTCACGGTCGACCAGGCTACAGCCCGCGTCAAGCAGGTTCGCCAGCGGCTGCGCGCCGTGCGCTTTCTGGCCCGCAGCATTGCCTACGCCTGTGAACTTACCGGCTGGCAATCGGTCGCCTGGGCAGCGCCCAAGACCACCGCCCGTGGCAAGGATTCCAAGCAGGAGTTCGCCGGCCACATCGGCAGCGTCGACGTCAAGCGCGTTACCTGGACGACCGAGATTGCCTACTCCTGACATCTGGACAGTTTTCTAGCCCTCGCCGGCTATGGATGATCGCTATTCGATCACTCATAGCCGGTTTTTTTTGCATATAATTATACCCAATCACTATTACATCAAGCACTATTGCTAGCTACCAGGCCCCTCGGTCGGGTATAATACTGCTATGTCAAAAATTGGTATAGACGAAGTTCAAAGGATCGCCGCCCTGGCGCATATAGCCTTGAGCCCGGAAGAGGCGGCTAATATGGCCGTCGAGCTCGGTCAGATTGTCGCTTTTGTCGAACAATTGCAATCTGTTAATACCAACGGAATCATTCCCACCAGCCAAGTTACGGGCTTGGAAGATATCTGGCGTGCAGATATTGTCGCCGCTTCAAAATTATCCCGCGAGCAGCTGCTGGCCAACGCGCCCGCTCAATCCCATGGCTATATTAAAGTCCGACGGGTGCTCGGCTAATGTTTGATGTTACCAGGCCGATAGCTGAAATAGCCGCTGACGTACGCTCCGGCAAAGTGACTGCCCGGCAGCTCGTCCAGGTATGTCTTACAAATATTAAAGCTTCAGCTGACTATCACGCCGTCTTGTGGCTCAACGAAGATGCTCTCGACCAGGCCGACGCGGTTGATCAAATGATCGCTCGCGGCGAGGCAGCGGGAGCGCTGGCTGGCGTGCCGTTTATTGCCAAGGATAATTTCCTGACCCTTGGCAGTAAAACCACAGCCGCGAGCAATATACTGGACAGCGAAAATCCTTTTCAGGCACCCTATCAGGCCACTGCCGTTGGTAGGTTGCAAGCCGCTGGGGGTATCCTAGTCGCCAAAGCCAACCTAGACGCCTTCGCCCACGGCTCTTCGACCGAGAACAGCGATTTTGGGCCGACCAAAAACCCAGTCGACTCCTCCCGTGTTCCGGGTGGCAGTTCTGGTGGTTCGGCGGCAGCGGTGAAACTCGGCCTCTGTAGCTTCGCGCTCGGTACCGACACTGGCGGATCGATCCGTCTGCCGGCCAGCTTCTGCGGCGTTGTCGGGCTCAAGCCGACCTATGGGTTGGTAAGCCGCTACGGTGTCATTGCTATGGCCAGCTCGACCGATGTCATTGGCCCCATTACGCGCAGCGTGGCTGACGCTGCTGCTGTTCTGGAGGTCATGGCTGGTAGCGATACCAAAGACGCGACCTCGATTGCAAGAAGCGACAAGCCCTACGGTTCGGCACCAGCTTTCACTAAAGGTGCCAAAATCGGCGTCATCAAAGAATATCTTGGCGAAGGGATCGATGCCGAGGTGAAAGCCAATATCCTCGCCACTATCGAAAAGCTCAAGGACGGAGGCGCGGAGATCACCGAAATTAGCCTGCCATCACTCGACCTGGCTCTCGCTTGCTATTACATTATTGGGCCAGCCGAGATTAGCTCCAACCTCTCACGCTATGATGGCGTGAAATACGGCCATAGTGCGGCCGAAGCCAAAACGCTAGCCGACACTTATAACTTAAGCCGCAGCCAAGGCTTT
The DNA here is from genome assembly GCA_043767845.1 of bacterium. Classification (GTDB taxonomy): domain Bacteria; phylum Patescibacteriota; class Saccharimonadia; order UBA4664; family JBBRNT01; genus JAYUFZ01. The sequence goes on along the minus strand of JAYUFZ010000023.1, from coordinate 13,640 downwards.
GGGCCGGAGGCCAAGCGGCGCATATTAATAGGTACTTATGTGCTCAGCAGTGGCTACTACGACGCTTACTACAAGAAAGCACAGGCGGTTCGCACGCTCCTTATACGGGAATTCGCCTCGGCTTTTGAAAAGTATGACTTTTTACTTGGGCCGACGGCACCGATGGTTGCTTTCGAGCTGGGCCAAAAAAGCCACGACCCACTCGCTATGTACCTGACCGACATTTGTACTGTGGCTGCCAATCTGGTAGGTCTGCCGGCGATTAGCCTGCCATCCGGGGTAAATAAACAGGGTCTGCCAATCGGCCTGCAATTGATTGCTGCCCAAAAGAACGACGCAGCTTTACTGAGCTTCGCGGCTGGCGTCGAACAAGTCCTGGAGCAGAACCGATGATGCCAATTATCTACCTGGCGTTTATAGCCGTCGCCGGCATTCTATTGCTGGGCGCCATCAGCGCCAATGGTTCCAAGGGCGCTAAAAACTCTAAGCGAGCGGCCAGCAATCTCAATAAGGCCCTGATAGCCGAGCGCTGGCGGGGTATCCAGATGAGCGCCGGCAGTGGGGCTAGTGGGCTCAAGAACTCACTAAACGACGCCGATAAGCTCTTCGACTACACCATGAAGCAGTTGGGCTACCCTGGTGAAACGATGGCCGAGAGGCTCAAAGTGGCCCAGACCAAGCTGTCTGACCGGGAGTCGGTCTGGCGGGCGCATAAGCTGCGCAATTCACTGGCCCACGATATGGATTTCGACCTGGTTCCCTCGCAAGTCCGTGGGGCCTTGGCGGCTTTTGAGCGTGGTTTAAAGGATTTGGGGGCTTTATGACCGAAGATTATGAAGTAATTATTGGCCTAGAAACACATGTTCAGCTCAAAACCCTGACTAAGCTTTTCTGTGGCTGCAATAATGACAGCCGCGACGCCGAACCGAATACCAATGTCTGCCCAGTCTGCCTCGGTATGCCAGGGACGCTACCGGTGCTCAACCATCAGGCGGTCAAACTAGCCATGCGCGCCGGTCTGGCTCTCGGGCACGCTTTCAAGGCCGGTTATGTTACCAAATTTGATAGGAAAAACTATTTCTACCCCGACCTGCCGAATGGCTATCAGATTACCCAATTCGACCAGCCAATTGTCGGTGAAGGTGTAGTAAACGTATTGGATCCGTCTGACCCAACTAAGACCTTCGCGGTCGGCATTACCCGAGCCCACTTGGAAGCCGATGCCGGCAAACTCACTCACCCAGAGGGTGCCGATTATTCGCTGGTCGATTTGAACCGTGCCTCGACGCCGCTTATCGAGATTGTCTCGGAGCCAGAAATTGGTCATGCCTCTATTGAAGTTGCGGCTGCCCGCGCCAAGGCCTATGCCACAGAAGTTTACAACCTGATGCGCTACGCCGAAGTTAGTGAAGCAAACCTGTACTACGGCAATATGCGCTTCGATGTCAACGTCAGCGTCCGCAAACCCGGCCAGCCTATGGGTACGCGAACCGAGACCAAGAACTTGAATTCATTCCGGTCGGTTGAAAAAACTGTTGAGTACGAAGCCCACCGCCAGATTGAGCTTCTGGAAAAAGGCGAGCGGATTGTCCAGGAAACCCGTGGTTTTGATGACGCCAAGCAGATTACCTTCTCGCAGCGCAGCAAAGAAGATGCCATGGACTACCGCTATTTCCCGGAACCCGACCTGCCGCCAATTGTACTTACCAGGGCCATGATCGAGGAAGCCGAGCAGAGTATGGGTTACACACCGGCCGAAATCCGCGCCGCCATCACAGAGGCCGGCTTGCCACACCGCGAAGCCGAAGTTCTGGTGTCGGAGCCAGCCTTGGCCTTGGTCTGGCAGCAGCTCGCCATCGAAAACCCCAAGCAAGCCAAGTTTGGCTTTAACTGGCTGATCGGCGACCAGGTGCAGCTATCCGAGACTAGGGGCCAAACCCTGGCCGAATCAGATATATCATCACTAACCATCGCGGCCGTGGGCGAACTGGTATCGGATGGTAAGCTGAGCTCGACTAACGCCAAGGCGCTCCTCGCGCACCTCTGGGACAAGGACGAGGGCGCGATGCATACAGCTGAACGTTTAGGCCTCTTGCAGCAATCGGACAGTAGCGCCATCGAAAAAATCGTTGATGGGGTCATAGCCGCCAATCCGCAGCCTGTTGCCGACATTGCTAGCGGCAAGCAGCAGGCCATGGGCTTCTTGGTCGGCCAAGTCATGAAGGCTTCAAAAGGCCAAGCCAACCCTGGGCTGGCCGGTGAGATAATTAAAAAGAAGTTAGGACTTTAGCATGCAAGCAATTTCTAGTACAGCGCTCTTTGACCAGGTTGTGGCCAGTTTTGACCGTATCGCGCCTAAGGTCCCGATTGCAGTTCTTGGTGTTCTTTTTGGCATAGTGCTCATCAGGATTATTGCTTGGATAGTGCAGCTGAGTCTTTCTCTCGTCCGGCTGCCGAAGGGGCTGCGTGGGATCATTATCTCGCTTGTCGATGCCCTCTTGTGGGTGTTTCTGACTATCACCTTCCTGCAAAACCTCGGACTTTCCAATCTGGCCCTTATCTTCTCAGGGGGTGTGGCCGCGCTCGGCTTGGCCTTGGGCGCAGGCGCTTCATCGCTAGCGGCTGACATTTTGGCTGGAATATTCCTCGCCCAGGACCGCGATTTCGACATTGGCGACCAGGTAAGTGCCGGCGAGAAGCCAACAGTTGGTATCGTCGAAAGCATGGATATGCGTCGTACCCGTATTCGCGACAAAGATGGCCACTTGCACGTTATCCCCAATTCCGTGATTGAGCGCAAGGAGTGGATTATTATGGCTCAGCCAAAACCACAGAAGCCAGCCAAAAAGTAGGCTCTTAAGCCTTATCTGTCCAACGGCTTGCACTCCGAGCGTAACAGCTATAAAATAACCACCAAGGGGCAGCATGAGCACTGAAAAAGCATTATTATACGTTCTAGCCATCGGGTTCGCCATTGTCATCATACAGTGGGTTGCCGTTGGCGTTTTCGCGTTACTGATTGTGATGCGCCTGCATCGAACTGTCGACCGGCTAGAAAAAGCCAGTGAAAACATTGGGGAACAAGCAGCAAAAATAGTCGCCAAAATGGCTCCCGCCGCCATAGGTATGGCTGTGGCCCGCAAGCTGCGCAAGGTTTGGCGAGACTAAATTACGCAACACAAAAAAAGGAGGGAATATGGCAAAGGACAAAAGTATCTTCATGGCAACAATGGTCGGTCTAGCGGCAGGTCTGGCAGTCGGCATACTGGTAGCGCCACGGAGCGGTAAAGAGACTCGAGCACAGCTAAAGCGTCGAGGTCAGAAAGCGCTTGATGACGTTGATACATCAATCCGTCAGATGGGTCGGGATATCAAGCATCAGATCGACGATTTAAAGGACGTGGCCGGCGAACTAGCCGAAGAAGCCAGGGAAGAAAGCCAAGACTTAATCAAGCGGGCTGAAATCCTGAAGCAAGACTTAGCGACATCGGCTTCCATGCTGGCCAAGCAAACCGGTGAAACCCGCGACAAGGCGATGTCCGACGCCAAGCGGCTCATGAGCGAGGGCGCTGGGGTCATGAGTGAGCTCGAACGGGTCACCAGGCATATGCTCAAGCTGGCCAAGCAAAAAGCCAGCGACTAGTACGACCATAAATTCCCCTAAGTCAAGACTTTAAGCCGCTTAAGCTCAGTGCTAAAATGGGTTCAAAGAGGGGTACTGTGAGTCAAGAAACTGCCGCCAGAGTAACACCTGGCTTTGTTCATCTGCATAACCATAGTCACTACAGCTTGCTGGATGGCCTTCAGAAGGTGCCCGGCATGCTCGACCGCGCCAAGGAGTTGGGCATGGACACCATGGCTATTACCGACCACGGGACACTTTGCGGTGCCATCGAGTTCTATACCGAGGCGGCCAAGCGTGACATTAAACCAATTATCGGTATCGAGGCCTATGTCGCCCCGCGCAATCATACCGACAAAACCGGCAAGATAGATGCCAATCCTTATCACCTTATCCTATTAGCCTACAATAATACCGGCCTCCAGAACCTGATGAAGCTCAGTACCATCTCGCATCTGGAAGGTTTCTATTACAAGCCACGTATCGATCGTGAACTTTTGGCCAAATATCACGAAGGTCTCATCGCCCTCTCGGCCTGTATGGGTGGTGAGCTGGCTCAGCATTTGATGAGCGACGCCCAGGAGCAGGCAGAGGAGGTGGTTAGCTGGTATACCTCAACGTTTGGTGTCGATAATTACTACATTGAGCTCCAAGACCACGGCCACGAGTGGGAACAGCAAAATCAGCTGAATAATAAACTGATAGCCATAGCCAAAAAAACCAATACGCCTATGGTTGTCACCGCCGACTGCCACTACTCCAGGCATGGCGACCGTGAGGCCCACGAAATTCTTTTGTGCGTCCAGACTGGCAAGCAGTTAAACGATAGTGATCGCATGACCATGGATAGCGCGCTCTTCATCTCCGACCCTAAGGATGTTGCTAGCCGCTGGAAGCATTTGCCAGAAGTACTCGAAAACACCGTTAAGATTGCCGCTCGCGCCGATGTTAGTATCGAGCTCGGCAAAATCCTGATCCCTAAATTCCCAGTGCCGACCGAGCAATCGGAGCGCGAGTATTTACACCAGCTGGTTTGGCAAGGGCTAGCCTGGCGGTATGGTGGCATAGCCAAAGAGGATATCTCGACAATTAGTGAGGCGCGGGCTCGCGAGCTGGTCGAGCCCCGCTTAGTGGAACGTCTCGATTTCGAGTTGGGGGTCATCGCCAAGATGGGCTACGACGGCTACTTTTTAATCGTGGCCGACTTTATTAACTGGGGTAAGAACCAGGGTATTATCTTCGGCCCCGGCCGTGGTAGTGCCGCCGGCTCGATTGTCGCTTTCGCGCTCAATATTACCGATCTCGACCCTATGAAGTACGACCTGCTCTTTGAGCGTTTCCTTAACCCCGACCGCATCTCCATGCCAGATATCGATGTCGATATGCAAGATACTCGCCGTGGAGAAGTGATCGAGTACGTGGTGAGTAAATACGGTGAGGAGCGGGTCGCCCAGATCATAACTTTTGGCACCATGGCTGCCCGTAATGCTGTACGTGATACCGGGCGGGCTCTCGGCTACACCTATGCCGAAGTCGACCTCATAGCTAAGCTTATTCCGCCACCAGTCCAGGGTCGCCACATCCCACTAGCCAAGTCGATACAAGACGACCCGGACCTCAAAAAAGAGTACGAGGGCAATCCACGCACCAAAAACCTGATCGACCTGGCCATGCGACTGGAAGGCACTATCCGCTCCAACGGCGTCCACGCCGCAGGAGTGGTGATTGCGCCTGAAGCAATCGTCAACTACATGCCACTTCAGCGTGCCCAAAAAGGTGGCAACGCCACCCAATTCGATATGCACTGGGTCGAGGAGCTCGGGCTACTCAAAATGGATTTCTTGGGCCTTTCCAACCTCACCATTATCCAAAACGCCCTGCGCATTATCAAAAAAGTTTATGGCAAATCGATCAATATTAGCGAACTGCCACTCGATGACAAAAAGACCTACGAGCTGTTGTCTCGCGGTGACACCACCGGCGTTTTCCAGCTTGAATCGGCCGGTATGAAGCGCTACCTGCGCGAGCTCAAGCCCAGTGTTTTCGACGACATTATCGCTATGGTGGCCCTCTACCGGCCCGGCCCGATGCAGTTTATTGACGATTTTATTGATCGCAAGCATGGCCGCCAGGAAGTGCACTACGAGCACCCAGGGCTAGAAAACGCCCTTGGCAATACCTATGGAATCTTGGTTTACCAAGAGCAGTTCATGCAGATTAGTAAGGACATGTGCGGTTTCACCGGCGGCCAGGCGGACACCTTGCGTAAAGCCATCGGTAAAAAGCAGCGTGAAACGATGGCCAAAATGAAAGTCGCCTTCATCGACGGCATGGTCGAACACAGCCAGGTAGAGCGGGCCTTTGCCGAGAAGTTCTGGCAGCAACTCGAAGCTTTCGCCGACTACTGTTTCAATAAGTCTCATTCTGCCTGCTACGGGCTTATTGCCTACCAAACAGCCTATCTCAAGGCTCACTACCCCAGCGCCTTCATGGCCGCGCTCATGAGTAGCAATTATGACAATATCGAGAAAGTCGCCATTGATGTTACCGAGTGCCGCCACATGGGCATCCAGGTACTATCGCCCGATGTCAATGAAAGCTACCTGGAGTTCAGTGTGGTGCCGGAGTCGGGGGATATCCGTTTCGGCATGAGCGCCATCAAGAACGTCGGCCATGGGGCGATCGAGGCGATAGTGGCGGCTCGCGGCGAAGGTGGCCCGTTTAGTGGTATCGAGGATTTCTGCAAGCGGGTGAGTGCCAGAGAGGTCAATAAAAAAGTCTGGGAAAGCCTTATTAAATGTGGGGCTTTCGACTCGCTTGGCGAGCGCGGCCAACTATTGCACAACCTTGACACAGTTACCGGCTATGCGGCCCGGGCCCAGAAGAATGCTCTGAGCGGCCAGATAGACATCTTCGGATCACTCGGTGTTGAAGAAAACCTACCCATGCTGCATCTCGACTTCCCGCCGGTCAAGATCACCAGCCGTGATCGGCTAGGTTGGGAGAAAGAGCTGCTCGGGCTGTACTTGAGCGAACATCCGCTCGACAATTTTGATGCTTATTTGCTCGACCACGCCCGGCCGATCGGCGATTTAACTGTCGACCTGGAAGGCCAGGCTGTCACCATTGGAGGGATAATAACCACTGTTCGCAAAATCCTGACCAAATCAGGCACCAATATGGCCTTTTGCGGCCTTGAAGACAAAAGTGGCTCAGTGGAGCTCATTGTCTTTCCCAAAGCTTACGAAAAGTATCCCGACATCTGGTCTGGCGACGGGGCCATCTTAGTCAAGGGCAAGGTCAGCACCAAGGACCGTGATGGCAAGCTGGGCACCGAAATTAAGATTATGGTCGATGAGGCCAGGATTATCGATTACGACAAATCGACTGCTTACCAAAAACGCCGTAATTCGGAGGAGGCCAATAAGCCCAAGAAGCCAGAGGTTGCTGCAGCAAGCGACGTCTCGAGAGGCACATCGGTCTCAGTCGCGCCCAGCGGCTACCTAATACTAACCCTCCAGGATACTGGCGACACTGAGCGCTTAGTGCGCATCAAGAACCTCCTGCAGCAGCACGGTGGTGAGCAAGAAGCGTTTATCATACTGCCTGGTGACCCACCCAAAAAAATCAGACTACCTTTCAAGATTGTCACCTCGCCCGACTTGGTCGGCGGCTTACAGGAAATCGTGGGCAAGCAAAACGTTGCCCACGTGATAGCCTAGCGGCACTGGCTGACATGCTATATTACTCTCATGAGGAGTGGTAAAAGTGATCAGAACCAATCATCAAACGGCATGAGGCAGTTTGTCGTCAAGGCCGACGGTACATTGGCCGCTGGGCAGCCCGTACTACCCGGCAAGGCTGAGCTTCAGCAGATATTAGCCTCGGAAAGTTATCGCAATCCTGCCCCAGGCAAGGAAGCCATTCACTACCCGGACTTTTCGACCATCGGGCATTTGCTGGCCGCCTATGGCCAAAAAAGTGATCTGTTTGAGGCTGATGAACGGAGTATTGAAGAAATATTGCTAGGGGCGCCACAGGTTATCAACGGTCTGGCCGAAAGGATCACGGCTACAGTGCCCAGTAGCCTCCAATCTCAGCGCCTAGCAGCGGCCTATAACTACCTGTGCGAGGAGGATTCTCCGGCTAAAAGTGATATTATCTTTGTTTTTGGGTCCAAGACGATGGCTCGCATCGACAAAGCCATAGAGCTCTATAAAGCTGGGCTCTCGGAGTTCATTATGGTCAGCGGTGGCGCGCCTATTTATGATAGCCAAGCGGCCGAATCGGAAGCGGCCCGATTTAAGGCAGCAGCCGTGAAGGCTGGGGTGCCTAAAAATGCTGTTATTACAGAAGACAGGTCCATTACCATTGCCGATAACGTCCGCAGCTCGCTCAATGCGCTAGATTCATTGGGGATAGAAATTACGAGCATGACACTAGTGATCTCGCCCTATGCCATGCGCCGAGCATATACGACTATGCAGAAATATACGCCCGACTCAATGAAGTTGACCAGGATCTCAAGTTCCACACTACCGGAGTATAGGCCGGACGCTTGGTTCACTGATCTCCACGCGACGACGGTGATTCTGAATGAATTTGCCAAGATGCGGGCCTCAAATGCCTACAATAGTTCTTAATGCCCGCGCTTGCTAAATTACAGCTTGAAATACCATTTAAAACCTGGTAGACTACCAAAGTTATGGAAGCAATTACCCAACTCGAAAAGAAATATCGCAAGCCGAGTGTTCCAGAAGTTCATTCTGGTGACACGGTTCGCGTGCATGCCCTTATTAAAGAAGGCGCCAAGACTCGCGTTCAGATGTTTGAAGGTGTGGTCATTCGTACCCACCGTCCAAACGAGCTCACAGCCAATGTGACAGTCCGCCGCATTGCTAGTGGTGTAGGTGTCGAGAAAACCTTCCTTTTGCACTCACCAAATGTCCAAAAGCTGGAAATTATCCGCCGCGCCAAAGTTCGCCGCAACTTCCTCAGCTACTTGCGCGATCGCCGTGGTAAGTCTGCTCGCTTGCAGGAAATCGGTTTCGACCGTGTAGCAGCCAATGCCGCCAACGAACCAGCTGCTGTTGACGAAGTTGAGATTGAAGCAATTGTGGCCGCAACCGATGTGGAGCCAAAGCCAGTGGCCGAGATCTCGATAGATGAAGTGGCCAAAGATGAGTCAGTCGAAGCAGCCGCAAGCTCAGCCTCGGGCGACAAAGATGCTGCTACCGATGAGCAACAACTCGAAGCCGACGAAGTTCAATCTGGCCTCGACAAAGCCGAAAAAGAAACCGATCAGGAAGCTGCCAAGTAAATTAGTCCGATGAATATGGGAACGTGCTGCAACAGCAGCACGTTTTTTGTACCGCTCGCGCTCATCTTGACAAATCTGCAACAAGACCTATGCTTATAGCATAAGCTTTATGAAAAAAGGTAAAAAGTGCGAAAACTGAACAAAAACCAGTCCGGATTTGGTGTAATATTAATAATCTTACTATTAGCGGTTATTGGCACAGTTGCCGCTGGCGCGGCCATAAAAGTTAACGAGGCCAAGGCCAACAAAGCTGCTGATGTCGCTCAAAAAAATGCCAACCAGCATGCCATAGACGCAAAAGCTGCCGCCGAAGAGAAGAAGGCTGAGAAAAAGAACGAACCAACGCCCACACCGTCATCTACGCCGGCAGCAAGCTCGACACCAGCACCGGTCGTTACGGTTAAGCCGACTGTAGCGCCGACAGTTAAGCCGGTAACCTCCAATGCGACACCTTTTACCAGGGCTAATTGCAATGGCGTCAGTGTAGTGTATGTATCGAACAAAAACGGGGCAGCGGCTTCGTATAATCCACCAGGCCAGTGGAGCACCTACAAGACCTATCCCTATGGAACAGCAATTAGTATCTATTGCCAGGTCGACGGTAATGCCAGCGGACCGGCCACAGCTTATGCGCCGGACTATGTACAAGTAAATGATGCTTTCGTTAAATCTACTGACCTGTCACCTACAAAGCCTTAGCGAAAAATCATGCATTCTAGCGACCATGTTCGCTCCTCATCTAGATTAACTTGACTTACAACTATGCAAATTATTGTTGGCGTCGATGAAGTGGGGCGGGGGAGTTGGGCTGGGCCAGTGGTGGCTGGGGCGGTTATTTTGCCCGCAAACCACTCCATCGCTGGACTGCGGGACTCCAAGCTGATTGGCCGCCGCGAGCGCGAATCGCTCGCCATCCAGATTAAGCGGCAAGCAGTGGCAATCGGCCTTGGCTGGGTACGGCCCGATGAACTTGATGAAAACGGCCTTAGTTGGGCCGTCAGAACATCCGGCCTACGGGCACTTGATGGACTAGGCCAGAGTTTCGACAAGGTCATTCTCGACGGCAAGCATAATTATCTGGCCGACCAGCGCTATGACACCCAGGTCATCATCAAAGCCGACAACCTCATCGCCCAGGTCTCGGCAGCGGCTATCATTGCCAAAGTCGCCAGAGACCAGTATATGTATACTATGCACTACCTCTATCCAGACTATGGCTTCGACAATCACGTGGGCTACGGTACGACCCGGCACAAAAGTGCCTTGGCTGAATTCGGCCCATCGAAAATCCATCGCCACAGCTACAAGCCGGTTCGGGCGGCAGCTAGATGAGTACCACCGAACGCGGCCGCTTGGCCGAGCAATTGGCTGCAAACTACCTTATCCAGCGCGGTTATAAGATTGTTGACCAAAACTGGCATAATCGCTTTGCTGAGCTCGACATTATTGCCAGTCTGGCCGGCACTATTCATATCGTGGAGGTTAAATACCGGGCCGGTACGGCTTATGGTGGCGCCTTCGAATACATTACACGCGATAAAGCTCAGCGTCTGAAAGACGCGGCTACGGTTTGGGCTGCGCAGAACCATCACACTGGACCGATCCAGATCGACGCTATCGCAGTCACTGGCCAGCTTACCCGGCCAATCATCGATTTTTTAGAAAACGCTATTTCCGATTAAACTCACGCTTGCCCCGGGCCAGAGTGTGGGCGACAATGGAGGTATGAAAAAACTTGCTACACACAACACGTCTTGGGATTTATCACCATTATTAAGTCCAGATAAGCCCGCCGAGGCACTGGAGTTGCGCCGACAAGTTACGGGAGCTATCGACGGTTTCGCTGGACGCTGGAAGACTGATGAGAGCTATATGACCAGCTTGGACAGCCTGCTCGAGGCACTCACCCAATACGAGCAGCTGTGGGCCAAATATGGTACCACCGGGCCGGAGGGCTACTACTACTGGCTATCGACATCGCGCGATCAAAATAACACCGACTTGAAGGCTAAAGAGCAGTCGATCAATGACTTTGGCAATGAGAATCTCAACAAAATTCAGTTTTTTGAGCTTCAGCTCGGCAAGGTCACTGCCGCCCAGCAGAAAGCAATTTTGGCTGACGCGCGTTTCAAGCCCTACTATCATTTCCTAGAGCGCAATTTTGAGACCGCCAAATTCAGTTTGTCGGAGGCCGAAGAAAAGATCATGAATCTCAAAACTGATACCTCATACTCTAAATGGGTGGATATGACCGAGAGCTTTCTGGCTAAAGAACTGCGTGAGGTCAAGGTGAGCGATGGCTCAACGAAAATGGCTGGCATCGAGGAGCTGCTGAGTCTCTGCGCCGATGTTGATCCTGGGGTGCGTACCCGCGCCGCCGCCGCCTTTAACGACATCCTAGACAAGAACGCGCCGATAGCCGAAGCCGAAATGAACGCCGTGCTAGCCAATAAGAAAACCAATGATGAGATCCGTGGCTACGCCCGCCCGGACACCAGCCGGCACGTAGGTGACGATATTGAGACTGAAGCCGTTGATGCCCTCTTAGAAGTCGTTGGTGACCACAACCAGGTCGCTAGAGATTTCTATACTCTCAAGGCCCAATTACTCGGCCAAAAACAGCTGGCCTACCACGAACGCAATATGGAGTACGGCGCAGTAGACCAGGCTTACACCTTTGATGAGGCCTGTGAGCTAGTACACAAAGTCTGCGAACGGCTTGATCCCGGCTTCTCGGCTATCTTTGAACGCTTTCTAGAAAAGGGGCAAATCGACGTTTTCCCAGCCCCAGGCAAGCGAGGTGGAGCTTACTGTGCCTACAATACACTAGCCGAGCCAACCTATATGTTTCTCAACTACACTTCCAAGCTGCGCGATGTCACCACACTGGCACATGAACTCGGCCACGGCATTAATGACGAATATATGCGCGAGGCTCAAAACAGCTTAACTTTTGGCACCCCGATGGCTACCGCTGAAGTCGCCAGCCAATTCCTGGAAGATTTCGTCTTTGACGAACTATCAAGCAACGCCGACGACGAAATGCGCTTGGCGCTGAATATGAGTCGTCTTAACGACGCTGTTTCATCGGTCTTTCGTCAGATCGCCTGCTACCGCTTTGAGCAAGACTTGCACAACGAATTCCGTAGGCAAGGCTACCTCAGCAAAGAGGAAATCGGCCGCCTGTTTACTAAAAATATGTCGGCCTACATGGGGGACGCCGTTGAGCAAAGCCCCGGCAGCCAAAACTGGTGGGTCTACTGGAGCCATATCCGCACCTATTTCTATGTTTACAGCTACGGCGGGGGATTGCTCATTGCCAAGGCCATGCAAGCTGGAGTCCGTAAAGACAAAGCTTACATGGAAAAGGTCAAAACCTTCCTCTCTGGCGGCCGCAGCGCCTCACCCGGCAAACTTTTCGCCGGCCTGGGTATCGATATTTACAAAAAAGACTTCTGGGAATCGGGCATCGCCGACTTCTCCAAGCTGCTTGGAGAAACGCGGGCGTTGGCAACGAAACTTGGTAAGATCTAAGCCCTCCTGGCCATCGAAGCACCTACCCCTTTGAGCGTCATCTCGAGCGTAGCCGAGAGATCTAATCATACATTGATAGATCTCTCCACATTGGTAGAGATGACGTATAGGATTGAGCCGTTTAAGCTTGTATTTATCGCCAACCTAGCGCTTAATTAAGCTGTTCGAGTCCATTTCGCTATAAGCGAACCAGGTGAGGAGCGTACTTTGATACCCGAGACATTAGCCAAGCAACGTCAGGATTACATAGATGCCGTGCGCCAGTGGTGCCGTGACCAAGTCGAGCTGTGGTGGCAGCTGCCGTATTGGGAGATCATGCAGGACTCCAGACATGATTGGCTACCATACCCTACTGCCATCTATGTATTGGGATTGCAGAGGGTTAATATCGAGCATGAAGTCTACCGTGAAGGCTATGTCGACCTAGAGACAGGCGAGCTGCTAAGTGGCGAGTCTACCACTAGCCTCTGCCCAATGACTGACGACGAAGTCTTTAGCCTGAGACTCGCTGATTTAGACGCACAGCATAGGATAGATTGCCACAAGGCTTACGACCCCGACTTTGGCGGAGGCGGGCGCATGTACCCGAACGATCTCGTGGCTATGAGATCACGTCGAGCGCAGAAACTTGCTCGCTACGGAGTAGCGCTTGGTCAACCTTATCGGCGTCCTATCCACCAGGGAGCGTGAGTATGGCCAGGCGTCCGCCGGCCGAAATCCTGGCAGAACTGCAGGCAGTTGTTCAGCAGATCCACGACCTGCCAACGCCGGAGGAGTCGAGGTACTCTGGCAGTTCCAGGCGTGAGGACGATCGGATCGATGCTGAGTGGAGGCATTATCACCACCAATTAGATAATTTGAGATTCCAGCATGACTATGTCTTACGCAAGGAGCTGCTCGTGGCCCGCATGGCCCTAGTAGGCCTTGGCTGGTGTAGTTATCACCTGCGTGAGGCACCATCAGCCAGCATTCATACCGTTTGGGTTACGAAATGGGTGCAAGCCCGTGGCTGTGACCAGAATGGCGATTACTTCGGCACCGACCAACACACCATTTGCTTCGATTTGAAGCCAAATTATGAGGTACCAAAGGACTTCTCCTATCGAACCCAGGTTCCAAGCGGGGCAATCTCGGAGGTCTATCATGAACAGCCGCCACATGGCT
>JAYUFZ010000022.1:0-29407 GCA_043767845.1 bacterium | reverse complement strand
ATCTTACTCGATCTTGAAATGAAGCGTGACAGCTTAGCTAACGACCTGAGCGTCAAACGCGCCGAGTTGCAACATATGGTTGAGCAGCAAGAAACAGCTGGCCAGGAAGAAAACCGTCTCCAAGATTTACATCAACGTCGCGAACAACTTGAAGCTGCGCTGCCGCAACTGGAAGCAAGGCTTGAGCAGAGTCGACGACTAGAAGCCGACGCCACGGTAGCGCTTGAGGGTATGACTAGCAGAATTAGCGAGGCGCAAATCCAGCTCAACGCTTTACGCCACGACAATCTCGAATCAAGCCAGCGCGAGTACGTCCAGCATGCTCTGGGAATTCTTAAGCAGCTTGCGCTCGACCTGAGGGCCGAGATTACCCCGCCGATCACTGAACAAATGCGCTTGATGATTCATAAAGCCGGTCGGCTGTTGAGTCTGGCCTCCAGCAAGGATGCAACCCAAGGCATAGCCGATATCCGCAGGGCTCAGACCAGCTTAAGTGAGCTGATGGCCGAGCGCGAGAAAATGCATGACCATTACACCGATGTAGTTATCGGCGTCCGCTCGGTGGAGCTGGACATTGCGAGCAATCGCAAGCAGTTCGAGGAATTAGGCTCGGAGATTCAGCGTTTTGGCGATGAGCAATTGCTGCGCCATAACAAGCTAGAAACTGGCATACTGGCCCGCAAGGAACAGCTCGACAAACTCGAGCACGAAGCAGCTCTTGTCCAGCACCAGCTCGATGAGCGCCGTAAACAGTTGGCAACCCGCCCTACGGCTAGCAAGGAGATATTTGAGCTAGCTAGTACCGTCGAGACTACGTCGGCAGAAGGTAAGCGCCTAGCGGCTGAGTTGGCCCAAACCCATGAGCGACTTTCTCAATCTACTAGCGAGCAAAAGCGGCTCACTAATGAAGTCGCCAAGCTGGGGCTGAGCACGAGCCAGCTAGAAGATACAACTCAAACATTGTGGACGCTGGAGCGTGAAGTCGTGACGCTCGAGGCCAAGCTCGAAGACGCTCCCCAGAACAGCGCCGACACCCAGGCTGAATACCACGAGGCCACCGAGCGCTTTGACTTTTTGAGTGGCCAGCTGGTCGACCTCGACCGTGCCAGCACCAGCTTGAACCAAGCTATTGAGTCATTCCAGAAGCTCATCAAGGAGCGTTTTGAGGAATCTTTCCACGAAATTTCAACCCACTTTAGTACCTATTTCCAGCAATTATTTGGCGGTGGAAAGGCTAGCCTAGCGCTCAGTAGTGATGAGACTGAGACTTATGGTATTGAGATTGTGGCTGTACCACCAGGCAAAAAGGTCGAGAGCTTGGCGGTATTGTCCGGTGGTGAGCGCTCGCTGGTAGGCATTGCTTTGCTGGCTGCCATATTGCGGGTTAACCCGAGTCCGTTTGTAGTTCTAGACGAAGTCGATGCTGCGCTGGACGAAGCAAACTCGGGACGTTTCTCAAAGATCTTGAGCGATATCGGCAAATCGGCCCAATTCCTTGTAATAACCCACAACCGCCAAACCATGCGCGCCGCTCATTCGCTCTTTGGCGTGAGCATGGACGACCAGCACATCTCCAGCTTGCTTTCGATGCGGTTGGAGGCAGCCGAGGAGTTGGCTTCCGAGCAGATGGGCGAGTAAGCCTGGCACAGAGTTTGTTAACTTGCCACCCAGAGACAAAAGGTTTGACTTTTACCTCTAGATAGGCTAAGATTCTATCCGTTGTTTAGTCCCATTTGGGACACACTCTTTGCTGTGCTTTTACAGATAAAGCAGGCGTAATATATAAAGGAACCGATGCTAGTTATTCGAATGGCCCGTACCGGCCGCAATAAATACCCGACCTACCGCATTGTTGCTGCTGAGTCTGCTCGCGCAGCTACCGGCCGATTTGTCAGCATTCTGGGCAATTACAATCCGCATACTAAGGAATTGTCACTTAAGAAGGACGAAATAGCCAAGTATATCGCTACTGGCGCCCAGCCTTCGAACACCGTAATTCGCCTCTTGCAGCGTGAAAAAATGGAATTACCTACCTGGGTTAAGCTCGAACTGAAGGTGGACAAAAAGGCATTGAAAGCAAAGGCTGATGCTATCGAAGCTGCCAAGGCCGAAAAAGAAGCAGCTGCCGCTGCCAAAGAAGCTGCCAAGGCCGCCAAAGAAGAGGCTAAAAACGCCAACACCGAGACAGCCGAAGCCCGCGAAGAAGCTGTAGCAGGTAACGCCACACCAGACTCTCAAGTAGAGACAGTCGCTTCCGAAAGCGCCGCTGCCGACAAAGCCGAAGCTGGTGAAGCTGCCGCCGCCGAAGCCGCTCTCGAAGCCTAATATCAGAAACTAAAGACAGCCGCAACTGTCAGAAATCCCTAATAGCGGCTGTTTTTAATTGGAAATTATCAGCATAACGGCATTGCATGTGTCCGGTAGAATTAGTACATTAGTAACAGTAAGTAAAGCAGAGGTAGATATGGCAGACATGGATCAAGCATTTGTTGAATACGTAGTGAAGGCTTTGGTAACAAATCCAGAAGCGGTCGAAGTAAAGCGTTCAGTTGACGATATGGGTGTTCTGCTTGAGCTCAGTGTCGACCCTGCCGATATGGGCAAGGTCATTGGTAAGGCCGGTGCTACAGCCAAGAGTATCCGTACATTATTGCGCGTTCTGGGTGCCAAGAATGATGCCCGAGTGAACCTCAAGATTGTCGAGCCAGAAGGTAGCGAGCACGCTAGCGCCCAGCATCCAGCCGAGCACCAAGCTGCTGCTAGTGACAGCGTAGTTGAAGAAGTTCCAGAAGTCGTAACCGAAGAAGAAGTCTCTGAGCATGAAGACCTACGTGAGAAGACCCGCCGCGAGATGGACGATTTAGCTGACCTCGAGCTGTAAGCTAACTCCCTACTGAGTTGTAAGACAAAAAGACATTATGAAAATCAGTATTATCACACTATTCGCCGATATGTTCAAGGGTCCGTTTGACATGAGTATGCTCTGGAAGGCTAAGGATCGGGGGCTTGTGGAGATAGAAATTATCGATTTACGCCAGTTCGGATTGGGCAGCCGCAAAACTGTCGACGACACGCCCTATGGTGGGGGAGATGGCATGTTGATGAAGCCGGAACCAATTGCCGCGGCTATTGATGCCGCAAGAGCAGGGAACCCCGCCGCCAAGGTGATATTTCTGACTGCAGCGGGGAGCAAGTACGACCAAGATCGGGCCGAAAGCCTCGCTCTGGAAAGTAGTTTGATCCTGATCTGTGGCCACTATGAGGGTTTCGACCAACGAGTCATAGACGAATACGCCGACTGGGAGCTATCCATCGGCGATTTCGTGTTGACTGGTGGTGAGCTTGCCGCCATGGTACTTGTCGATAGTGTAGTGCGGCTGATCCCTGGCGTCTTGGGCGGTGAAGCCAGTGCTCACGAGGAATCGTTCAGCGGTGAGCTAGCTGGCCTTGTGGAATATCCACACTATACCCGTCCACAGGAGTGGCGCGGCCGCAAAGTGCCCGATGTATTGCAAAACGGTCACCATGCCGAGATCGCCAAGTGGCGGCTAGAACAAGCAAAAATGAGGACCAAGCAGAATCGTCCGGATTTAGCTAAGTAATTATTGGTTCAACAGTGCGTAGACATTGCGACTAATATCGGCAATGCTTGAAGACGCGCTGCCTGGGCTGGACCACGGGCCGCTTGTTACTGTTATGAGATAGGTTGATTTTGGCCCAAAAACTATGCCGGCATCATGCACGAAGCCATCCAAGTCTCCGGTTTTATGAGCAATAACAGTGCCGACCGGCAGCCCGATTGGCAGGCGATTATTGACTCGCTGGTCTTTGAGTAGAGCCATGAACTGCTGGGTGCTGTCGGTTGAAAGCAATGTGCCGGAGTACAGCCGTTCGAGCAGTCTAGAGACGTCGGTAGCAGTAGTCTGCATTGGGTCACGCCGCAAGTCGGTGGCGCCAAAGCCGAGCGTCTTGGCGCGGGCAGTGGCTTGATCCCAACCGACGAGCAGGCCAAGTGCCCGGCCGCAGGTATTGTCGGAGATGTTGATCATAACTTTTAGGCACTGGGTGATGTTTTTGCCATCTGATCCGGCCACAATCTGGCCGTAGTTCAGCGTGCCGGTATCAATACGGTGGTAAACTTCAGCGGCTACAAATAGTTTGTACAAGCTAGCGCTGGTCATGGGTACATCCGGATTATGGCTAATAGTTGTACCACTGACTAAGTCTTTGACGATGATGCCAATTTGCGCAGGTTGGGCGCTGGCCCAAGTATCAACCAAACTTTGCAACTTGGCACTGTCGATAGCTGGCGGTGTGGCCAGGTCGCTTATCGGCTCGGTTGCTTGAGTGCTAGCTGTGGCCGGCAATGATGTTGGCTGGGCGGATTCTTGGCTAGCCACTGCGCTACGGCTGGAAAGGGCGGTGGTGTGGTTGATAAAGCGCAGTGGGCGGACTACGCCGACCAGTAAGAGGGCGGCTAATGGAATAGCAATCAACCCCATTCGCGCGGCCGGCAGACTAGGGAATTTTGGTAGACTCAAGCCGCGATTTAGGGTAGCTACGGCTTCGGTTGAAGCGGATATCTGATCCGTAGCGGCAGCATACTCTTCACTAGGCGCCGACATAGACTCCAGTACCGACTGGGGGGTTACGGGGCGGCGAATTCCGTCAAAACGCAAGCTATTATCGGAAAGTCGGGGTCGGCCAGGTCCAGCTTGTTTGCGAATCCCGGCTTGCGGCTTTTCTGGAACCGCAAAAACCGGCCGTACTAATGTAGCGGCAGACGCAACTCGGATTCCATCCACATTTAAAACCCTCATGCTTAAAGTATATGCATGTCGGTGGGTGAGCGCAAGGTATATACTATGAATAGTTAATGAGGAAAACCGATGAAATTGATGAGCAAACTGATTGCCAAACTACCCGCCCAAACAGCCTACGCGCACTGCGATGTGCCATGCGGTATTTACGACTCCAAGCCAGCCGAGATCGCTGCCGCAACGGTGCTCAAAATGGCCGAAAAGTTGGCCGTATTGCCTGACGACTGCAGTAAAGCCACCTGTCACGATGAAATTCGCTTTACCATGACTAAGGAAGAGCATGCCGCGAAGTGTAAGGAAGAACTACTCATACTCTGGACCGACTACTTCAAGCCGGAACATCTCGAAAAGTATCCCGAACTGCACACGACATTCTGGATGGCGGCTAAGCAGTGCAGCAAAGCCAGACAAAGCGCCAGCGTCGAAGAAGCCCAGAAGCTTGTCGATGCCGTCCACGAAATAGCCCATCTCTTTGAAGAAGCGCACAAATAATCGCTGGCCCTTGAAACTCTTCCGGGTTGAAGGGGAGAGTATGCTACCTACTTACAGGCCTGGTGACTTGCTTGTTGGTTGGCGTTGGTTTAAGCCACACATTGGCCAGATCGTGATAGCTCAAACCGATCGGCTACTGGTGAAGCGGATAACACGCATTGAGCCCGACGGCTACTGGCTAGAAGGTGACAACAAAGCGCTGAGTCGAGACAGTCGGCGGTTCGGATCTGTCGGTCGGAGCGCTTTGGTTTATACTGTGCTGCGCCGAATAGCTCGGGGCTAGACCGATCGCTGCCCGCCTAGGTCACGAGCACCGAGCATGATAGTATCGCCTGGCTTGGCCTGACCACTCAGGATTCGGCTGGCGACGGTGTCCTCGACCATTTTCTGGATTGCCCGGCGCATTGGTCGTGCCCCGAACTGAGGGTCGAAGCCGTTAGCGACAACTTGGGCAATAGCTTCATCGCTTAGCTCGACGCGGACATTTTGTTTGGCGAGCGTCTCGTTCAGCTCGCCGATCATGAGTTGAGCGACCTGAGCGAGCTCCTTTTCGTTGAGGGGTCTAAACAATACAACTTCATCAAAGCGGTTCATTAACTCTGGTTTGAAAGAACCCTGGTTAATCAGTTTATCGATCAGCGGGCGCTCGAAGTCATCGAGCTCACCGCCGCTAGCCAGGCGCTGGGTGATATCGGCTGAGCCGGCGTTGGAAGTGATAATGATAATACTATTCTTAAACGATGCTGGCTTACCGGCCTGGTCGGTCAGCTGACCTTCGTCAAGCAACTGAAGCAAGAGATTAAGGATGCTTGGATGCGCTTTCTCGATCTCATCGAATAACACTACCGAAAAAGGCTGCTGCCGGATCGACATAATCAAGCCTCGGTCGCTGGTGGTGCCATTCTCGAGCAAGCGGGCAATATCGCTTTGCTGTTGGTACTCGCTCATATCGAGCCGGATAATGTGCTTTTCGGCGCCGAAATAGACAGCCGCCAGTGAGCGGGCAAGCTCGGTTTTACCAACGCCGGTAGGGCCGAGAAATAGAAAGCTGCCGATTGGTCGCTTAGGGTTGGCCACGCCGGCCCGACCACGCCGCAGGGCTGAGGCGATAACACTGACTGCCCGACTTTGGTTGATCATCCGTTTATGGATTAGGTCTTCAAGGTGGAGCAAGCGATCAGCTTCGACAGCCTCTACTTTAGCGACTTTAATGCCAAGCATTTTTTCGATGGCCGATTGAACCGAGCCGGCCGTCAGGAACTGCCCTTGGGCATAAGCCGTAGCCAACTCCAAAAGCTTAATTGCTTTACCAGGGTAAGCTAGGTCCTGGCTATACTGGCCGCTTAAGCGGTAGGCCTCACGAATGCCTTCGAAGCTTACTACCAGCCGATCACGCTGCTCCAGGGTTAAGGCCGTGTCCTCCAGGATGCTCATCACCAGCTCGTCGGATGGCTCATTAATTTTAGTGACTGCCATCTCGGCCGAGAGCGCTGAGTTAGAGATTTTTAAGTGCTCAAAGTCATTGGGCGTGAATAAGCAGATAACCTTAATAGAGCGGTTTTGCAGCAAAGGCATCATGATCTGGCTCACATCCAGCGCGCCCGTACCCTTCCCAAAGAATAACTGGGCATCATCGAGCAGGATAATAATGTTGCCGGCATGCGCAGCCTCGCCAAATAGTTGCAGAATAATATTCTCTAGGTTGGTGCTGTGAGCCGATAATATCTGAGCCGCATTCAGACTCACTATCTGGTAATAGGACAGGCTTTGATCGCGGCCTTCGAGTAGCCGTTCAGCTAGGGCAAAGGCTAGGGAGCTCTTGCCAGTTCCAGCCTCGCCAACCAAGGCAACCGCGCCCGAACCGTGGCTCAGGCCATGTACCAAGCCATCGAGCACCTCGCTGTGTGCCAGGCTATAGAAGTGACAGCCGCCGCGTTCGATCAGGCGGCTAATATTTTGGCCGAAGCTATCGAGCGTTGGCGTGTAGCCAGCAGCCCAGTCGCGACCAATGCCGCCAAAATGGGGGTTTGGACGATTGATAGCTTCACTCAGGCGGTGGCCCCAGGTGTACACTTCGAGAATATCAGCGGCATTCATATTAATGCTACCCAAGTAGCTCTTAAGCGAGCCAGCTTCAAGCAAGATGGCCGTCATCAATTGTCCAGCATCGAGCTCGCTGCTTTGGCTCCTAGTCGTGAGCTCCTGGGCGCGCAGCCAGATCTGTTCGAGACCGCTTTTTTCGGTGCTAAGATTCTGTGCGATAGTTTGAATGTCGAGGAGGCAATGGCTCAAGATAAATCTGGCTTGCCATCTACTCAGGGCTGCCTCCCAGAGGTCTAGGATACTACGGGGTTGCTGTCTGCCGAAGCTGGCTAGCAGCCCTGCTTCCAATAATTCATCAAGGGACTTTGGTGAGACTGCAGCCGGTAGGCTTTTGAGGCCGAAAAAGTACCAAAGCAGGAGCATACTACCAAAGACAGCTAGCGCTAGGCTGAAAAACGCAAAGCGCTGGTAACTCGGGCTTAGTAGCAATGCCAGGCCGCCAAGCGCCGCGGCAGCGGTTACTACTATGAGCAGTAAGAGATGACTTCGCTTACCAAATATACGGGACAGGCGAGCTTTACGGGCTCGGAGGCTGTTTAGTTTCAGCTCGTTCATCGAACAATCCCCCGGTAGATTAGGTACAGTATCGACAAGGGTAGGAGCGGCCAGATGAGGGCCAGTATCAGACCGAGCAAGCCAGCAATTAGGGTTAGTATCAGCGATATAAGTAGGGCAATAGACCGAACTACCAGGCCAACCATGCGGGATATCACATTGTCGAGCATTGCTTTGAGTTTGCTGTCGAGTGAGCTTCCACCGTAGCTGATGATGCGCCGCCAGGGGGAGAAGAGGGTGCGGAGTAAGACGCCGATAGAGAAGTCTCGCTCAACTCGGCTGGGTAGGGCTTTTGCCATCCGCCAGGCATTGATCCAGCCCTTGCCATACCACCAGCTTATGAATTCTAAAAACATACATGTATTGTACCCTAAAATAAACTTATATTTATACGGGTATTAGCTAGCGTATAAGATGCTTGAAAAAGTAGTCGTTTTCTGGCAAAATGATTAAGTTTTGCAGATTGCTTGAAGCAAAGCAAAACCACAATGGGATGTGGCCAAATGGTAAGGCGCCTGACTCTGAATCAGGAGATTCTAGGTTCGAGCCCTAGCATCCCAGCCACGAAAAAAGACCCACATCGGTGAGTCTTTTTTCGTGGCCGTACGACGTTCTGCATTGGCATTAAGCATAAGCGTTTGAAAAAGGTCTGATCTTTTCACGCTGAAATCATCAGATCTTTTCGTACGCTCATCTGATAAAATATTTCTATGGCAAAAACATTTACCCAAAATGATCTGAGCTTTTTTCTGTCGGCTGCTGATCTGCGGAGCTGGCTGGTGAAAAACGGCCAGACGGCTTTAGATCTTCAGATAGGCTTTTATAAGAAAGCCAGCGGCAAGCAGGCTATCGGCTATGATGAGGTGCTTGACGAGGCTTTGTGCTATGGCTGGATCGATGGTATCAAGAACGCCGTTGACGATGAAAGCTATACCGTACGATTCACCCCCCGCGGGCCTAGGAGCATCTGGAGTAAACGCAATGTCGGTCATATTCAGCGTCTCACCGAATCTGGACGCATGACACAGGCTGGACTTGCTGTAGTCGAAGCCGCCAAAGCCGATGGGCGCTGGCAGCAGGCTTACGATAGCGGTAAAACTGCTCAACTACCCCACGACCTTACCGTTTTTCTAGACACTCACCCGCAAGCCAAAGAATTTTACGACGGAATGTCTGCCGCCAACCGCTACGCCATCATCTTTCGCTTGCAAACCGCCAAAAAGCCACTGACCAGAGCCAGACGCTTCGAGCAGATCACCCAGATGCTCGAAGATGGTGAAGTATTTTATCCCTGAGACAGCTGACTACAATAATTCTTCTGCTGGGGTTTCTTCGTCTAGCTGGAAATGTGGGTTCTGGATAATGCCGAAAGTAAACCCGCCGTCATCGACAAAAGTGGTCATCAGAATGTCTTCACCGACATTATGGATATCGCTCGTTTGCTTTATACCCTTGCCAGCTAAGTCCTCGGCACTGGCGGCAATATCACTCGTCCCCTAGTAGGTAATCGGCCCAGTCGCACCCTCAGATCCGCCATTGGGGTCGAGGCCTAACTCATAGCCACCAACCTTGAAGCCAACGTAAAAGGGCTCATCAAAATAAGGCGGGATGCCTAAGGCCTTAGTCCAAAAAGCTTTATCACTGGCTAAGTCCTTGGAAGGGTAAATGACACTGCGTAAGCCTTCGAGCATGGTGACCTCGTAATTATTACTGCTATTATAGCAGCATGACCAACCTAGATTACCAGCAAAATATCCGAGTAGGCGAGCGCCAACTCGCAAGGTCCGACCCAAAACTAGCGGCTATTATCAAGGCGCATGGCCCGATGCAGCGCGAGCCGCGGACCGACTACTTCGTGTCGCTTTCCAGGTCAATTGTGAGCCAGCAAATCTCGGTCAAGGCCGCCGCAAGTATTTATCAAAGATTTAGCGACCTGACTGGGCTTGACCCACGGACCGCCGCCGCACTGGACGAAGCCCAGATCAAGGCCATTGGCCTGTCTGGTCAAAAAGCCCGCTATATCAAGGACTTGGCTGAGCATTTCGTGACCGATGCCAAGGTTTTCAACCACCTCGACCAATTATCGGATGATGATGTCACAAAAGAACTAACCGCCGTGAAGGGGATTGGCGTCTGGACAGCCCAAATGTTTTTAATGTTCACACTGCTACGTTTGGATATTTTTCCCCCGGATGATGTCGGGATCCAGAGGGCGATGATGCGGCTGAATGGCTGGGACTCGCTGCCGTCCAAGGCTGAGCTAGAACAATGTGCCGAAAAGTGGCGCCCTTATCGCACAGTCGCCTGCTGGTATCTGTGGGCATCACTCGACAATGAGCCAAAATAATCCTACCAACTTCACAGCCATTTCTCAGTAAAGGAAGCGTACAATGCTTGTATGAGAGTATTAGTTGTCGAAGACGAACACAAAATAGCCAACGCCATCAAGAAAGGCCTGGAGGGAGAGTCCTATGCTGTGGACGTGGCCTATGATGCCGACGAGGGCCTAAGCTCAGCATTGACCGCCGAGCATGACATCATTATCCTCGACCGCATGCTTCCCGGCCTCATTGAGGGCCTCGATATCTGCAAAGAAATTCGGGCCGAGGGCATCCACACCCCCGTCTTAATGCTGACCGCTAAGGACAAGCTGGCCGACCGTGTGATGGGCCTCAATTCCGGCGCCGACGATTACCTGGTGAAACCTTTTGCCTTCGAGGAACTTCTGGCCCGGGTGCGGGCTTTGCTGCGCCGGCCTCAAGACGCCTTGACTAATGAGCTAAAAATCGACGACTTGGTATTGGACACTACGAACTTCAGCGTTATACGAGCCGGAAGGGTAGTCAGCCTATCAACCAAAGAATATGCCCTATTGGAGTATCTCATGCGCAATCAAAATCGTGTTTTAAGTAAGCAAAATATCATTGCCCACGTCTGGGATTTCGATGCCGATGTTTTAGAAAACACCGTTGAAGTGTACGTCGGCTACTTGCGCAATAAAATAGACAAGCCCTTCAAGGGCCCAGCCTTACTGCATACAGTGCGAGGCTTTGGTTATAAATTAAGCATAGGGGACTAGTGTTCCACTCAGCGACATTACGGCTAACACTCTGGTATCTGGCTATTGTTATGTTCATTAGCCTGCTGTTTAGTATGGCTGTGTATCGCTCATCCACCGCCGAGTTGGGTAACAGCCTCCACCGCCAAGCAATTGTTTTGCGCCAAATGCCCCGCTTTGCCGTGCCCGTCGACTTCGACCTGGAACAATTTCAGCAGCAGCAGTATGACCTAGCCACCTCCAAAATTCAGACCAGTCTGCTGATGCTTAACCTGATTATCCTGGTACTTGCCGGGGGTGCCAGCTACCTGCTGGCCCGCCGTACCTTACTACCCATCGAGAATGCTTTGGAGGCCCAAAGCCGCTTCACCGCCGATGCTTCTCACGAGCTGCGTACGCCACTGACAGCCATGAAAACCGAGATAGAGGTGGCATTGCGCGGTAAAGACCTCGATCAAAAAGAGGTCAAAGAGCTGCTGGGTAGCAACCTTGAAGAAATAGCCAAGCTTGAAACGCTCTCCACCAGTTTGTTACGTCTGGCCCAGCATGACAACGCCCAAGGCAAGGATGACGAGCTTTGTTCGGTGGCAGACCTAGTAACTACTTCGGTCGGCCGAATGCAAAAGATGGCCGACCACAAACAGATACAGCTCGACACTAAGCTTAAAGATTTTGAAGTGCTTGGCGACAAAGCTAGTCTCGAAGAACTGATTATTATCTTGCTCGACAATGCTATTAAATACAGCCCGGCTTCGAGCCGTATCGTGGTAAGCAGTACAAAAAAAGGCGACAGCGGCTCTATCGAGGTTACCGATCATGGCGTTGGCATCGGCGAGGCTGATCAAGCGCATATTTTTGATCGTTTTTATCGCTCCGATAGTTCACGGACCAAGTCGAGTACCAATGGCTATGGTTTAGGGCTTTCTATTGCCCAACAAATTGTCGGCCTACACAAGGGAACGGTGAAGGTGAAAAGTGTGATTGGTGAAGGTTCAACTTTTAGCGTGGTGCTGCCGGTAGCCAAGCCTTAATAGGCTAAAAGCTTAGTTAAGCCTTTTCCCAGAATCGGCCAGGGTAAGGATAGGGCTATGGTCGGCAAGAGCTTGCCCCCAAACAGCCTGACCTTCTGGCTGAGCGACGGCAAACTCTCCAATGTCGGTGCCTTCCGAGTCTAGCTACTCGGAGCCACCAGCTAGGAATAATTCCGCGGGGAAGTCAGCCGATTGTAGCAGGGATTCGCCTTCAGTAATTATCAAAAATTCAAAGTCAAAGGGTTTGGCGAGTACCTCGGGGGCCACAAAATACAGCGCTGTGCTCATGGCATCGGCTATGGCACAGGTAGCTGCAGTCACCCACACCGCCTTGATAGTGCGGGGCGAAGTTAGGTTTGTAGGGTCGATAATGTGGTGATACTGCCCCCACTTACGGCGATTCCCGGCTGAGCCACAAATGCTGCCACTATTAATTTCTGACACGCCCAGTACTCGGCTGGGATCATCAGGGTCTTCAAGCCCAACCCGTAGCGGACCGGGCTGCATTGATTGGTAATAAATATCGCCACCAGCGTCTACGCAGAAGTTACTGAAACCGGCTTCGACTATTAGAGTGCCAATAATATCTACCAAGTAACCCTTGCCAGCCGCGCCGAAATCCAGCAGGACTGGCTTTTTTATATGCAGTGTTGGATGGTCATAATTCATCACCTCGTCCCAAGCCTGCGGGCTTGTTAGTGACTGGCTGACAAATGAGTATCTGGCGTCATAGCCGGCATCGGACAGTATTTGCCCGATCAGAGGGGTGACTTTGCCATCGGACACATCGTAGAGCTTGCGGTAGAGGCCAAGCAATTCATGAGCGTCTTCTGGCAGCTCATAGCGGCCGGCAGTCTGGGAAATCTTTGTCACTAGCGAGTCGCTTCGAAATCTGGAGTAGTCCAGATCGAACTGTTCGATGCGTGCTTTGATCTGCCCTTCCAGGCCTTGAGCCTGTGGCTTACTCAGTCTGTCATAAATATCAATCTGCCAGACAGTGCCAATGGCCTCAAAATGGCACTCGGCCACGGCTAGGCTTTGGCCTGGCTCTTAATCTTAGCGAGCGCGGTATTGAAGCCGATTGGCGTCAGCGAGGAGCCTGAAACACGGCCAAGATTGACCTCGCTGATCTTTTTACCGACTACAAGGCTCTTGTACCCCGATATAAACTTACTCTGGTATTGCTGGGATTCACGAGCCTGCGGATTATTGGTGATACTCGAGTCGGTGATGACATCATTCTTGATTGTAAGCGTTACCGAGATAACTTCAGTTGACGTAGGTGTGTTATAACTACCGTCGGCCGTATAGGTACCATCTTTATAAGCTAGGGCAGTCCTAGAGCTGGTTGTCGGTACAGCTGTGACAGTGCCATTGGCCGAAATGGTTGGTACCGGGGTGGCGGTATGGTTGGCAGCGGAAAGCGACTGATCGGCTCCGCCGCCATTCTTACCGGCGGCGTTCTTAATAGCCAGCCCGCCAACGCTAATAACGACGAGGCCGGCAGCTGCAGCCAATATCTTTGGGAGTTGATTTGATTTATGAGGTTCGTTGTATGCCATGGTGGTCCTTTGCCGGTCTTATAATTCTTACTACTACCTGTGGCCGTCACGCATCATAGTATCATCAGCGCAATCTTTTCCAAAATAATGTCTAACCACCACATCGTAACTTGGTTATCTGAGGATAGACTGAGAAAAACCTTATTCACTGCCTCATACTGTTGGCCGAGATGCCAGCCCGGCTCGAAATTCGGGAAAAGTCCCATGGCTCGCAGCGCCCTTTCGCTGTAGTCGTTCCAAACCCCATACTGGCGGGGGTGCGTCACTAGTAACACTGCGCCAAGCTTGGCTTTGCCAAGGTAGGGGATAGCGAGTGACCCACTAGCTGGGTCGAGGTTATCTAGTCGTAGAGTCAACGGCAGGCTATCGTCGAGCAAGTGAGCCAGCGCGGCGCGCAGCTTCTGCATGTCCCTGGTCACATTCTCTTTGCTCAGCTCTTTCCAGCGCCGATTCTGCTCATAGCTTAGAAAGCCGTTCATATCTTGCTTGGTGAGGCTCGCTATACCCTTGGGACTGAAAATGACCGACCAATAATTGCAGACTTCTTGCTCTGTGAGCCGTAGACCGAGCACGTTGGTTTGGGCAGCTTTGGTGGCTGAGACTTGGTTTGGTGAGATTTGGCTCATCGCTTTATTCTACAGTAACAGCCCGCTTTTTGCGCCAGCAGGACGTGAGAATACTGTTAAACTAGTATATATGACAGGAAGAACACATGACCTTGCTGCTTTTTCAGCCTTGCTAGCTGTGAGCATGGCCTACCCGCCGGCAAGTATCAATCTGGCAACCATACTAGCTGCCCTTTTAGCTAATCAAATCGGTGGCATAACGCCGGATATCGATGAACCAACCGCGCCCTTATGGCGCAATCTGCCAATTACGGGGATATTTGGTAAATTAGTAGCAAAACTGCTTGGCGGCCACCGCTTTTTAACTCACTCGATACTCGGCCTGGCGTTATTCGGCTATCTTGCCAAGTTACTGTTGGCTGTCTTGCACCGGTTGCTACCTTCCATGAATATGCCAATGGTCTGGTGGGCCTTCATGATCGGCATGGCATCGCACTTGGTCATGGATACGTTTACCAAAGAAGGTGTGCCCTGGTTGCTGCCCATACCTATAAAATTCGGTCTACCGCCCATTCGGTCGCTGCGGATAACAACGGGCAAATGGGTCGAAGCACTGGGCGTCTTTCCATTGCTTGTAGTCCTAGACATCTACTTGATAGCCATTAATTACGGATTCATTCTCTCCTATCTCAAACAATATGTTCTCAAGCAGCATTGACAAAAAGGCATAAGTAGTATATAATGCAGCGAGATCGTTTCGTAATTGGGATCGTCCCAGCTACACTTCCCCGAAAGGACGATCCATGCACCTTTTCAAGAAAATGCTTGGAACTCGCACAGCTCGTGCTGGCTGGCTGGCCCTTATAGGTCTGCTGGCTGCTGGCTGGGGTACTGGCGGAGATGATCCGGCAAATCCCGGTCATCCGCTCTATTTCATTGGCGGCCTCGTGCTGCTACTGCTCGCCACCTACCTGCTCATTCTCAATGAGCGAGCCGAAGCCCGCCACCAGCAGCGCATCGAGCGAAACGCAGATATTCCACCGACCGAACACGATCTGCTCGTCGAGTTCGACCGCGACCTGCACAATCGGGTCTACCGGTCGCCACGCGACTGACTCACAAGGTGCATCACGCACTCGCATCCCTCAATCTTGAGGCGACAGCGAGTGCGTTTTGCTTTGCCTCCAAGTAGCGCTTCATTCTTGACGAATGTGCCGTTTTAGCGCACCATAAAGACTATAAACAAGGTCTCACAAATGAGTAAGCGTCAGATTTTCGCTGACCAACGTGGTGTCGCCATGCTCTTCGAGCTCATCCTGCTCGCAGTCGTGATTGCGGCCTTTGCGGTGGTCGGAGTGCGCTCATATCAAAGTCGTAAAGCTGCAAGTACCACTCCAGCTATGAAAAAAAGCACAATAGCCAATGGCAACCCCGACAACGCCGTAAATGCCATCCTTGACTCGGCCACAGTTGAGAGTTCACTAACGGCCAAAGATAGTACCGATACAGCCGCGCTGGACGCCACAGTAACGGCCGCTAGTAGTCTGGAAGGGGGAATAAATGAATCATCCTACTAAACACCAACTAGTCCGCTTCGGTATTATTGGTTTGATTACGATCGCCAATCTATCGACTCCGCTCGCAGGGTTAGCCCGCGGCACCGAAGGCAGCACGACCCCGAGGCCTTCATTGAGTCCGTCAGCAACCGAGCACCCTGAAACTACCGAAAACCCAGAAGTTCATGAGAGTGGCAAGAATGCTGTTAAGGATAGCGCGCGCGATCAAGCGTTTTGTAACAAAGTCGCCAATCAGAGCACACTGGCAGTCGGCAAGGTTAAGACAGACGAAAAGAAGTACGAAACCGCCAGGGAAAAACGTGACGATGATATCGCTACCGGCCGCGCCAAAACTGATAGTGGGCTGGCTGCTGAACGGGCCAAGGCCGACGATGAGCGTGATAAGCAATTCGAAAAACTCAACGAGAAAGCTACGACAGATGGCCAAAAAGTTGCCGTGGCTGAGTTCGTAGCCTCGGTAAAAGCGGCTATCGCTACTCGCCGTGCCGCCGTCGACAAGGCTATCACTAGCTACCGAGCAGGTGTAGATGCCCTGATTACGGGCCAAAAAGCAGGTGTTGATACGGCCGTTACTAACTACCAGACTGCTGTAAATGCCGCCTTCGCGACGGCCAAGGCCAGTTGCGCCGCTGGCACTAGTCCGGCAACGGTCCGCGAAACGCTGGTGACCACGCTCAAGTCCGCCAAGGCTACATTAGCCGCCGCTCGCAAAGCTGCCGACAGCAAAAAACCCCAGCTCGAAGCCCTAATTGCTGCACGCAAGGCTGCTATCGCCGCCGCCAATGAGGCTTTCAAAGTAAGCATGGAAGCCGCTCGGACAAAGCTCAAGGCTGCCTTCCCACCGTCTACCTCGACAAGCCCCAGTCCAGCGCCTGTAAGCCCGACCCCGTCACCGACTATTTAGCTAGTTCCATAGATGCTTTTCTATGGATGAGCAAGCCCTATCTGCTACAATATAAGCATGAGCGCAAAGCCTGACGCAGAACATGTACCGAAACGATTCCCAAAAGGCTTTTTGTGGGGTGCCAGCACGTCATCACACCAGGTTGAAGGCGGCAATCACAATGATTGGACGGAGTGGGAGAAGCGTCACGCCGAGCAGTTAGCCGCCAAGGCCGAACGTGAGTTCGCCAATGTAGTGCCCGACTGGGAGTACATCAAAGAAGCGGCCACTGACCCCAAAAACTACATCTCCGGCCGTGGAGTCGACCACTATCATCGCTACGAAGAAGATCTGAAGCTGGCTCAGTCGCTTGGACTGACCAGCTTTCGGCTGTCTATCGAATGGTCGAGGATTGAGCCCGAGAAGGGGCAGTTTAACCAAGCGGCCATCGAGCACTATCGAAAAGTCATCAGGGCTACCCGGGAGCATGGCATGGAGCCTTTTGTAACGCTCTGGCATTGGACGTTGCCGGCTTGGGTGGCCCGTATTGGCGGCTGGCACCGGGCAGTGACTGGCCATTATTTTACCGGCTATGTCGAGAAAGTCGTGGATAGCCTGGGCGATGATGTTACTTTCTGGGTGACGCTCAATGAGCCAGAGGTTTACACCGACTTCGCCCATCTTGAAGGCGATTGGCCACCTATGCATCGTAGCTTGCTCGACGCTAATCGGGTGCTGAAGCGACTGTCTAGGGCACACAAACGTTCTTATAAGATTATCAAGGCACGATACCCGGCCGCCCAAGTGGGTATCGCCAAGCACAATATTTCCATCGCTATTGACCGTAGCGGCCTCAATTTCTTCCTAAAGCTGCTGCTCGACCAATTCTGGAACTTGTATTTCTTACGGCTGGTGCTGGGTTACCAAGACTACATTGGTATTAACTATTATTTCCATAACCGAACGAGGTTCTCGACGAGGCGGTCGGTGGACGCGAAATTTTCAGATATGGGTTGGGAACTGTATCCGGAAGGCCTGCTGCAAGTTTTGCGTGGGGTTGCTCGCTATAATCTGCCGATCTACATTACCGAGAATGGCTTAGCCGATGGTCGTGATGTCCACAGGGGTGCTTATATCCAGGAGGTGGTGGCTGTGGTATGGCAAGCCATGCAGGAGGGAATTGATATCCGGGGTTACTCGTACTGGTCGCTACTCGACAACTTCGAGTGGGATAAAGGCTTTTGGCCGCGGTTTGGCCTGATCGAAGTCGACTACCGGACCGGTAAGCGCCGGGTTCGTGATGGGGCGAAAGCTTATGCCAAAATTATTAAAGACGGTGGCATCGACCTGGAAGATTGACGACTTTGCTATACTAGAATTAGAGAGTATTAAACACAGATTTCGTGATCGCGGCAGTCCCTCGTCGTACGTTTCGAAACGAATAAAGGAGTAACATGGCGAAAGTAAAAATGTATACGACGGCTACTTGTGTGTTCTGTCGGGCCGAAAAAGAGTTTTTGAAAGAACATAAGATTGACTTTACCGAGATTGCCGTAGATACCAACCCCACGGCGGCTGATGAAATGTTCCAGCTGAGTGGGCAGTTTGGCGTGCCGTTTACCGTGATTACGGCCGACGACGGCACGGCACAGGGTATTTTGGGCTTTGACCAACCCCGTCTCAAAGCAGCGCTCGGGTTATGACCGACACAGCACAGTCAGTCAGTGACGTTATAATTATCGGAGCCGGTCCCACGGGGCTTGCGGCAGCTATCTACACTGCTCGCGAAGATCTGACTACACTGATTCTCGAGAAGGGGGTAGTCGGTGGTATGGCAGCAATCACCGACCAGATTGATAATTACCCTGGATTTGCCGCCGGTATTAGCGGGCTTGATCTAGCAGAAAGCTTGGAAAAGCAGGCAAAGCGCTTCGGTGCTGAAATAAAGACCGGCATCGAGGTAACGGCCCTCAGTAAGTCGGGTGACCGGCTGAGTGTAGAGACTTCCGAAGGCACTTTTCTGGCTAAAAGCGTGTTGCTTGCCACCGGCTCGGCGTATCGCAAGCTGGATATCCCCGGTGAGGCAGAATTCACTGGGCGTGGGGTGCACTATTGTGCAACTTGCGACGGGGCCTTTTATCGGGGCAAGCATGTCGTGGTGGTAGGCGGTGGTAACTCAGCTATCCAAGAAAGCTTATTTTTAACAAAATTTGCCGACAAAATTACCATGCTGGTTCGTGGCCCAGCACTGAAGGGCACGCAAATTCTAGTAGATGAAATAATGGCCGAACCTAAAATAGAGATTCACTATTCAGTGACAACAACCGCCATCGAGGGAGCCGCGGGCAAAGTTGCCGCAGTCAGCGCCGTTGGCGGAGTGGGGAGCGAGGCGTTACGTTTTGCCTGCGATGGCGTGTTTGTTTTTGTCGGACTCATTCCTAATACTGGTTGGCTGAAGGGCAGTATTGAGCTTGATGAAGTCGGCTTTGTTCTCACCAGTCAAACGTTTGGGACGAACCTAGCAGGCGTCTTCGCGGCAGGGGATGTGCGCAGTGGGGCGACCTGGCAGATAGCCAGCGCGGTTGGCGAGGGCGTGAGCGCCTCGCTCAAACTTCGAGAATATTTACGTAAGCTAGCAAAACGGTAGACTAATGTTTAGAGCCCAGAAAGTCAGAAGGAGACGGCAAAGGGCTTGGCTCACACTGGCTGGTGTGGTTATGGCAATGAGTCTATTTGTTGCCTTCCGAGTGCAAAAAAAGTCTAGTAGCCCTGGCTACTCTTCGGTCTCACACCCCGTACAGAGCCCCACGCCCACCCCCGATCTTACTACCCCCGGCAAAATTATTGGGCTCAAGCATCTGGCTACCGTTAGCCAGGACACGCTCGACAGCCAGTCTAGACAGTTGTTCGCCCCCACGACTTTCTCGGCGGCGAAGGTGGGCGTCGAAGAATATCAGTTTAGTTATACCAGTAAGGATCCACGCAGTGAGCGCCTGATACTACTGACGGGGCGGGCCTATATCCCACATGCTGCCCACAGCGCGCCGGGATTTATCTTCGGGCCAGGCACGACTGGCCCTGGTGCCATCTGCGCTCCGTCGCTTGAGCAGAGCCGCCATAAAAATTGGGGGCAATACGATAGCCACCTCGCTTACTATGCTGGGCAAGGGTATGCTGTTGCGACCACCGACTATGACAATCGCGACACGCCTGGCGGTCTTTCGCATTACTTTGTTGGCGAGGTCGAGGCCAGAGCCATGCTCGACTTAGCCAGAGCCATGCTGAGCTTTAGTGACAAGCCCCGCTTTGAAGGCCAGGTAGTAGCCAATAGTTTCTTCATGGCCGGGTTTTCGCAGGGCGGCCATGCGGCACTGTGGGCCGACCAGCTCAACACCGAGTATGCTCCAGATATTAGTATTAAGGGTGTTGTTGGTTTCGCTCCCGCTACCGATTTGCAGCGCACTTTTCTTGATACGGTAAATGGCACAGCTACCATCTGGCTGCCGCCATATTTACTGGCAGCCTACAATGACTACTACCAGGTAGATATTAAGCCTGAGAGTATGTTGTTGGAGCCATTTTCAACGAGCCTGGCCCACGACGTGTCCACAAATTGTATTGATCAACTCGAGGTACACAGTGGGCATTATGGTCCCAGTACCAACACGGCCAAAGTCTACTCAGCCGCTTTTATTGATTCGCTCCGCCTCGGCCAGTTTGCTCAAAACTTCCCCGTGCTGGCAAATCTGCTGAGTAAAAATTTAGCCGGTGCGCAGGCGGCTCATGTGCCCGTTCTGACGCTGGCTGGAGAGAAAGACTATGTCATACTCGCCGGTGCCCAAGTAGATCTGACTAAGCGGCTCTGCCAGGGTGCAATCCAACCCGTTGGCCTGAGTATTTATCCCGGTGCCACGCATTACAACATCATGTCTGTGGCCGCGTCCCAATCGCTGAGCTGGATGGAGCAAGTACTATCCCACCAGCCCGTGGCTAGTGACTGCCCTAGGTATAGTCTATGAGCGTCATAATCCGTAGAGCTCGCTTGAGCGACTTTAAAACTGTCTCCAGGCTGAACGGCCAGTCGGTGGACACCACCTATAGTTTTTATAATCCCCAGATCCAAGAGCTCATGCGCAAACGCAATAGCGGCTGGAGGCTGCTCAAGGCCCGACTAGACGGCTTGAGGGAAGTGCTGGTGGCGGTCGACGATGGCTTAACCGTAGGCTATTTGATAGGCTCGGCCAACAGTGACGGGGTGGCTTTCGTGTATTCGCTATATGTCGATGCCTCGCAGCGCGGTAAAAAGACCGGCGAGCGGCTGCTTGAATATTTCGAAAGCAAGGTGGTTGCCGAGTCCGTGCACCGTATTATGCTTTGGACCGAGGTAGCGGCGCCCTACTATCGCAAGATTGGCTGGCATGAGGCTGCTGATATGCCAAACCATTGGTGGGGCCAGCGCTTCTGGATATTCGTGAAAGACATTGATAGATCCTCCGGGCGGTCATCACAAGCCCCGGATTAAGTCCAGGGTAAGCCTGCCCATAGATCTATCTGATCAGTCTAATCTCGATCAGCCGTCTCTGCTATGCTAAAATGGGCTTATAAATACAGGAAAACTAATATGGCCGACTATAATAAGCTCTATTCCCCAGGTGACCTGCCAAACACTATTAACACTGTCGTCGAAATATCTGAAGGCTCGACACTTAAGATCGAGTACCGCAAGGAACTTGGAGTTTTTGAGCTCGACCGAGTTGAGCCGGCAATTTTTGCTAAGCCAGTAAATTATGGATTTATTCCAGGCACTATCGATGAAGATGGTGACGAACTCGACACGCTGATTGTCTGCGACGAACCACTGCCGATGGGTGTCGTTGTACAGGCCCGCATACTTGGAATCCTAAACTTCGAAGATGATGGCGAGATGGATCACAAGGTGATCTGCGTGCCCGCAGATGATCGCAACAACGGCGACCGCTACCAGACAGTCGAAGACCTCGGTGAGGCCTGGATAAAGCGAATTGAGCACCACTTTAGTCACTACAAAGACCTCAAAAAGCCAGGTACGACTGTGGTGCAGGGTTTTGGCGACAAAGATCATGCTCTGAAAATTATCGCTGAGTGTATCGAACGCTATAAGCAGTAATATTCACCAACTTCTCACAAATAGACCCTTGGCCGGGTCTATTTGTGTTTATGCTTGCAGGCCGATTGGGAATACCGGCCTATGTAATTTGAACAGACTGATTATTGACTAATATAAAAATACATGCCAATATAATATCGTTCTTTTACATCCAGGCGACTTCGACCGACTACACATAGTGGCATTCCTGAAGGGGACTATGATGACTAAAAAAGCAAAGAGCAGCATCGAAAATGTAATCAACCACCACCAGCCTAGCAAGGCGCTTTCGAAAGTCATCAGCAGGCAACCCGCTGCCGAGCAAGTTTCTCTTGTCGGCCTGGCGACCACCGCCGGCCTGCAAATTTCTGGGAATGGCGTTACCGACCAGAATTACCCATTTACCGGTTTTGGCACTCAGCCTCAGCTGTTTCACTTCGACCAGGATATGAAGTCGACGGAGGTTTTTGCCAGCATAGACAGGCTTGATTTGCGACCGGCAACGGCTCACGATCTGGTTCGCTACGCGCAGGCTCATCCCAGCTCAGGTCTTGACTTCCCGATAGCGGCGCTTGGCTCGATTTCAACCGATAGCTTCCAGACCAGCCGTGTTTTGTGCCTCTGGGAGATTACCGGCCCGCGCGTTCTAGCCCAGAACTATTGGAGTACATACTGGGGTGATCGTAAGTCGGTGAATTACTTCTTCAATTGGTCTCGAATCTACCGCTTTCTAGCCGTTCGTCGTTAGGAACCCTGCGGCAGGCCACGAGCCGTTAATTTCGTGGCAAAACCACAGTGCAGAAATATTTCTGGCCTGTGGTTTTTTGTTTGACATAAGCATAAGCAGTATGGTTTAATGTATGCAAATTAATATGGTACCCCTATGTCGAAGCCACTATCAAAAGAAGCCATTAGCGATCGCGGCTTCGCCCTTATCCTAGTGATCTTACTAGCCGCCTTAATACTTACAGCGGGCGGTGCCGCCGTCGTGAATATGCAGCGTGCCCGCGCAGAAAAAGCCGCTCAGAAAGTAGCCCAAGACCAAAGTCTTGCCGATGCCAGGCTCAAGCATACCTCTACGCCCAAACCAAGTACGACGCCCTCTGCGACTCCGCTTGCGTCGGCTACCAACACGCCAACACCCGTACCGGCAGTACATCCAACGGCTACTCCGGCGCCGCACATTGTGCATCCGACATTGGCAGACTGCAAGCCGTATGGCAAGAAGTTTACGGTATATGCTAGCCAGAGCGCCGGTACACCAGCCTATGGAGGTGGTAATTCGAACTACAATGTTTTCCAGTACAACGTCAAGTACGGCACAGCCATTACGAATGTTTACTGTGACGAACAGGGTACAATTTTATACCACGACGACGGCAATAGTGTTATCACAATCTTCCATATGGCAGATGTTTCTATAACGAAGCCATAACTTCAAGCTTAGTTCATCGAGCCGGTCTAAGCTACGACCTCGTCGCGCTCGGAGCTTGATAAACCAACCCTTGAGCTATACTGCTAAAGCTTATACAATAGCATTATATAAAAGGGTATACCCGTGGCATTAAAAGTAGCAATCAACGGTTTTGGACGCATCGGCCGCAACGCCTTCAAAATCGCATTCGGCCGGCCGGACCTCGAGATCGTGGCAATTAATGACTTGACCGACACAAAGACACTGGCCAATCTGCTAAAGCACGACTCAAACTATGGGCTCTATCATAAGGAAGTTACGTTTGACGAGACCAATCT
Organism: bacterium; assembly: GCA_043767845.1. GTDB lineage: Bacteria > Patescibacteriota > Saccharimonadia > UBA4664 > JBBRNT01 > JAYUFZ01. Next base: position 5,883 of record JAYUFZ010000022.1, on the reverse strand, counting down.
AATAGTCGATGGTGAAAAAATCCGCGTCACAGCCGAAAAAGATCCCTCACTCTTACCTTGGAAAGACCTCGACGTTGATGTCGTGATCGAAAGCACTGGCCGCTTTATCAAGGCCGAGGACGCTGGCTTGCACCTTAAGGCCGGCGCTAAGCGGGTAATAATATCTGCGCCAGCCAAGGGTGAAGGCGCTGGTACTTTTGTAGTAGGTGTAAATTCCGACAAGCTGGCCGCCACCGACACGATCGTCTCCAATGCATCTTGTACCACTAACTGTATCTCCCCGGTAGCTTCTATTATTGTAGCTAAGTTCGGTGTCGAGAAAGCCATGATGACCACCGTCCACTCATACACTGCAAGCCAGGCGCTCCAAGACGCGCCTTCCAAAGACCTGCGCGAAGGCCGTAATGCCGCCGAGAATATTGTTCCGACTACTACCGGCGCTACTATTGCCGCCGCGTTGGTCGTTCCAGAGCTGAAGGGCATCTTCCAGGGTCTGTCTATCCGCGTCCCCACCCCGGTCGTGTCACTCAGCGACTTTACCTTTGTGACCAAGAAAGACACCACTATCGAAGAGGTAAATGCCGTACTGGTTGAGGCTGCAGCCATGCCAATGTGGCAAGGTATTCTAACTACTACCAACGAAGAACTCGTCTCTAGTGACTTTATCGGTGACAGCCACTCGGCGATCGTCGACCTTCACCTCACTAATGTCGTTGGTGGAAATCTGGTCAAGGTAGTTGCCTGGTATGACAATGAGTGGGGTTACTCGAACCGCCTTGTCGAGCAAGTTGAACTGGTCGGAAAGACCATCGCTTAACATGAAGATATTTGTGGGGGCAGATCATGGTGGCTTTGAGCTCAAGGAAGTCCTAGTACCATATCTGACTGAAAAAGGTCATAGCGTTGAGGATGTTGGCGCGCCTAGCCTCGATAAGCAGGACGATTTCCCACAATACGCTTTCGCGGCAGTCACAAAGGTACTTGGCGAAGATGATTCGCGTGGCATCCTTGTGTGCGGCAGCGGTCAAGGTATGGCAATGGCCGCTAACCGTGTGCGCGGCATCCGTGCTTCAGTTGTATGGAGCGAAGAGGTTGCTCATGAGACTCGCGAAGACAACGATAGCAATGTGCTCAGCTTGCCAGCGCGCTTTATTACCGAATCTGAAGCTAAAAAAATTGTCGATGCCTGGCTATCAACAGCCTTTTCCAAAAATCCCAAATACCATCGCAGGATCGACGAAGTCGAGGAGATTTATGGCTAGAGTTGTTCCAGTTGTCGACGCCATTAGCCCCGATGACTATGCGGCGCGTATCGAGCGAGTTAAACCGTTTGCCACCCGCCTGCACGTTGATATTAGTGATGGGGTCTTTACCGATACAAAGACTATTGGCCCGTCACAGGTTTACGGCATAGACGGAGCAGAGCTTGACTTACATTTAATGCTCGACCGGCCGTCGGCCAATATCGAAACAATCATTAGCCTGGCACCAAGTCTAGTAATCTGCCATTTCGAGGCAAATGACAACCTGCCGGCAATCTTTGACCAGCTGCGGGCTTGCGACATCAAGGTTGGACTAGCTATTAAGCCAGACACAACTATCGCACAAGTAGCCGACCTCTTGCCCCAGGTTGATTCGCTCCTCATCTATACTGGTTCAAGCCTTGGCCGTAATAGCCAGCCCGAAACCGATGAGTTCCAAATGGGTCAACTGGAAAAAATCGCCGAGGCACGGGCCATTAATCCTAGCCTCGAGATGGGTGTTGACGGGCGGGTTGACCAGTCATCTGCCAAGCTGGCTATTGATGCTGGCGCCGATGTGCTGAATGTGGGGAGTTTTATTCAAAACTCAGACGACCCGGAAATGGCTTACGAAGCACTTAAGGCAATTGCTGAAGGGGGCATCGCGTGACCACCAAAGAGCTCGAACAGAAAGCTAATTCCATCCGCCAAGATATTATCAAAATGCTGGTTGAAGCTGGCAGTGGCCACTCGGCCGGGCCACTGGGTATGGCCGATGTTTTTACTGCCCTGTACTTTGGTATCCTCAAGCACCATCCCAAGGATCCCAGCTGGTCGGAGCGTGATCGGTTAGTGCTTTCGAATGGTCACATCGCGCCAGTACTCTATGCGACCATGGCCCACGCCGGCTATTTCCCAGTTAAAGAACTTCTTACCCTGAGGAAATTTGGTTCCAGGCTCCAGGGACACCCTGAGCGTCTGCGGTTGCCAGGCCTAGAAACTACCAGCGGCCCGCTGGGCGAAGGTTTGTCCCAGGCTTGTGGGATGGCACTTATCAGCCGGCTGGAAGGCCATCGCTCCCGGCGCATTTATTGCTTACTCGGTGACGGGGAGCTCAACGAAGGGAATGTTTGGGAGGCAATCATGCTGGCCGGCAAATACCAGCTTTCAAACATCACCGCCATTGTCGACCGCAATAATATCCAAATCGATGGCCCCACGGAAACCGTCATGCCGCTCGAGAATCTGAAGGCTAAATGGGAAGCTTTCGGCTGGCATGTTCTAGAAATTGACGGCCATAATTTTGATGAGATTGGATCTGCTTGCAATACGGCCAAGGCGATTTCTGAGAAGCCGACAGTAATACTGGCCTATACGATACCCGGGAAAGGCGTTGACTTTATGGAGTACGACTACCGTTGGCACGGCATTATTCCTGGTGGCATGGATATCGCCGGTGACCCGCCAAAGGCCGAGCAAGCGCAGATTGCCCTGGCCGAATTACGCACCCTTGGCGGTAGAATACGGAGTGAACATGAGTAAACTGAGCTTAATGGAGCATGAAGCCATGCTGAACCCGAAACTCGGCCAACCCGACGTTGAGCAAGAGCCGATACGCGCCGGTTTTGGACGAGGACTGGTTGCTGCCGGTCAAGCCAATAAGGCCGTCGTTGCTCTGTGCGCCGACCTTACCGGCTCAACTAAGATGGACGAGTTTGCTAAGGCCTTCCCGGATCGCTTCTTTCAGGTCGGTATTGCCGAGCAAAATTTAGCGGCTGTGGCTAGCGGCATGGCAGCCATGGGCATGGTACCGTTTATGACTAGCTACGCGGCGTTCTCCCCTGGCCGCAATTGGGAGCAGATCAAAACCACTATCTGCCTGAACGAGCAACCGGTTATTATTGTCGGATCTCACGCCGGGCTCTACACCGGTGCCGATGGCGCCACTCACCAGATGCTCGAAGATATTGCCCTAATGCGAGTTTTGCCGCATATGCGCGTTGTTGTACCCTGCGATAGTGTGGAGGCCGAAAAGGCTACGGTAATGCTGGCTACTCAGAAGGGACCAGGCTATCTGCGGGTGGCCCGTGACAAAACACCGGTTATTACTACCAAGGAAACTCCATTTAGCCTAGCAAAGGCGCAGATTCTACGCGGGGGGAGCGATATTACCATAGCCGCCTGCGGCACCATGGTCTACCAGGCGCTGATGGCGGCTGAGCTGCTGCATAAGGCAGGGGTGTCGGCGGAAGTTATTAACGTGGCAGTCATTAAACCGCTCGACACTGAAACCATTCTACGCAGCGTCCGCAAAACTGGTTGCCTGCTTAGTGCTGAAGAGGCTCAGATAGGCGGCGGTTTGGGAGGCGCCTTGGCCGAGCTGCTGGGCGAATCCGAGCCCCTACCGATGACCCGTATGGGTATGGTTGACCACTTTGGCCAGTCGGGAACGCCCGACGAACTCCTCAACCACTTCGGCCTGAATGCCGATAGCATTGCGCTGCGGGCGGCAGCACTTATTAAACGAAAGAAATAGGGGAATTATGGCACTATCAATGGAAGACATTCAGAAGAATACCGCAGCAGCTCGTGACTTAATGCAGCGTTCCCGCGCCGAGAAGTTTGCCGTCGGCGCCTTTAATATTGATAACCAGGAAACACTGCGGGCTGTCTGTATCGCTGCCGCGGGTAAGAAGTCACCCGTCCTAGCCGAAGTCAGCCATGGTGAAGTTCAGGCTATGGGCTTGATGAACGTGCGTGATATGGTCGATAATTACAAAACTGAATATGGTATTGAGATCTACATTAATCTCGACCATTCGCCAACAGTCGAGGCTGCCAAGGCAGGCATCGACGCCGGGTTTGAATTTATCCATATTGATGTTAGCTCCGGCAATCATGAAGCAAGTGACGAAGAAATTATTGCCGCTACTAAAGAGATTGTGGAATACGCCAAAACTACTGGCGCCTTGGTGGAGAGTGAACCGCACTATTTCGGTGGAAGCTCCAATGTCCATACTGAAGAAATCGACTACACTGAAATCCGCAAAACTTTCTCTACACCCGAAGGAGCCAAGCATTTTGTAGACGCTACCGGCATCGACACTTTTGCCGCCGCAATCGGCAACTTGCACGGTAAATACCCCGTTCCAAAACAGCTCGATCTTGAGCTGCTACAGGCAGTTCGCGACGCTATCGATTGCAATATCAGCCTGCACGGCGGTTCCGGTACCCCAGCGCATTATTTTGTTGAGGCCGCCCAGATCGGTGTATCGAAAGTCAACCTTAACTCAGACTTGCGCTATGCTTTTCGCAGCACACTCGAACAAGAGTACAAAGACCATCCCGATGTCTACGACTGGACAAAGATTACACCAGAAGTCCTAGAAGCCGTCCAGAAAGTAGTCGAGGAACATATGGATATCTATGGTTCGACCGGTAAGGCCCAGGCTTAGACCTTAACTCATAGCCTTAGTTGTAATAGCTCGGAGGACATCTTCGAAGGCCGCCTGGAATTTCTCAACGCCTTCGGATTCAAGCGTTTTTGCGACATCATCCATATTGATTCCGAGTGCAGCTATGCGATCGATAGTATGTTTTGCGGCAACAAGCATTTTAGGTACGTCAATATCACCTAGCTGCCCATGATCCTGGATTGCTACAATGGTGGCTTCCGGGAGGGTGTTAACTGTTTGGGGCAGGATTAGGTCTGTTACGTAAAGCAGGTCTGGGTAGTCGGGATTCTTGGTCGAGGTGGAGGCCCACAGCGGTCGCTGCACATTTGCGCCGCGTCGGATAAGCGTTTTCCAGCGGTCGGTCGAAAAGGCCTCTTGGAATATCCCATAGGCCAGTTGAGCGCTGGCCAGGGCTGCCTTGCCGCGTTCGGCCAGGGCTTCAGGGCTGCCGATATCTTCCAGCCGCTTATCAACCTCAACATCCGTGCGGCTGACGAAGAATGACGCTACGCTGTGGACGGTAGAGAGATCACCAGCATGCTTTTCCAGCCCACATAGGTAGGCCTCGATTACTTCCCGGTAGCGCTCAAGACTAAAGATCAAAGTCACATTTACATTGATGCCGCGGCTGGTGAGTTCCGTGATGGCGATCAGACCAGCCTTTGTGGCAGGGACTTTTATCATCAGGTTTGGCTTGGCAATGGCCGACCACAGCGACTGGCCCATCTCGATTGTTGCTAGGCTATCGCTGGCTAGCCGGGGTGATACCTCTAGGGATACGCAGCCGTCGCCGAGCCTCGGATTGTGGGCATAGATGGGGCTGAGAATCTCCAGGGCAGCCACGATATCATCCTGGACGAGCGTCCAATACGCGGCCTCGGCGTCTTGCCCGGCGGCCGCGTATTTCTGGATATCGGCAATATATTGTTCGTCAGTCTCAATCGACTTTTGAAATATAGACGGGTTGGAGGTCACGCCACGCACACCATCACGGGCCATTTGAGCGAGTTTGCCACCGAGCATGCTACGAGTGAGATTATCGAGCCAAGGACTTTGACGGCCGTTTTCGAACATTTCTTGCAAGTGGTTCATAAGTTCATTATACACACTTGGGGCTGGTTGCGCTTGTGGCTAGATGACCATAACTGCTATCATGAAGTTAATGAGCCAGCAAAACACCTCTATTA
>JAYUFZ010000021.1:0-63648 GCA_043767845.1 bacterium | reverse complement strand
TGCCAGCGGTCGGCGTCTTGTAATCATTGCCCAATATTATGCGAATATCGGGGTCGCCGGTGGCGGGCGTCATCTTACGGACTTTTACTCCAAATCTTTTCTCCAGGTATTGTACCGTATATGGCTTTGCGCCGCCAGTATAGTCATATATCAAGGTGGTGGCCTGATATTGGTCGGCGGCTGTGACAGTGCTTGTGACATTGTAGCCGTAGCTGGTCAAGAGCTTGGTGACCGTCCCCGCAAGTCCCGGGCGCAAAGTCCCATTCTGGACTTCGACTCGGGCACTTTCGGACTTTAAATAGCTATCGGTAAAGATGGAGTGCGCGAAGTTTCGAATATCACTAAAGTCACCCGACTTAGGCAGCTCAATGTAGCCGCGTTCATCGCCGGAGTGATCCACCAGCAATCCGTCGGGCGACGTGTCGAGTACCTTACTTATGATCTTGGTAGAGTCGATATCCTTGACCAGCTCGGCTAACTTTTTAATTTCAAACAACTGGAGATCGGTCTTTACATGGTCGCCAACGCTATCGATAAGGCCGGATATTTTGGCCGGATTGGTTAAAGTTCCCAGCGACAAGGCTTTTTCCTTGAGGGCTACGATTACTTTTTGCTGGCGGGCGGCGCGGTCGAAATCGCTCGTCGTCTCCCGTGAGCGAGCATAACGTAAGGCGAGGTCGCCATTCATGTGTTTGAGGCCTGCGGGGATATAGAGTGGGGCGTAGCCGTCGGTTTCGTTTGGATAGTATGGATCACTCAAGGCTTTATCTACAAGAATATCGACGCCACCCACCGAGTTAACAGCTTGCTTAAAGGCACTAAAATCGACTCGAACGTAGTAATGGATTGGCAGGTCGAGAATCTTTTCGACTGTTGCTTTAGCAAGCGCGCCGCAGCCTCCCGGATAGTTCTCAGTCTCGCCATAGGAGCAGGCAGCGTTGATCTTGGCGCTCCCAAAACCCGGGATCGACACCCACAGGTCTCTCGGTATAGAGAGCATGGCCACATCCTTGGTTTTAGGATCGATGCTGACCACCATGATGGTATCGCTCAAGTAGGGGCCGGCATGACCGACGCCACCGACGCCAAGGAGCAAAATATTGATTCGGCCGTCTCCTTCGCCACGCAGCTTGGTAGCGTCTATGGCCCCAGCCAGAGCGGGGGCGCCATTGGTCGTATTGCGGTTAATAATCTTATTGGTAGCAAGCAGTATTTTGACACCGAAGTACAACCCGCCGGCTACCAGTACCAAAGCCAGTAGCAGGAGCAAGCGCTTAAACCACGATTTCTTTTTGCCGCGTTTCCGGGAATTCGGATAGGTGAATACTGGCCGTTCCAGCGCTGGGGTGGCTAGCGGGTTTGCCGTGGAGGGTGCCGATTCACCCACTGATTGCCCAACTACCGGACGCGGCAGCGGCTGCCCTGTCATAGGTCGGCGCACTTGTCGCAGCGGCCCATCAACCCGCCGCGGGCCATTGCTCCCCTGGCCACCAAAATGATTTCTGTCGGACTTATCCATTGCCCTAAAGTATAACTTTTTAGTTCGCTCCGGTAAAGCAACCCGACCCCCTGGCCCAAAGCTGTTACTACCATCTATAAAGCTGTGAACAACCTGAAAGCGTCCAGGAAATCTGCTTGCCCGCACCTACCCTTGGCACTATACTTATAGACTAAGGCGTCGCGCTTGCCACGTCATCAACATACCCAGGATCCATACTTATGCCACCCAAACTGACCGACAGCGACACAACCAATACCGAAGAATCCAATACCGCGACCAGTATTTTGTCGGTACTAAAGACTGTCATGTTTGGGATACTGAACTGGGTAATCGTTCCCATAGCTATCGTACTCATCTTGCACAATTTCGTATTCCAAGCTTTCCACGTACTGGGCACTAGTATGACCCCCACGCTCCATGAGTCGGACTACCTGATCATCTCCAAGCTTGGCGCCACTGGGTCTAAAATAAGTAAGCTATTTGGCAAACAAGATAGTTACATACCAAAGCGTGACGAAATTGTAGTCTTTCACTATCCCAAAGATCCGTCACTGGTGTTCGTAAAGCGTGTAATCGGCCTCCCAGGCGAGCGAGTTGTCGTAAAAGACGGTAAGGTAACCATTTACAATAATGCCAATCCAGAAGGTTTCGACCCCGATAAAGGCCTCACCTTAAGCTCCGATATCTCACTTGGCACCGTCGACGATACAGTACCCACCGGCCAAATATTCGTTATGGGTGACAACCGTCTCCCGAATGGCTCCTTCGACTCTAGAGAGTGGGGTTTCTTGCCATCGAGCTATATTGTTGGTGAGGCTGTTATGCGCCTCCTACCCGTCGCCAACGCCAAGTTCTTTTAACGAGCCACCTATTTAGCGCATATCATTGTTGGGCTTTGCGCTCCGCATTCACCGCACCATTAAGTGCGCCTCATTTACGGTGCTCAGCCCTCCGCGATCTGCATCTAAATAGGTGGCTCGCAAGGCTAGGGCGAGCTAGAACGAACTACATCGAAAAACGCAGGCCGTTAGGCTTCGGAGTTGAGGGTTGAGGGTTGAGGGCATTCGAGCTACTCAGTGACGTGTCGGATGGCAGCGTAGATGCGTTCCAGTTCTTCGTCCGAATAGTAGTCGATGGTTAGTTGGCCACCTTTGGCGGTACTGCGCATGGTGACGCGGGTGCCAAGGTATTCGCTCAGAGTTTTGGTCAGTTCGTTGGAGTTTTCAATCCGCTTATGAGCTTTCTCGATACCGCCAACTTTCTCGCGCAGTCCACGGGCAAACTCCTCGGCCTGACGAACGCTGAGGTACTTGGTCTTGATAGTATGCAAGAGTAAAGCTTGTTTGATCGGGTCGTCGAGCATCAGGATGGTCCTGGCGTGGCCTTCGGTAATCTCGCCGGCGGCCAGTACCCGCTTGGCCTCGGTTGGAAGGTTCAAAAGCCGCATAGCATTGGAGACTGTCGATTTATCCTTACCGACGCGAGCCGCTATTTGGTCGAGCGTCATCGAGAATTGATCGGCCAGCTTGCGGTAGGCGGTGGCAATTTCTAGTGGGTTGAGGTCTTCGCGTTGCAAGTTCTCGATGAGCGCCAGCTCTAGCTTGGTTTGCTCGTCGAAGCTGCGCACCAGCGCCGGAATGGTTTTAAGGCCAGCTAGCTTCGAAGCCCGCAGGCGCCGCTCGCCGGCGACCAGCTCGAAGCGGCCATTGTCGAGGCTGGTTACGACAATTGGCTGTAGGACGCCGTGTACCGCGATCGAGTCGGCCAGTTGAGTCAAGGCAGCTTCACCAAAAGCTTGGCGCGGCTGCTGCCTATTGGGAGCGATAAGCTCGACATCGATCTCGGCTACGCCACCGCCAATCTTGGCCGTCACGTCAAACTCGGGGTCGGTAACGCCAGTCGGCAGTAAGGCGTCGAACCCGCGGCCTAATCCCCTGCTTTTCTGTGTACTCATTTCACTTCTCCCTTAGACCGATTACTTACTTCTTTGGCAAAATCCTTGTAGGCTCTGGCGCCCTTACTCCATTTGTCGAAATGCGAGATGGGCTGCCCGAAGCTGGGTGCTTCGGCAAGCCGCACATTGCGGGGGATGACTGTGTCAAAGACCTTCTCACCAAAATGGCGCTTCACTTCATCGTGTACCTGGCCAGAAAGTGTTGTGCGGCCATTGTGCATGGTCAAGAGTACGCCAAGTATATCTAGTTCTGGGTTCAAGCCCTGGCGAACGCGACCAATAGTCGATATCAGCTGCCCAAGACCCTCCAGCGCGTAGTATTCGGCTTGTACGGGAATTATGACGGCATGGGCGGCCACCAGGCCGTTAATCGTTAGGAGTCCGAGCGATGGCGGACAGTCGATGAGCACAAAGTCGTAGTCGAGTTGGCGGAGGGCACGTTTGAGCTTGAACTCACGGGCATCGGCACCTACCAATTCTACTTCGGCGGCGGCTAGCACGGCCGAGGCGGGCAACAGCTGCATGCCATGAAAGCTGGTTTTACGGATAATCTTGGCTGGGGCGATGTCATCGAGCAAGACATGGTAGAGGTCTTGCTGGACAGTTTTGCGATCGACACCCAGGCCGCTGGTGGTATTGCCCTGGGGGTCCAGGTCCACGACCAACACGCGCTTCCCTTCTTTGGCCAGGTAAGCGCCCAGATTAATAGTGGTCGTTGTCTTACCAACGCCACCTTTTTGATTGGCCAAAGCTATTATTTTAGCCACGAATTTCCCTCATACTCCCCCTAGTATACCAGATATCATGCGAACAAAAAAACCACCGCGGTCGGTGGTTTTATTTGAGTCTTATTAACCGATTGAGCTGATCTTGATCTCGGAGTATTTCTGGCGGTGGCCAGTATGTACCTTGCTGCGTTTTTTGGCCTTGAAACGCATGATCTCGAGCTTCTCACCTTTGACCATACCAAGTACGTCGGCTTTTACCTTAACGCCCTTAACGACTGGTGTACCGACTTCGATTTTGTCGCCGTCAATAGTCATCAAGGCTTCGAACTCAATAGTTTTGGCGTCACCGAGCAGGTCGATGTTCAAAGTTTGGTCTTTTGTGACGATGTATTGTTTTCCGCCAGCGATAATTATAGCTTGCATGTGTGTCTTCTTTACTTAATTTCTTATGGGCGCAGAGCGCTCAAATAACTCACAAATATTATCAGGTTTCGCTTCGGTTGTAAAGCCTCAGCAAGTTAATCCTGCTTGGACTCTACCTCGGGGGAAGCCTCATGGGGCGTAGCTGCGGCCTCTTGATCGAAAGCAAGGCCGGCAGCCTCAGCCTCTCTATTAGCCTGAACGCGCGCCGAATCAGCAGCTATAAGATCTGGGATAGCTCGGGCAATCCTCTCCTGCTCGGTAGCGTTTCGGGCGCTGTCTGCCGTGCCTTCTGCCTGGCCAAGGGCTGATTTCAGCAAGCCGTCCATTTTTACTTCCGATTCGTCTGATGCGTAGGCCATCGCTTCTGCCCTAGCAGGATCCATCTCGGCATCGGGATGCTCCGCCTTATACAAGGCATCGTAATCCACCGATGACTCACCGCTCTGCTCCGCCTGGCTGTCTTCTGGAGCTCCTAATTCTGCGCCCATCTGATTCCCTCAAAATAATTACTAGAAGTATAACACGCTCGATCGACGGCGCTTTAGGCTCCGAACTCAATCTTCTTGCGGCGAACGGCAATACTTTCGAGGATACCGACGGCGGCCATACCGATAATCAAGCTGGTTCCTCCGTAGGACACGAAGGGCAACGGGATACCGGTGACGGGCATGATGCCAATGTTCATGCCAACATTGATGAACATGTGGAATAAAAGCATGGCTACAATGCCGATTGCTAGGAACATGCCAAATCTGTCACGGGCGCGCCAGGCTATAACTAAACCTCGCAATAAGAGTGCAGCAAATAGAAAAAGCAGGAGTAAGGCCCCTACAAAACCCAATTTCTCAGCCAAAACGGCAAAGATAAAGTCAGTATGCTGGCTCGGTAAGAAGTTGAGCTGGCTCTGGCTCCCGGCAGCTAGTCCCCGACCAAACCACTGGCCACTTCCCACGGCGATAGTTGATTGCACCACATTGTAGCCGCTGCCTAAAGGATTAGCCGTCGGGTTAAAGAAGGTTACGAGGCGTGCTTTCTGGTATGGCTTGAGGAAGCCAATCACGATCGGCAAGCTGATAGCCCCCAGTACAAAAATGGCTGCCAGGTACTTCTTCTGCACTTTTGTCGAGAGCACCATAGCAAGCCAGATAAAGGTCAGCACCATGGCCGTCCCCAGATCGGGCTGGCTCATTACCAACGCTGCCGGAATAAGCATGAATACCATGGATTGGAAGAGGTAGCGTGGCCGATCCATGCGGTCGTAGTGCTCGCTAAAAAACTTGGCAAGCACAATGATCAAGACCAGCTTCACTAGTTCCGAAGGCTGCAATTGGAAAAAACCAAGATTGATCCAGCGTTGGCCGCCAAGCACTGTTTTGCCCGCAAAGCGAACTATTAAGAGAAGGCTAAGGGCGGCAAAGTACATCCAAGTAGTCGTTTTCGACCAAACACGGTAGTCGATCTGGGCGACGCCGATAAGCGCTAGCAGGCCAATGGCGGCAAAGACAACTTGATTGCGGACGTCGGCCGGCGCCAGATGAACAGCCGCTTTAAACGACGTCGAGTAGATGACAAGCAGGCCGATCACCACAAGCAGGATAGTGACGCCAAACAGCAACCAATCAAAGTTTTTGAGAAATCGTAAGTTCACTCGCCCTCTTTGCTTAGGTATCTATTATACCTTACTCAGCTCCACCCACAGCCCGCCCTCCTTGGCCATGACCGGCGGGGTGGTGTCGCGGACGCCAAGTTCAAGGCTGAAGCCGGTGGTCAGAGTTTCTTTGATGATTAGTTTGTCGAATTGTTCGATGGCTGCTTGTAGTTCTTCGTTGGGAGTTATGAGCGCCAAATTTATGCGGTCGTCGACGTCCAGGCCAGTATTTTTGCGCGCTGTTTGGACGTGCCGCACCACTTCGCGGACCAGGCCTTCGCGTGCTAGCTCTTGAGTAATTTCTGTGTTCAAGTCGACATAGAAAGCAAGCTTACCATCTGGGGAAACTATTTCGTTACACGATTTTACGTTAACTTCATCCATAATAATTTGATTCAGATCATCCCCCAGGACTATTTTATTTGGTAAGGAATATACCATTCGACTCAATGGTTGCCGGACTTTTCTACCCTTTTCTGCACGCTGTGCTAGTGCTTCGGTTATAACCTGGCGAGCTAACGACATAGATTCAAGAATTTTCTTATCGACCTTCTCGGCCTTCGGCCAGTCACTTAAGTGAACGCTCACAGCTTCCTCAGTCCCAGCCATCAACTCCCGCCACATTTTGTCGGCGGCAAACGGCGCCCATGGTGCTAGGAGCTGACAAATGCGAGCCAACGTGTAATGCAATGTCGCGTAAGCCGACGCCTTATCGCTATCGTCCTCACTTTTCCAGAACCGGCGACGGCTGCGGCGGACATACCAATTGCTCAGGTCATCGACGAGGTTGCGCAGTGGCCGCAGGGCAGCCGCGATCTCATATTTATCAGCAGCCACCGTCATCTCGCCTATTGTCTGATTCAAGCGCGCGAGGATCCATTGGTCCAGAACGCTCTTTGACTTAGGCTGTACTAGCTTATCGGTCGACTGCCATTTATCAATCTCTGCATACATCGATAAGAAGCTGAGTGTATTCCAAAGGGTTGAGAACACATTGCGCTGGATGTCGACCATCGCTTCCCGATTGAATCGCATGTAGTCGGCGCTGAGGGCCTGGTCGTTGCCGAGCAGATAGAAACGCAACGTGTCGGCCCCCTCTTTACCAAAGACATCCTCAACCGGCGGATAGTTCTTGAGCCGCTTGCTCAGCTTTTGTCCATCAGCCGCCATGATCATGCCGTTGACGAGCACATTCTTATAGGCCGGTCGGTCGAAAAGGATAGTTGCTAGCACATGCTGCACATAGAACCACAGGCGGGTTTGGTCGAGGCCCTCGCCGATATAGTCCGCCGGAAACGACTTCTCAAACACCTCTTTATTCTCAAAAGGATAATGCTGCTGGGCCACGGGCATACTCCCCGACTCAAACCAGCAGTCAAAAACTTCTTCGACACGCTTGTACTTCTTGCCATCTTTTTCAAATATCACTTCGTCGATAAACGGCCGATGCAGATCGTCAAGCTGGGTATCCTCGCCAGCGAGGTCACGCAACTCCTGCATACTAGAGATAACGATGTAGTCGTTCTCATCGGCCTCATTGACCCAAATAGGCAGCGGCGCGCCCCAGTAACGGTTGCGGCTAATGGCCCAATCCCTGGCGCCCTCCAGCCACTTGCCAAAGCGGCCGTCCTTAATGTGCCCTGGTGTCCAGTTGATCTCTTGGGCGGTTTTAAGCATCTTGTCACGGATAGTCGAAACCCCCACAAACCAAGTAGTGATCGCGAAGTACAAGAGAGGGCTGTCGCAGCGGTAGCAGAATGGATAGGTATGCTTAAAAGTCTCAGCGGCAAAGATTTTGCCCTGCTTAGTTAGATCCTCAATGATGTATTTATCGGCCTTCTTAAAGAACATACCGCCGATTTCGTCACCTAAAACCTTGGTCATATGCCCACTGCGGTCAACCGTCTCGATCATCGGCAAGCCCATGCGCAAACAGAGATCAAGATCGGTCTCGCCATAGCGCGTACCAGTGTGGACGATACCTGTACCGTCTTCAATACTGGCCGAGCTATCGACATACATTTGGTAAGCCGCCACTTTTTCGGAATCGGTCAGCCTTTCGACATTGTACAAAGGCAGATACTTGGTCCCAGCCAACTCCTTACCTTTCTTGGTCTCAAGAACCTTATATTCGGCTTTGCGTAAATCAAGTACGTCCAATCGGGCCTTAGCTAGTATCAATCGATCACCTTTTTTCCAGCTATCACCATCATCAAGTAACTCGACTTTTACATAATCAGCCTTACCATCAACGGCCAGCGCACTATTGGCAGCCAGCGTCCAGGGCGTCGTCGTCCAGGCCAAGAAGTAAGTGCCAGGCTTGCCTACCACAGCAAATTTCACATAGACGCTCGGATCACTGACATCGTCTTTGTAGCCTTCATTGAGCTCAAAATTGGATAACGGCGTTTCGCAGCGCGGGCAGTACGGCATGCTTTTGTAGCCTTTATAGAGCAGGCCTTTTTGGTTCACTTGACCCAGCACCCACCAAACGCTTTCGGTATAATCGCGATCAATACTGGCGTAGGCCTCTTCGGTCTGCGTCCAGCGTCCAATGCGCCGGAAGAAGGCTTCCCAATCGGCTTTGTAGAGGAATACCGAGTCCCGGCAGGCTTGGTTGAATTTTTCCAGCCCAACTTCTTCCATAATCTGCCTCTTGCCGCTCACACCAAGCTGTTTTTCGATGGCAAACTCGACGGGTAGGCCGTGGCAGTCCCAGCCATTGCGGCGGGCCACGTAATACCCCTGCATCGTTTTGTAGCGCCCCAGCGAATCTTTGATAGCCGTGACGAGTGAGTGACCGAAATGCGGCAAGCCATTAGCAAACGGTGGCCCATCGTAGAAACTAAAGTTTGGGGCATCTTTGCGCTGTTCCATACTTTTCTCAAACGTCTTTTCGCTTTCCCAGGTCCTAAGCATTTCTGCCTCAAACGCCGGAAAATCTGCCGTGCCAACTTTTTTCATATAAACTCCTTTAGCAAATAAAAAATCCACGATTTGCAGGGCCCCGTCATAAATACGGAAGGTGCCACCCTGCTTGGTGGACTTCATTGGACGTTTACGCTCGCCGTGCGGCCGGTTCTACTAGTCCTAGGACGTTCTTTCGGCTACCTTCGTGGTTGATGGCCACTCACCCCGCCGACGGCGGGGATGTATGTCAGATTGTGGCTATAGTATAGCTTAAACCAACTTTCCCAGCAACATATGCGCGCCGGTCGAGAGCAGTTGCAAGATAATGTAGGCAATTATCGGAGACACGTCGATGACACCGCCCATTGGGACTAATTTGCGAATTGGCCCGAGTAGTGGCTCGGTCAGATCGTAAACAAATTTATGAAAGCGGCTACTCTCCGGCTTGGAGAACCAGCTCAGTATAACTCGCAGAAAAATGAGCACATTGAAAATAATGCTAGCCAGATCGATGAAGGTGACCATGATTACTACTAGCATTACATGTGGTACAAATAACTGATGTCTTCAGCCAGCGGCCAGCTATTCTGCCAACTCTCGACCATGCTGCCGTCATCACGGGTCAAAAAAATCGCCGGCGAGCCGAGAATGCTATATGTTTCACGCATGGCGTCATACTCCCGGCTCTCACTATTGACCATCCGGGGCTCAATCCGAAAGTCAGATAGGCGCTTAGCCAACACTTCGGCCTCGCGCTCTAGAGGGCTGTGGGTTGGGTATAAAATAGTAACTTGCATCACACCTATAATAGCATGAAGCGGCCCCAGAACGCTGCTGCGTTCTGGGGCCAAAAATGGATGGTCGGTTGGTCAATCAATCGCTGTGTCTGAGGCCAGCGACATAGGCGTCACGCTCAGCTTCGAGCTTGGGGTCCATTGGGGCGGTTGGTGGCGCCACTTTGGGCAGCAAGGCCGCGCGTTTCATGGCTTCGAGTTGTTCGAGTTGGGCATCGGTTGCGGACACAGTTGTGAACCTTTCAGGTAAGGAAACGGCCGTGGGCGAAAAGACGATGACGTGCGGCTTCGTCAAGGCCGCCGTAGTCGATGACCACCCGCGCGCCGGTGCGGATTTTGTGTGCTTTTGGCTTCACAACCGTGACGCCTTCGAACAGTCGGCGGATGCGGTCGGGGTTGAGGTGCGCAAGGAGCTCGTAGGTCTTGTGCATCGATGCTTGCCTATCCGCATGGTTAGCCATTATGACTGGGCCTTTCCCTGGTAGGGTCGAAGATTGTCGTAGTTCTTGGGGGTGAGAAGAGCGCCCAATGGTGAGAGCGCTGCTCGTAGCTGGTCGACTTCGCAACCCTGCGGAAGCTGAATTGTTTGCGACCAACCGCGGGAAATACGCTTGCTGAACTGCTCGTCGCGCTCATCTACCTCAACGCCATGAGCCACAAGCGCATTAATCACCGACTGAGGCGAGGATGGTTGCTGGCCGCCAAAGCTCAGCTTACAACTCGGTACTGCCACATCTACTCGGGGCTTTGCCACATTTGCTCCTTTGACTGGATGGATCGGGTTGTCAATTCCCCACTAGCTATCAAAAAAGCCTCTATTGCTAGAGACTTAGTCGAATAATTGCTGGTTGGGTTGGGCTAAGTCTCTAGGTTGTCGGGTACGCGAAGGTCCAGGCTCTTAATCGAGACTGCTAGGACATTCATGACTGCGACAATATGGGACTTCATGGGAGTTACTATATACCTTGGTTGTTTGAGTTGTCAAACGGCCCCCAACAAAAAACGCCGGCATTTCGTCTGCTTGAGACAAAACACCGGCTAGGCCGCACCACCGACCTTCATAGGTTGGCGCCACAGCACGACTGGCTGAAACCCCAGCCTAGCCACACCGCTTGGGAAATCGCCGAGATGCTCGGACTTATTGTCGTCCAGCTGGCTGTAACGGGACAGAAATAACTCGCCGTTGTGGGTGGTAATGATGGCAGCACCATTGCGATACAAGGCCTTGGTTTTAACTTCGGCCAGCGACGGCACGAAAGATGGATCGAGAAAGCTTGGCGCCAGCTCAATGATCACTAACGATTCGTCCCCGCCTCTGCAAATTTTGAAGTAGCCGTTGGACGGTTCGCAAACCGTAACCACCAGTCCATTGCCAGTCACACCCATGACCCTGATACGGCTAATGATCTCTGGGTGCTCCAGGCATTCTGCAATGAACCGGTCAAAGAAGGCTTCGATTGCCACGCCTTGGCTCATTATGCGCTCGCAATCAGCAGCATAGTGTATTCATCTCCGTAAATATCCCTCGTAACCAGCCAGCCACTAGCTGTTGCCTGAACAGAGATATCAGAATGGTGCACAAAGTCTTTCGTGCGGTAGTCATAAATCAGTGGGGCGAAATCAAGCTTCTCACCATCTCCAAGCACAAAGCTTTTCTTATCACCAGGCGGCGCCCACTGGTGCTGAGATGCGTCTTTAAATACTGACCACCATGGAGGGATTGAAACCCACTCGATCCAAGTACCGTCAATCGGCCAACTAATCCGCAATGTGGCCAGTATGGCATCGTATGTGATTCGGATGTCACGCAGTATATGGCCCAGTTCTTCTGAGGCATTTAGCTCAATGGTTTCTCTGTGGCCGATGTCAATTTGCATACGTACTCCTTGAAGGCGAGGTGTACTAATCATGGCTTTACTGCAAATTGATTGCAAGCATTACCAAAAAGCAAGATGGCCAACTTCCTCCGAAGAAGAAGCTGGCCATGATTGTGTGATCAGTCGCGAGCCGGCAGCTCGCAGACGTCGGTGGTGCAGTAGGCCTCACCCTCGGGGGCGATCGGCTGGGCGTAGAGCATGTCCCAGTCGAGCGGTCCGATGGCATCGGCCAGAGCCTGCCAATCCGCGTCCGGCACCTTCTGGTAAGGCATCTGCGGGTAGGGCGTATCGTTGTCGTCCTCGCCGAGCGGCAGGAAGGAAATCGACTTCAGACGGAAGTCGTTGGCCTTGAGGATCTCACCGATTTGGTCAGCTTCGCTCGGGACAAACGAGGCCGTCAAAGAGACGGCATTGTCTGCCCAGTCACGCTGGCACTGGGCGCCGAGGGCAACCTTCTGCCACAGCGGCACTTCGCGGTCGCCTCGGATATCGGGACCCAGTGCTGGACAGGTCACGACAACCCCTACATCGGGATTGTCACTGTTCGGCTCGACGTGGTAGCCAGCCGCCTTCATGGCATCAGCGATCAGCTCGGTGATGGTGAAGCGCAGTCGGCGCAGGTAGCGCGAACGGGCTGTCGGCCAGTGCGCGCCGGGGGTCACACCGAACAGCAAGCTGACGGTGCCGGAGGGCTTGATGGTCGTGACCTTGATGGACTCACGCACACCGAGCCATTCGGAGTAGATCTTGTCCCAACGCAGGATCTCGGCGTAGCCAGCGTTCTGCCACTTGCCAAGCTCGGCCCAGCCCTTGCTCTCGACGAACATCGCCAGGCCGGACATGGAGGTACCGATACGCCGGTTGCGGATCATCTTTTCATTTGTCTCCGGCCAGTGGGTCATGAGTAGCGTGACCGTCTTGCCGTAGAGGTAGCCGAACTTCAGCGTCCGCAGGTAGTCAGCCTGGTTGGCGCAATTCGTGGGGTAAGTCTCGACCAGCGTGCAGAGCTCGTTGTCTTCCAACGGTTGCTCGCCACAGGGGTTGACGCCCATGACCCGATGGTCCTTGTCGTTGCGCGGGTCGGCCATCCGACCATAGCCGCGGCAATTGTCCAGCCAGACATATCCCGGCTCTCCGTTGATTCCGGTACGGCGGGCAACACCCGCATAGTTCATGCCGACCTCAGCCAGTACTGAGTTGTTCGAGGTGTACCCCCAACCACCTCCCTTAGCCTTGAGCCAGACCTTGTCGGCCCCAACCATCGGCGAACCATCGGGGCCAGGGATGAACCCCAGCCGTTCGGCATTGACCGCCGGATTCTTAAGGTCCAGGAAGTCCTCGTCCGTGGGGTCACCGAGGGCGATTTCGGCCGAGCTACGAACATTGGCTGCCACGACGCACTTGCCGATCATGTTCATGATTTCGACGATGTCACTGGACGTCAGCTGCTCCCCCTTGCGGTAGTCGAGGAGGTGATGCAGCCGCCTGTGCAGCTGGATCAGCGGGTCAGGACCAGCCGCCCGGCCACCGAAGCCGCCGATCAGTGCCCCCAGCGGTCGGATCTCGCTGTAGTCGAAGCGCACAGCCAGCTGTTCAGGCAGCATGTAGCTGCGCAGCAGCATGGCGACCGACTCATACCAGCCCTCGCGGCTGTCATCGATAACGATCGGATCGTTACTGTTGTGGATGGGCTGATGCAGGTCGAGCCGACCGGCGCCGCGGGTGTCGAAGCCGACACCGACGCCGAGCATGCTCATCTCCATGAGCCGCATGAACGGGAAGGCCGGGTCGAAACCCTGGTAGCCGATCTTGGCCGTTGAGAGGAAGCCGCAGTTCTGCAGCGCGCTAGAATCGCGGAGGCCGTTCACGAAGAAGGTCCCCATCATCCACAAGCCGCGCCCGGGCGGGCTCCACTTGCCGGCAAACAGCCGGTCGAAGGCTTCCGCGGCCGAAGTATGCGCCGTGTCGTCGCTCCAGGGAAGGGTATGGTAGAGGGCGTACTCCTTCTGAATGGAGTACATCCCCTCGATCACTCGGCGACAACCCTCCCAGAACCGTTCCTTGGTCTGGTCGAGCTTGACCCGCGAGTACTTGGAGTACCAGTTGATCTCGCCCAGGGTGTTGCCACCACCGATTGGGAAGCCCCAGCGCACGTTCCGCGTCTTGTAGGGCTCGATGATCGAGTCCGGCAAGCGGTAGCAGAGGTAGTAGAACTCGTCATCACGCTCGCGCTGCTCACCAGCCAGGAACCGCTCAGTAGCGTACAGATGGATGCCAGGGATAAAGGTCTTGCTCGGATCGAGCTTGTCGACCTCACTCTTGATGCTTGCGTATCCCCCGGCACGCCGGGGCAGCAGAGTTGATGCGGTTGCACTCACTTTTGGTGTTTCCTCCTCCCGCAGACGCGGGCTTCTTGGTGTTGCCCGACTGCGGATTGCTGGACGGGTAGCGGAGTATTTGTACCCTCTACAAATACTCCCCCATCCGCCCAGCGAGGAATTCATATACTTAACAAAACTTTTCAAAGTCCGCTAGCAGGTTAGCTGCTAGTGCGTGGCCGCCTGTGAATTTGCAGACGACAACACAACACCCTCCAACCCTCGTAATAATTTCAGTGACGCGCTTTTAAGCGCTCCAATTCTCTCTCAAAGCTGGCTACATCGGTAAAACTGCGGTAGACGCTGGCAAAGCGCACATAGGCTACGTCGTCGATTCCCTTCAAGGCTGCCATGACGGCCTCGCCGATCATCTCGCTGGACACCTCAGCTTCTCCCCTGCCCCTGATAGCGCGCTCTATAGTATTGAGCATGTCTTCTATCAAGCTGATCGATACCTGGCGCTTCTCTAGTGCTCGGTAAATACCGCCGGCCATTTTATCGCGCTCGAATGGCTCCCGGCGACCATCTTTCTTTACCACTGACAGATGCTGTGTCTCAATACGCTCATAAGTCGTAAAACGATAGCCACACTTTAGGCATTGCCGGCGGCGGCGAATGGTTGAGCCTTCATCGAGGTCACGCGATTCAATAACCTTGGAGTCAAGATAGCTACATTCTCTACATGTCACGAGCCGGTCCCCTCTGCTCTTACCCCCACATATAGCGTGGTTGCTATTTACTATAACGCTAGTGCTAAGTGGACACAAGCACTTTGTATTTTTTGCTTTTCTAGTGCTATAAAGCCAACTTTTTTGCCCAACTTATCCACATCGGCAAGATAAATTAGCCCTACAATTCGGCCGTTTCCGGCCTCCCAAGTCCTGAACACATAAATTAATTACGGTGTTTTTACCTGTACACAAATCTAGTTCAATCCCACTTAAACTAAGAATATCCCTTATTGAAGGGATATTCTTAGGACACTTGCGTGTATTCTTACTCGACCTTCCGGCGAATGAAAGCTGGAATATCTAGGTCATCGTCGTTAGCGGCACTGGAAAGATCGGCATATTCTGAAGCCTCTCTAGGGTTATGCGAGGCGCGCAGTTCGTGCTGCTCCCTAGGCTGTGAGTCGCGCACTGAGCGCTCAATCGGCTGCGGCTCATCAAAAGTTGGTTCTGGCTCTTCCTCGAGGTAGCTATGCGTCTGTTTACTACTCGGTTGAGTGTGCTGCTCTGGCTCTCGGAAAGCCGGCTTTTGGTGTACTGGCTCGGGTTCTGGCTCAGGCTCAATACTTGCAAGCCCACTACGGCGCGGTGGTATCATGGGCTGCTGAGTATACGTTTGGGCTGGGCGATAAGCTGGCATAGGTTCGGGTTCTGGCACATTCACCGGCTCAGGCTCGCGGTAACTACGCGGTGTTTCATTAATAAACGGTTTGCGGGCATCGCTCATGAGCACTGGGCTCTGATAGCCACCTTGGTTCATCTCCACCCGGTCGCGACTCTTGACGCCATCAAATCCAGTAGCAACCACTGTAATCTTAATAACATCATCCAGCGTCTCATCAAGCACGGCACCGAAGATAATATTGGCATCCGGGTCTACGGCATCGGTAATAGTTTTAGCGGCTTCATCGATTTCATGCATGGTCATACTGCGACCACCGGTAATGTTGAATAATACGCCGTGGGCACCATCGATCGAAACTTCGAGCAATGGCGAGTCGATGGCTTGGCGGGCAGCTTCAATAGCCCGGTTCTCGCCACCAGCTTTGCCGATACCCATGAGCGCTGAACCGGCATTGCTCATAATAGCCTTAATGTCGGCAAAGTCGAGATTAATAAGTCCGTGGATGGTAATTAAGTCGGAAATACCCTGGACACCCTGCTGCAAAACTTCGTCGACGACACTAAAGGCGTCGAGTAGCGAAGTCTTACGGTCGATCATCTGCAACAAGCGGTCGTTGGGGATGGTGATGAGCGTATCGACATTGTCCTTGAGCTCAGCAATAGCGGCGTCGGCATTGCGTTTACGGCGCTCGCCTTCGAAGGTGAACGGCCGGGTAGCAATGGCCACCACCAATGCGCCTGTCTCCTTGGCGGCCGCAGCCACCAGAGGTGCGGCACCGCTACCCGTACCACCCCCGGCACCAATCGTAATAAAAACCATATCCGAGCCCTTGAGCATCTGGATGATGTCTTCTTCACTCTCTTCAGCCGCCTTACGACCGACAGCAGGATCAGCTCCGGCGCCAAGGCCGCGAGTGGTCTGCTTACCGATATGGACCTTGCGCGGCGCGTGCGAATAGTGCAAAGCCTGCGCATCGGTATTAACCGCCACAAACTCTACGCCTTGCAATTTCGACTTAATCATCCGCTCCACAGCAGATGTACCACCGCCACCGATACCGACTACTTTTATACGCGCAAAGGTTTCAACCTCTGGAAGTATCTCAGCCATATACCTCACTTACCTCTTTTGATTTGACTACTAGAGTCCTTACCACAAACTTCACTCTTAAACGCGCCGAGGCAACGTTTACACAACCTGAGTATAGGCGATTACATCAGGCAATGCAAATTATTTGTTCACTTTTTAGAGGCTTATTTCCGCCTATAAATAATGTGTTCAAAGTGCTTCCAAAATACCAAAAAAGGCCGTTAGGCCTTCGGGTTCAAATCTGGCTGTGATTACGGCAGCAGGTTGCCGAGCATCTTTTTGATACGCTCGACAGTTTTGCCAAGCGCCGGCGCTGGCCTCGAGCCACTACCAGCATGGGTCATATTCTCAAGCATCAAGCCGATCGGTGCCGCGAAGGCTGGATCAGAAATCCGATCGACCATGCCGGTCAATCCCTCTGGCTTACCAATAGTCACCGGCAAACGCAAAGCTTCCTTGGCAAACTCTTCGATACCATCAAGCTTGGCTCCGCCACCGGTCAAGACCACGCCAGCAGGTAGCATGACGTCCTTGCCCACCTTGCGCAGCTCAGCCCGAACCATGGCAAAGATTTCGTCCAGGCGGGCACCAGCAATACGGTTGAGCTCCCGGCGTGAAATGACCATATCCTCGCCCTCGAGCTCCTCGATCCGAATCTTCTCGTTCACGTTGACCTTACCTGGATGGGCTTTCACGTATTTGAGTTTAATCTTCTCGGCCACATCGATATTGGTACGCAGCCCAATGGCCAGGTCATTGGTAATATGCCCGGCACCGATCGGTAGCACGCTGGAGTACAGTACGTCGCCCTCTTCGTAAACAGCTAGTCCGGTTGTACCACCACCAATATCTACCAACGCAACTCCGAGCTCTTTCTGACGCTTACTAAGCACTGCCCGGGCAGCAGCCAGCGGCACAAGAACCTGGCCCTCGATGTCGATGCCAGCCTGATAAATACTGCGATTCAGATTCTTGATAGCCGGTGTCGCGCCAGTAATAATATGGGACTCTACTTCGAGTCGGACGCCATTCATGCCCACTGGGTCTTTAATATTGGTCTGGCCATCGACAGTATAGGAGCGTGGAAATACTTGGAGAATTTCGCGGTTCGGCGGCAGCTGTACAGCTGTTGCTGCCTCCTCGGCCCGGCGCAAGTCTTCAACGGTAATCTCTTGGTCGGCCCGGCCGACGGCGATGACACCCTTGGAATTCATACTAGTAACGTGTGCGCCGTCTATACTAATGGTCGCACGGTCAATCCCGATACCCGAGATACGCTCTGCTTCATCGACAGCGGCAGTAATCGAGCTAACTGTCTCTTCAATGTCAACAACCACGCCCTTGCGCATACCGTTCGTGGGAGCCACGCCAACACCGATAACACTCGGAAAGGCGGCGCCCTCTTCGTGCAGACCAACCACACAAGTTACCTTGGTACTACCAATGTCGAGGCCAATATAGGTTTCTTCGGTTTGTTTTGTGGCCACGTCTTATCCTGACTAGCTTATATCTGCTTAATTATAGTGTTCGAAGCCGTCTTGGGCAAGCAGCTGAACAAAGCTTTAATCCATTATAGCACCCTAAGGCTAGAGCTTGGTCAATATCTCTGAGCCGCTATCAGTAATGAGCACCGTATGCTCATGTTGTGACGACCAGCTGCCATCGGCCGAGACTAGCGTCCAATTATCGGGCTCGACGTAAATCCGACCGCTACCCAGATTGGCTATTGGCTCGATAGCAATGGTCATGCCACTTTTTAGAATTGGCCCCTTGCCGACACGGCCGAAATTGGGAATACCAGGTTCCTCATGCAGCTCGTGGCCGACGCCGTGCCCGGAGAGGTCTTTAACAATTCCCAGCCGATCTTGGCGCAAACGAGCCTCGATAACCGCCGAGATATCCCCCACCCGCACACCATCCTTGAGCACGGCAATAGCCTTGTAGAGCGCCGACCGGGTGGCCTCGATCAGTCGGGCGGCATCGGCCGAGATCTCATCAACGCCAACTGTCACACCAGCATCGGTAATCATGCCCTTATAGCTCATCCAAAAGTCGAAATTTACAATATCGCCCAGCTCCAGTGGATCGGTGGAAGGAATCGCGTGCTGGACCTGGTCGTTGACCGAAATACACATAATGTCTGGGAAGTCTTCAACGTAGACAGGTGATCCGCCAAGCCTCAAGAGCTCCTTTTCCGCTAAAGCTGATAATTCCTTCGGGGTAATGCCAGCCACCAGCTGTTTCTGCAGGTACCCAAGCACCGCGGCGAGGATCTTACCACCTTCGCGCATCGCCTGGATCTCAGTTATTGTTTTTATTCTAGTCACCAAGCGCCTCATGAATCCGAGCCGCGACTTCATCAAACGTGCCGTGACCATCAATAGTTACCAGCAGTCCGGCGTTGCGTAAGGACTCGATCACCGGCATAGTCTGATGACGAAAGTCTGCCCACCGGCGCTTCAAGACTGCGCCATTATCATCGCCGCGATGGCGAGCGATGTTGCGCTTATCCGCCTCTGCCTCATCGATCTCCAGATAAACAACTTTATTGATCACCCTCCCGACCTTGCCCAATTGCCGAGCCAGCCAAGCTTCATCCTCAGGTAGGCGAATAAAGCCATCGAGGACCATGGGCACATTGGTCGGTACCTGTGCAAGCCTGGGTCCTACCACACGCTTAAGTGAATCCAGGTCCACAAGCTCACCCCGGGCCATTGTGGCCGCTAGCTGCGGATCGGCACTATCGCGTAAAATCTGGCCGCTGGAAAGGTGCACACCACCCAGCCGCTTGGCTAAAATATCGCTCTGTGTCCCCTTACCCGCCCCGGGCGCGCCAATCATCACTATTACCGGTGCTGCCACAAAAACTCCAATGCATAAGGGTAAAAAATAGCTGTGCCGATGATCGTAGCCCCCACGGCCGCCACCAGCACCGCGCCGGCCGCCATATCTTTGATGAGCTTAATTTCCGGCCGTCGCTTGGAGTCTATCAAATCAAGCGTCTTCTCAATAGCAGTGTTCATAATCTCGGCCAGAAAAACCAGCAATATGGCGAAGAAAATAGCCGCTAGCTCAGCATTGGAAAGGCCCAGAAATAGGCCAAGGCTAAATACAGCGCCGGCCGCGAGTAGGTGTATCCGGGCATTGCGCTCGGATTTGAGGATATACCAGAGGCCAATTAAGGCATATCGCAAGCTAACTAAGAAAGCCATCCAAAATCCCTATAGTCTAAGGCTGCTTCGTGCATAATCTGAGCCTGCAGGCCGTCCATATAAGTCTTGGCCGAGGTCTCTTCATGATCATACCCCAATATGTGCAGAATACCATGCAGGCCAAGCAGAGCCACCTCAGTATCAAGATCGGTCCCTGCCTTAGCCGCTTGCACGGCGGCTGTTTCGAGGCTAATAGCCATTTCACCGATTACCCCATCGATCGCTTCCCCGCCATCCTCGATATAGCTAAAGCTCAGGACGTCGGTCGCGTAGTCATTGCCGGCGTATTCATTATTTAAGGCTTGGATTTCCTCATCGCCGGTAAACAATAGATTTACCTGACCACTAGCCGTTGTCAGGCTGGGCAGGTCATTCAATAAGCCAACAACCGTCTGCAAAGGCTTGGTCGACAGCCCGGCTGGCAAGTCACCAGTAATATCGAGGCTTATCATGCCAGCTTTGAGGCTACGAGCTTAGAAACCAACCCACCATCGGCCGCGCCAGCTGTTTGCTTCATAACCAGCCCCATAACCTGCCCCATTTGAGCCTTGGTAGTAGCACCGGTTTCTGAAATCACCTTATCAACTATGCTTGCAAGCTCGGCTTCGTCTAACTGCTTGGGCAAATATTGCTCGATCAATACCAGTTCGGCCTTTTCGGCATCAGCCAGATCCTTGCGTCCGGCAGCCTCAAACTGCGTTATCGAGTCACGGCGCTGCTTGGCCTCACGGATAACAATCTTGAGCGCCTCTTCATCGCTCAGCTCGTGCATGACCTTGATCTGCTCGTTCTTGAGACTGGTTTTCAGCAAGCGTAGTACTGCCAGGCGCTCGGTGTCACCACCACGCATCGACTCGGTCAATTCATCACTAATTTTTTGTACGAAAGACATATATTTCCTTAATCTTTACCTCATTCTAACACAAAAACAGACCCCAGGGGGCCTGTCTGCGAACCAGGGTATGTACCTGTCTGCTGGGTTGCTAGCGCGTGGCCAAGCTTGCTTGGCCACAGAGCGCACAGCTTACAGGTGCATACCCTGGTTCGCAATACACGAGTTTCCGAGACGATATATTCCTATAAAGTGTGCGCTCTACTGGTAAGCAGGGCTTACCAGTGCGCTAGCAACCCACTTTCTATGAATATATCGCCCCGGAAACCGGAGCTACTTAAGACCTAAATACATCCGAGCTTTAGCAACCTTGCGGGCGCTCTTGCGTATAGCAATCTCGCGCTCTTCGCGCTTTGAGAGTGGCTTCTCGAAATATTGCTTACGTCTAGCAATTCCGAGGACGCCTGATTGTT
This sequence comes from bacterium, assembly GCA_043767845.1. Taxonomy (GTDB): domain Bacteria; phylum Patescibacteriota; class Saccharimonadia; order UBA4664; family JBBRNT01; genus JAYUFZ01. The sequence continues at coordinate 42,476 of JAYUFZ010000021.1, read as the reverse complement.
GAACTTTTTTATTAAACCGACGGATTAAATTCTCCAGCGATTCTTTGTCATCTTTACGGACGACTTGCAACAAGTAAATCACCTCCTTAAGGTGAACCGCGCACGGGTTATGCTTGTGGCGGGTCAAACAGAAGTAAGTCTAGCTTATCTGAGGCTATATTTCAACCTCAAAACTACTTTTTACAAATGAGCCTGATCGACGGCTTCCATATCCCAGGTTTCACCAGGTTTAGCGGCAAGTAAGTGAGCGTGCAGATGTTGGACTTCTTGGCCGGCGGCCTCCCCATTATTAATGTGATAGCGGAAAGCTTCCTCCACTCCTAGTCGGCGGGCAACCTCTAGTGCGTCAGTCAAAAATCCTGCCATCATCTCTTGATCAGTGCAAGCTTCAAGTAAATTGGCGTAGTGCTTTCGTGAAACAATCAGTACATGGACTGGAGCCTTAGGATGTAAGTCGTAAAAAGCTGCTGATCTGTCGTTCTCCCAGATCAGCTGGCGCTCTTCGGCGTGGGCAATTTTGCAAAAAATACAATCATTATTCATAGCTACATCATAACTAAAAACAAATCGTCCCGCCACCGCCCAGTTAGGATCTGGGTAGTGGCGGGACGGGTGGCCTAGGAGGCCTTGGCGTTGGGTGTGGAGGGTTTGGGCTTATTGACTCTCTTGAGGAGGACCTTGTTGGGAACACAGGAAAGCTTATCGGCGGTCAAACCGGGTTCCTGCTCCAGGATACGTGCAACGACTTCTGCTCGGCCAATCTTGCTACTGCTCATGCGCTCACCTGCCGACTGGAGCGTTGTGCCTCGAGTTCGGCTTCGAGCCGCGGAATCGCTTTAGTCAGCAGGCTTTTTGGGGCGCTTTTGATGGCAACTCCGTTCACATAGTTGGTTTCTCGCCCTAGAGAACTGAGTAGCGATACGACCTGCTGACGCTGAGCAAACAGGCTGCGATGCTTGCGGTCGGCCTGCAATCCTTTCTCCAGATTGCTGAAGGCGCAGTTGTGAACCAGACCGGAGATCTGAGGCTGGGCCATCAGACTGCCTGCCGGGGCTGAGCGGACTCTTGGCCCGCCTGGATCTGCTCCAGCTCATCGGTATGACCTTCTGTGATCATGCGGTTCTCCAACTGTTCAATGGTGCGATCGAGTGTTTCGTCGCCGATCTTGCTGGAAAGCAGAACTCCACATATACGATAGGGTTCTCTCTGGCCCAATGCCCGGAGCATGGCCGCGATCAAATCTTTCTTGCCTTTGTGCGTGAGCACTTTGGCTTTCTCGTGGTCATACTTGGCAGCAATCGTCCGACTAACTTTCTCAAGCCGTCGTTGTCCGCCTGAGAGGCGCACTGGGCTGCGATAAACGTGAGCTGTCGTCATTAGCTGGCCTTTCGACCGGCTTGAGCGCGCTGCATTGCTTGAAAGCTCACTTCGTCAGCCTCGGCGAACTCTAGCAGTTCTTTCAGCCGCTGAACACTGAGATTGCGCCCTACAAGCGTGCCTCGAACTCGGTCTTCGGCCTGGCCGCGGCTCCGAAGCAGAGCAATGATCTTATCGACCAGACCTTGCTTCTGATCGAACTTCTGGCGGCTCAGTTCGGTAGCCGATTGCTGTCTACCGAAAGCAACACGAGCTGTCGGGTTCCCTCCATCGAGCCGGATACCTTGCCAATGATGGGGGCCGCTATTGCTCATCGCCGTACTCCCCTGGTGGCGGGGCGGCGGTTGACGAACTTGGGCTTCTGCTTCTTGGCTCGGCGATCTGCTTCCAGTTCGCTTTGCACAGCTGCTTGATCTCTCAAGACACAACCTTTCAAGTGGTACTCCCATACCTTGGGATAGGCACAGTATAAGATCAAAACGTCATTTTTGTCAATTGTTTTTTACAGTATTGACGCTAATATACTTGACATATTTACAATAATGTGTTAATATTGTCCGCGTCCTTGAAAAAGCTGCTACTTGGCAGCCTTTTTAGTACCGGGGTATCACTAATAATCTCTGTTCTAGAGAAAGGTACCCGCGCTCCAAAGGAGTTTCTTTTATGCGTAAGATTCTACAATCTTCAGTAGTGGCCTTAGCCCTCCTGACCAGTGGGATCCCCACGCCACAGGCCCAGGCCGCGACCATATCCTTGATCCAAGCCCAATCCCCGACCGCTTCCCTACAATTTGACCTTACCTCACCCACAGCTTTTGCTACAAAAAGCGAAACTGTTGGTGACTTTAATCAAACCGTTGCCGTTCCGGCCAAGCAGAAACAAATTGAGCTTATCACGGCTCAATTGAAGGCTGCTGGCCTCAACCCGGCCTTTGCTGCCACTTACCTGGCTGCTTCGCAGGCCACGGGTACGCCTTGGCAGGTTATCGCTGCAGTCCATAAGATTGAGACAAATCAATCTGGCAACACAGCTGTTGCCTCCTCGGCCGGTGCCCAGGGCCCGATGCAGTTTATGCCCGGTACCTACCGTGCCTATGCTGTCGATGGTAACGGCGACGGAACATCAAACATCTATAATGCTACAGACGCTATCTTCACCGGTGCCAATTATTTGCGCGCTGGTGGTGCGGCCCGTGGCGACGTCCACTCGGCCCTGTTTAACTACAACCACGCCGAATGGTACGTAACCAAGGTTATGAACGTTGCCTACCTGTTAGGCTACAAATAATCGCCTTAAACTGAAGACCGCCCCTCTTACGAGTGGGCGGTTTTTGGTTTGGCCAATTGCTGGCTACACGAGCAACTTGCTCATTTTGATGTGGTCGATACCGGCCATCTGGAATACTTCTCCTTCGGATATGTAGCCAAGCTCTTCATAGAAGTGCTGGGCACTTGTCTCGGCCTCAAGCGTCACCTTGACGGGGTCTCTGTTCTGAGACTTGGCCCAGATCTCTGCGAGGTTCATTAGCTCGGCACCAAGACCGCGCCGACGGAAGATCCTCATCACAGCCACTCGTTGCACCTTGGCCGTCTTTGGATCGAGCATACGCACTCGTGTGGTGCCGACGACGATGCCTTCGGTGATTGCCACCAAATGGGTTGCTTCGTCGTCGAGTCCGTCCTGGTCCAGCTCGGCCGGAATGCCCTGCTCCTCAGTAAATACCAGCTGTCTGATCCGCATTGCGTTCTCAAGCTCGTCGTCCTCACGGACCAAACGTACATCTACACCGCGCATCAGTCTCTACTCTCACTCGAAGGTAGCGCCTAGTATACTATCTATTGAGCATATTTGCAATTAGCCCAGCAGTGCCCGGTTTTCCTGCACAAAACGCACTAGATCCTCGCCGATCGTTTTCTGCCAAAAAGCCGCCCGCTCGGCCTTGCTCATCCCGGCGATGTAGCGGCCACTATCGGGATCAATCTGGATCGACTCCAGCGGATACCCCTCGATCGAAATCGGGCACACCTCGGTACTGAACTGGCGTGGCGTAATAATCATGGTCTCGGCCAAGCGACCATCGGGTGTGGCTATTGCCAGCGCATAATCCCAGCGACCCTTCATGCTGCCACCGTAGCGCTTAATGAGATCCAGGTAGTACTCAAGCATCTGGGTATCACTGAGCCGTGGTGGCCCATTCGGTACCCGCCGTACATTGAGGCCGGGTTGCAAGTGGTCTGGCAGCTCATCGAAATAGAGGCCATTATCAAATGAGAAAACCGGCCGGCCGATCTTGCTGGCGTAAGCAACAGCTTTTATCCGGGCGTTCTCGGCCACTGTCTGACCATCTTCGATGACGTCCATATCTATGCCAAGGTCACTCAGCACTATCACCTGAATCCCTGCGGGCTCAAGCACATCCTTGACCTGACCAATCTTGCCTCTATTAGTTGTTCCAAAGACTAACTCTAGCTGGGACATCAACCACTCCTTTTCCGGCTAACCCAATTCTAGCAAGGTAAATCCAAGTGGTACTCTTGTTTTTTTAGACGTATTGTGTTATATTATGTTATTCTTTTACATCTAGCCCACCATTTGCATTGGAGCAAACCTTGTCCAGCTCGCCCGCCGTTCGTATGATCATGCTGCAATTCAGTTTCAGCAACCAGAAGCAAATCCCGGCTTGGGTGCCCGAGTCCCTGGCCGAAACCGCCGAGGACGCAGCGGAGCGGGCTGCCACCAAAGTATCTAGCATCGGCGCGCAGTACTTGCCGCCGACCGAGCGGCTCGACATTGGCCGCGTACCCGACGAACTAGAGACAGCCGGTTTTGTCTTCAACGACTGTTTCTGGCAAGCCCGTTACGCACTACACACGCCCAAGTATCCTAGCTACTACGCAGTCCGCTACTTGTTCTGGCGGCGCGACTTTGCGCACCAGATCACAGAACACTACGCGCCCCACCTGGCGCGCGCCCGGGCCGGGCTGACCGAACTGTGTGAGCAGAACTTCTGGCGAGCCCGGAGCTACCAAAACCCTTTCGTCATACAAGGCCAGGTGATACCCGACACTTGTGCCATCTCGCTCAATCTCGAGGTACGCGTTCCGCGCATCGAATCCAACGGCAAGCCAGTCGTGCAGTGGCGCAAGGACGAGGCCAGCAGGCGCATCGGAAGCGCCCCTGAGCCTATCTGGCCATCCGGTCAGCTCACCTTCAACGGTTCACTGTTCTGCCTTGTCTAGGCAGACGCCAGAGGCCAGCACACTTCGTGCTGGCCTCTTTCATTTGGTGTGCTGGGGCTAGCGCGGCGCCGTGTTGCTCAGCTGGTCGACCAAGAACCGGAAAAAGGCATAAATGTCGCTAAAGAAATGGCCCAATACCGGAATGAGCAACGGCAAAAATAGGATAGCAATAATGAAGATCAATAGGCCCGATTTGGCCAGCCGAAAAACTACCCCTACAAAGCCCACGAGGATTAAGAGCGTGATAATCCAGCGGATCTGCATTGGGAAAATGCCCAAGATAGTATCATAGCCATTGGTTAGTATCTGATAAATATTTGTCATACCGCCTCCTTAGTTTCGAATTGTCCGCTCAGTATTATTTACCACTGCCCTGTTCTTTGGCCATAAAATTCTTCACACTGTCGACGGTGTCCATGAACTGACTGGGGAAAATGATAGTAGAATTCTTTTCGACGGCGATTTCGGATAAAACCTGGAGATTGCGCAGCTGGAGGGCTATCGGATGGGCAGCGATGATATCGGCGGCCATACCGAGCTTTTCGGCACTCTGGTATTCACCATCGGCGGCAATAATCTTGGCTCGTTTTTCGCGTTCAGCCTCGGCTTGCTTGGCCATCGCCCGCTGCATTGTATCGGGCAGCTGGATGTCTTTGAGCTCGACCATATTGATAACCACGCCCCACTGCTCGGTCGTTTGGTCCAGAATGGCTTTGACTTTCACATTAATCTTTTCAGTATCGGAAAGTACCTCATCGAGTGTCGACTGACCAACGATATTGCGCACAGTCGTCTGGGCGATCTGGTTGATAGCTGCCATGACGTTATCGATTTCGACAATCGATTTGATCGCGTCATTGATCTTGTAGTAAGCCACGGCGGCCACATCGATCGAAACATTATCCCGGGTAATAATCTTTTGCGACTGCACCGGCATGGTCACAATCCGCATATTCACCTTGCGCATCTGGTCGATGAGCGGGATGATAACCGTCAAACCAGGCTTAGAGGTCACGCTTACGACCCGGCCCAAGCGGAATACGACACCCTGTTCATACTGTTGCACGACTCGTAAACCGGCAATAATGATAAAAATAATCGGAATGAGCAAAAATCCAAACATACTAAACTCCTACTTCTTAAATCTTACTGCTAAGTCGTTCACGGCCTTACCGAGCGACACCATTTCCTGGGCGCCGGTCTGCATATCGCGCAAGATAATTGTTTTTTCCATAACTTCTTTTTGGCCTATGATAACCGCGTGACCGACTCCGAGCCTGTTAGCCCTGGCCAATTGTGCCCCAATCCCCTCCTTGTCGACCGAACCAACGGCCGCCACACCAGCGTCCTGCAACTCTTCGATAAGCTTGAAGGCCACTAGACGGGCCGGCTCACCAAGGCTCACTATGTAGAGCTCCGACTTCGCCGGTTCAGGCAGACTCACTTCTGCCGCTTCCAGCTCAAGAATAATTCGCTCTACACCAAGCGCGAAACCGACACCGGGAGTCGGTTGGCCGCCGAATTGCTCCACTAAACCGTCATAACGTCCACCACCACCAAGGCTGGACTGGGCGCCCTCTCGGCTTCCAATAAATTCAAAGACCGTCCGTTGATAATAGTCGAGTCCCCGAACCATCAGGGCGTTCAGCTCATAGTTGACCGACATTTCATCAAGGTACTCTAAGACGCTGGAGAGATGAGCCCGGCACTCTTCACACAAAAAACTAATGATTTGCGGGGCGTCAGCTACTACGCCCTGGCTGGCCTCCTCCTTGCTATCGAGCACCCGCAGCGGATTCTTTTCGAGTCGGTCTTGGTCAAGCTTAGCGAGCTTCTTTTTATTAGCCTGGAGGTACTCAACCAGAGCTTTTTTATACTTTTTACGATCCCCTTCGTCACCAAGGCTGTTGACCTGGACAGTAATGCCAGTGAGGCCAATCTGTTGGTAAAACCGCAAGGCCAGCAGTATAACCTGAGCATCGATACTTGCCGAATTATCACCCAATACCTCGACCCCTACCTGATAGAATTGTCGATGGCGGCCAGCTTGAGGCCGATCGTAGCGAAACATTGGACCCGAATAGCTGAGCTTAACTGGCTTTGGAGCGCTGGCCATACCGTGCTGCACGTAGGCGCGTACCACGCTGGCGGTACCCTCTGGCCTCAGTGCTAGATCGTCACCACCCCGATCCTTAAAGACGTACATTTCTTTGTCCACGACATCTGTCCCATCGCCAATACTACGGATGAAAACACCAGCCTCTTCCATCATCGGTGTCTCAATTCGCCCGTATCCAGCCAGGTCGGTCAGGGTTTTAAAAGTATCAAACACTAAGCCATACTTGGCCTGCATTTCTGGCAAGATATCATAGGTACCACGCACGTTCTGAAACTGTTTTGCCACAACCACTCCTTATATGGCCTAAATGTAGCATACCCGTTCCCAAGGCGCAATCGTCTCAAATTGAACAATTCTTGTACTCACTAAACTGTATGCACATTTTTGACATTATCGACATGCCCAAGTTGCCGCATCAGACCCACTAAACGGTCGCGACCAGGCACTTCAACGGTGACCTCAATGGTTGATTCGGTCCCCTCGGAGTTGTCGTATGAATTAATAGCCGTAATGTTGTATTTCTCGGAGGCTACAAGACTCGTGACATCACGCAGCAAGCCGAGACGATTGTCGGCCACAATCCGAACGGTGTGTGTTTGGAGGTGTTTTTCGGCGACCTGCCAGCGACAGCTGATCATCCGCTGTTTCTCATCCGGCAGGTTCGGACAATTACGGCCGTGGACAGTGACTCCCTTGCCACGTGTCACAAAACCAATGATTGGCTGGGGGTAGCTTGGGTTACAGCATGGTGCCAGCTGGTAAGCGAGGTTCGAGCTACCGGCTATCTGGACTGTTAAATGCCCGCCGACAGTGCTGACCAATCGAGCAGCCGATAGACTCAGCGGCTTGGTCTCTTCGGGCGGGAAAAGCCGGCGCACAACCATAGCCACCGAAACAGTCCCCTCGCCGACCGCCGCCAGCACGGCCGACTCGTCCTTGTAGCCGAGTCCACTTGCCACAGTCTTAAGCTGGCCTTCCTCTAGTATGCTGATAGCCTCATGGCCCCAAGCTTTCAGCTCGGCTTCCAGTAGGCTGCGGCCAGAGATTAAATTGTCGTCAAAGCTCTGTTTGCGGAACCAAGCACGGATTTTACTACGCGCGTTGGCAGTCTTTACGCTGGAAAGCCAAGCCCGCTTCGGAACGGTATTCTTGCGAGTCAGTATTTCAACCACATCTTGATTATTCAAAGGCGCGTCAAGCGAGGCTATGCGGCCGTTCACCTTAGCACCAGCCACTTTGAGCCCAAGCCCGCTATGAACCATGAAGGCAAAGTCTATCGGTGTCGCGCCTTCCGGCAAGTCGTAGAGATCACCCTTTGGCGAAAAGACAAATATGCGATCCACGAACAAATCGACTTTGAGGGCCTCGACAAAATCCTGTCCACTGGCCGCTAGCTGCCCGACATCGACCAGTCCATTTACCCAGCCAAGCTTAGACGGCACCCCAGAGAGTTTGGAGTTTTTATAATTGCTACTCCCCTTTTGGGTATCATAGAAGAAGTGCGCGGCTAGCCCTTTCTCCGACTCACTATGCATTTGCGGCGTGCGGATTTGGATCTCGGTAATCCGGCCCTCGGCAGCAAAGACCGTGGTATGCAAAGAGCGGTAGCCATTGGGCTTCGGGACGGCAATGTAGTCCTTGATACGGTAGATAAGCGGCTTGTAGTGTTGGTGCAAAATACCGAGTGCCTGATAGCAATCGCTCTCGGTGGGGACGATAATCCGCACGGCTATAAGATCGTAGATTTTTTCGATATCACCGTCGGCTTTCTGAAGTTTCCGCCAAATACTATACAAATGCTTACTGCGACCGTCGATCGAGATAACTGATAGCCCAGCTTTGCCCAAGTTATGGCCAATCTGCTTTTTGAGTTGGCTGAGGTAACGTTGGCTCGATTTGCCATAGCTGGCCATTAGTTTCGACAGCTCGGCATATTCCTCAGGGTAAAGGTAGGCAAAGCTCAGGTCTTCAATCTTAACCTTGAGCGCGCCCATGCCCAGCCGATCAGCGAGCGGCGCGTAGATTTCTAGGCTTTCCCGGGCAATGCGAATCTGTTTTTCGGGCGAGAGGTATTGCAGGGTCGACAAATTATGGGCGCGGTCGGCTAGCTTTATGATTATTACCCGCACATCTTTGGTAACCGCAAGCAGCAGTTTACGAATATTCTCGGCCGAGGCGGCAGTACGAGATGTCGGCTCCTGGGGCATGTGGTCGACTTGGCCCGTTTTGGTGACGCCGTCAACCAGCTCAGTGACATTCTTGCCAAAAATAGCCGTCAGGTCGGCCAAGGTGACTGGGGTGTCCTCCACGGTATCGTGCAGTAAAGCCGCGGCCACAGTCTCGGCGTCCATGCCCAATTCAATCAGGCTCTGGGCAACAGCTATCGGATGGGTGATGTACGGCCAACCACTCTTGCGTGACTGTCCTTCATGAGCCTTGGTGGCAAAGCTCAGGGCCCGCTCAATAAGTGCCGCACCATCGGTGCCGTAGTCGTTTAGGTTGTACTGCAGTATAGCCTTACTCATAGTACCGACCTGACTACCAGCTGGAGCGACTTGCGGCCGTTGAAATCATTCTCACTAAGCTCGAATACGAGGCCACAGTTGTCGCCGACGGCCAGATCTGGGTAAAGCTTGGCCAGTCCGAAGCCAATTGCCTCCAGCTGCTGGCCCGCCCCGTCGGCCACCTGAAGTTTTAGGTGACTACGGTCGGCACCGATGGCCCGCAGCTGAGTGATCTGGAGATTCTGGACTGCAAATAGCGGTTTGTGGTTGGCACTGCCGTAGGGCTCCAGAATATCCAAGTCGGCCACAACTGCTAGATCCAGGCCGCCCAGGTTATCAAGTGACAGCTGGTCGTTGCCTTCCAGCGGCGCAGACAGGCTATCGATTTGATTATTAGCCAGTTTAGATAACCCCTGGCGTAGCTGGTCAATATTGGCCACGGGCAAGCTGTAGCCGGCCGCAAAGTGGTGGCCGCCAAACTTTGTTAGCAGCTGCTGATTCTCTCGCAAGGCCTCGACCATATTGAACCCGGCGACACTTCTGGCCGAGCCCTTGGCCATGTCTCCTAGAATTTGCATTACCAGCACCGGCCGGCCAAAGCGTTCCACCAGCTTCGAAGCAGCTATACCAACTACCCCATGTGACCAATCGGCATCGGCCAGCACCAAGACACCATCGCCGGGCATCTGCTCGGCCAGGGCGGTGGCCTCTTCGACTATCCGTGCTTGCTCCCCGCGACGTTCGGTATTCAGCCGATCAAGATTTGAGGCAATCGCATCGGCTCGAAGCGGATCAGCAGTTAATAACAGTTCGAGGCTCTCAGCGGCGTGTTCCAGCCGACCCGCGGCATTCAACCTAGGCCCTAGGATATAGCCCAGATGGTAGCTACGGGTATCAGCAATGTCGTAGCCGCCAATATTAGCTAGCACTCGCAACCCAACGCGCCTGGTCTTATGCAGCACTTTCAGCCCGGACTGGACAAGCAGCCTATTCTCGTCCACCAACGTCACTACATCACAGACAGTCCCGAGCGCCACCAGATCGAGCAACCACTTCTCTTGGCCGATCGCCATACCCGACATCGATTGATCAAGACTCGCCTTCTGAAGTGCTTGAATTAGCTTAAAAGCCACGCCCACGCCAGCTAAATCCTTAAAAGGATACTTGTCTCCTGCCCGCTTGGGATTGATAACCGCAAGCGCTTCCGGAATGGTCGGCCCAACACTGTGGTGGTCGGTAATAATTAGATCAAGGCCATGCTGCTTTGCCCACAGTGCTTCGCCGAGGCTGGTAATGCCGCAGTCAACACTGATTACCAAGTCGGCGCCGGCCAGCTGAATTGCCTCGAGAGCGGCTTGGTTAATCCCATAACCTTCTTCGAAGCGGTCCGGAATATAGCTTGTTGCCTCAATCCCCCAGGCCTCTAGTCCTTCTATCAAAACAGCGCTTGCCGTGATGCCATCGATATCGTAGTCGCCGTAAATCACGACTCGCTCGCGCCGAGTGGCCGCTTGCAATATACGCTTCACCGCCACCATCATGTCGCTTAATAAGAAAGGGTCGTGGCTGTGGCGCCCATAGTCGGGGTACAAAAAAGCCTCGACGGCGGTGGCATCAGTGATGCCCCGCTTGGCGAGAATTTGCTCGATAATATTAGAACTATTCACTCCCGACTGCATGCCTCTAGTATATCAGTTGCCGCAAGTAGCCATGAACTAGGCTGAGTGGCGCTTCAGGAGGTAGAAGTTCGGATCACGGCGTGAGACAAAGCCCATCGGTGGTTCAGGCTGGTAGAGGCCTTTGACTTGCCCGGGCCGATAGCTCCGACTACCTTCATTTGACAATATTATCTCGACCAGGCTGCGAAGTACACGTGTGACCATTACCGCCTCCTCGTTTGCGATTTTAGAACCATATTTTGAAGTTCTCGGTACAGAATGAATTTTTGGTTGGCATAGTAAACTTTTGAGTTACCATCCTTATCGCTTTTAACAAAACCGACTTCTTCGAGGCGCTTAAGCTCGCGTTGGACATTGCCCGGATCTTCTTTGATCATCTTGGCTAACCCTCGAACATGCATTCTAAAGTCTGGGTATTTGGTGTAGACGCCGATGATCTTGCGGCGGGTTTTGGAGGTGATAAAAAATTCTAGTAATTGCATAATGTCCTACTCTAACCCTGCCAGCACAAAAAAGCCGGTCGATTCCATCCCAGAATCAAAACCGGCTTGTTCTTGTACCTCACAATGATTTTCGTCAGCCAAAGTGGAGATTTTGACTGCGAAACGACAGATATTAGTATTTGTTTTTATTGTTGTTTGCACTACGTTTTATCTTTTTAGATCAAGAATAATGTATTTGTTGTTGTAATTTTTATACTACTTTGATTACAACAGCTTGTCAACAATAAAATTCCTGTTATGGTTATTCATGGAGGCAGATAGACACCAAAACCATGGAACACGAACACCAAAATAGCTATATAGCGACCGATTCCGGGCTTTTTTGCAAGGAATGTGGCTTTCTCGAAGAATATCTTGATATGAATAACTTTAGTACTCAGTTTGAAGCACTACCTGATGACCATATGAACGAGACGGGGTTGAGTACAGAAATAGAACAAACCAGCTAATTTCAGCTGGTTTTTCAGATTACCCAGACGTGATATCACAATAGTATCATGACAAAACTTCGCTCCCCTCTTATCACTAGCAGTCAACAAAAAGAAATGCTGGCGCTCGCTGAATCTGCTCGCACCAAGACGTATCCTAAATCCGGATCATATGGAGTGGCCGTACTGGCCGAAAGCGGAAAAATGTATGAAGGCATATCATACATATCTGATACCTACACGCTTACAATGCACTCAGAAGCAACAGCGCTTGCTCACGCGAGCATACATGGTGAGATTAACATACTTGCCATTACTGGCCCGAATTGCCATATCTGTAAGCAGCTAATCTGGGAGAGATCACTCAACACCGGTATAGATATTGCCGTAGTCATAGAAGAAGAAGGATTTATTAAAACGATACCTATTTCGAAACTTATGTTATATCCCTGGCCGGATATAAACGGCAAGCATTAGAACAGAATAGGATAGCTAAGCGCGCTTCCTGTCTTTGAAGCCTTGCCAGGTTACGAGCAGTGGTGAGGCGTTGAAGATCGAGGAATAGGTTCCGGAGGCAATGCCGATGAGGAGTGCCAGGACAAACAGCTTGATAGATTGGCCGCCAAACAGATAGAGCGCTAGCAAGGTGAAGAGTACGGTTAGCGAAGTATTGATAGAGCGAGCCAGTGTCTCGAGAATACTGTCGTTAACTATTTCGGCAAAGGCCTTGCGTTCGCGACGTAGATTTTCGCGAATACGGTCGAAGACTACAATGGTATCATGAACCGAGAAACCAATGACTGTCAAAACGGCCGTCACGAAAAGTGAATCTATCTCGACGTTGAAGTATTTCCCTAGCAAGGAGAATATGCCTATCAAAAGTAGCGCGTCGTGTAGTAAGGCTATGATAGCGCAGAAACCAAAGGCCCAGGGGCTCGCAGGCGCCGGTACGTTCCGGAAAGCCAGAGCAACATAGAGAACAATGGCAAGTGAGGCGAGTAGCACGCTGATGAGCGCGTTACGGGTAATATCGCGACTGACACTCGGCCCGACATTATCGAAGCGAACCTCAGTGAGACCTTGCCCCTCAACGATTTTCTTGAAGGTCTGGTGGTCGGCTTCACGCCCGGCCGCGTCTTTATCGTCGCGGTAGCGCACCAGTGTGCGACCGTCACTACTGTTTGAGATTGTTATATCTTTAAAGCCCTGGGCGCTAGCTATCGACCTAAGCCCATTAGTATCGGCCTTACCATCAAGCTCGATTAACGAGCCGCCGGTAAAATCTATCCCCCGCTTCAAGCCACTGGTAAAAAGTGAGATCAGGCCCGGAACAATAATAACGAGTGAAATGGCGTACCAAATTTTGCGTTTGCCAATAATATTAAACTGCTTGCTCATAAGGTCTCCTCTAAACGAATGCCGTAGAAGCGTAGGTCTCGGCCAATCTTGGTACCGATGACTCGGCGCAGCAATGTGCGGCTCACTACGACGGCGGTAAACATACTGATAAGTACGCCCATACCAAGCGTGACAGCGAAGCCCTTGATGATTGGTGCGCCGAAATTGTATAAGATGAAACAGGTGATAAGCGTAGAGACGTTGGAGTCACGGATACTTGACCAGGCGCGGTCAAACCCTGCCTCGACTGCGGCCACGAAGCTCTTACCGGCCCGCAGTTCTTCTTTCATACGCTCAAAGATCAAAATATTTGCGTCTACGGCCATGCCTATACTGAGGATGAAACCTGCTATGCCGGCCAGCGTCAGCACGATAGTGTACGGGGTCAGGGCGCTCACTTTATAGATGACCAACGTTATGAGCGTGTACATCACCAAAGCTAGGACGGCCAGTAAGCCGGCGAGGCGGTAGTAAATAAGCATGAAGAGTGCCACTATCGAGAGGCCGATCAGCCCAGCGATCAAACTCCGGGCGATCGATTCCTTACCGAGTGTTGGCCCTACAGTCCGCTGTTCGACCAGTGAGACGGGCACCGGCAGAGCACCAGCACTAATCAATTGAGCAATATTCTTGGCTTCAGCTACAGTGAAATTCCCCTGCAGTTGGGCAGTCCCGTCGGTGATCGGCGAAGATACGGTAGCTGGCCCAAAGACGATGTCTTGGTCGAGCAAGGTCAGTAAGCGGTTACCATTTTGATTGATACGAGTGGTCATATCGGCAAAGCGCTTAGTAGCGTCACCACTCTTCAGCCGTAAGCGCACAATTGGCTCATTGCGCTGGGTATCGTAGTCAACATCGGCCCGATCAACGTCTTTGCCGGTAATGCCAGTGGGGATGAATTGGTCGGGAGTCGTAGCGTTGGCAGGAACTTCGACAAAGCTTAGCTCGGCGGTTTTGCCAATGGTATTGACCGCCTCGGTAATGTCTTTGACGCCAGGTAACTCAATAATGACTCTATTGCTGGAAGCTTGCTGCACTGTAACTTCCGAGGTGCCGCCGGGATTAACACGGCGTAATATGACTTCAACCAGGCTGGTCATGGCCGTGGCCTTATCGCCTGAGGCAATTTTGTCGAGGTTCGCTTCGTAGACTAAATGTGCGCCACCCTGCAGGTCCAGCCCCTGCTTAACACTGAGCTTAGTATTCTTGATACCGATTTTTTTGAGTATGAGGTCTTCGCGGGGATACGCGAAAACGGCCACAACGACCGCTAGAACCATTATCAGATAAAACTTAACTCGTGTACTCATAAACTTATCTGATAATAGCCTGACATTTGGTCTGAGTCAATTGTCTAACAGAGTATAATAAAGATATGAGCGAAGAGTCACAGCATTATTACGAAATTGAGCCTATTAGCTTCACTGGTGGGGGCAAAGGCGTCTTTACCTATGCTGGGCCAGCAGGAATGAAAGCGGGCCAAATAGTCTCCATGCCGCTCGGCCGCCGAGCTAGCGTCGGTGTTATCCGCCGCACCACCACCAAACCCAGCTTTACCACCCGGCCGCTCAGCAAAGTGATTCTCGACCAAGCCTTGCCTGCCCACTTACTAAGTTTTGCCGATTGGCTGGCAAACTATTACTCGGCCTCAATCTCCTCAGTTTGGCAGACTATCTTACCTTCCGGGATCGTCAAAAAGCGCCGCGCGCGACCGGAAGCCAAAGTTTTAGGGTCACCAAAACCACCAACCTATCCCCCGCTTAATGCCGAACAGTTAGCGGCCATCAAGTTGATTGAAGCCAGCAACAAAGGCTGCCTGCTACAAGGGATTACTGGCTCAGGCAAGACCCGGGTTTATATGGAGTTAGCCGAGCGGACGTTAGCTGGCGGCCAGAGTGTAATAGTACTTGTGCCTGAAATTGCCCTCACCCCCCAGATCATCAAACTTTTCGAAGAGCGCTTCCCGGGCAAAGTGTTGAGCACCCACTCGCGCCAAACAGAAGCCGAGCGGGCCGATATATGGAACAAGGTTTTTACCAATCTCGATCCTGGAATTGTCATCGGTCCCCGCTCAGCCCTCTTTTTGCCTGTCGCCAAGCCCGGCCTGATCATCATCGATGAGTGCCACGAATCGAGTTACAAGCAGGAACAAAACCCCAGGTATTCGGCGATCGTTGCCGCCGCCGCCTTGGCCGGATTCACCAAGGCAAAACTAGTGCTCGGGTCGGCCACCCCTGGACTGTTCGAGACTTACCTAGCCGAGCAAGGCCGTCTGACTCTCGTGAAGCTCACCGCTAGGGCCAACAACCAGCCCCTGCCAGAAACAACCATCGTCGACTTGCGCGACCGCGAGCTACTCAAACGCAATCCCTTCCTATCAGGCCCACTTATCGACGCCCTGGCCACCACCCTCCAAAACGGCCGCCAAAGCCTGCTCTATATTAATCGCCGCGGCAGTGCCAGTAGCCAGATCTGCGGCGATTGTGGCTGGGTCAACCTGTGCCCCGATTGTGGCATCCCCTACACCTTCCACGCCGACAGCCTATTACTCATCTGCCACTACTGCAACAAACGCCAAAGCCCGCCGGCCATTTGCCCGGATTGTGAAGCCCACAATATGCGCTTCCTCGGTGGTGGCACTAAGCGCATCGAAGCCGAAGTCGCCAAACTATTCCCCCGTGCTAGGCTCGCCCGGCTGGATAAAGACAGCGCCGACGATGAACACTTAGCCGCGACCTACGCTGGGCTCGCCGCAGGCAAGGTCGATATCCTCATTGGCACCCAGATGATCGCCAAAGGCCTCGACCTGGCCGCCGTCGACTTGGTGGGCGTCGTCTCGGCCGACACCATGCTGCACATTCCCGACTACAGTGCCAGCGAACGGACCTTCCAACTCGTATCCCAAGTCAGCGGCCGCGCTGGTCGTGGCGACCGGGCCGGACAAGTCATAGTCCAGACCTATACCCCTGAGCATCCGGCCATAACGCTGGCTGCTAAACACGATTTTTGGGGCTTCTACAAATACGAAATCGAACAGCGCAAATTGCTCCACTACCCGCCCTTCAAATATTTGTGCAAACTTACAATTCACCATACAAGCCCAGATAAGGCCGACCAATTAGCCAAAGACCTCGCTGCAAAGTTGCTGAAAATTAAGGGTATCGAAATAATCGGCCCAGCCCCAGCCTTCCGCGACCAACTGCGCGGCAAGTCCTATCGCCAAATAATCCTCAAATCCAGCTCACGCGCTTCCCTCGTCGAAGCCAGTAAGCTCGCCAGTACCGACTGGGCGGTCGATTTAGACCCGATGAACTTGCTCTAGACTGCAAACAAATGCGCCCCGCCAAAGCGGAGCGCTCAGTGATCATCTAGATGTCGGTGACTAGAAAGCGGCATTCTTCGCTCATGTGCAGCAGCCACCAGGTCAGTTTAAGTGATCGGCACGAGCTATCACCGCCGATTGCGGGAAAAAGACTGCGTCCGTAGTTCGTGTAATCGATCCGCAGGGGAGTACCAAGCGCGATTATCACAAAACTACGCTGAATGTCTGGGTAGAGCCGAGCGAAAGAAAACAGCTCCCAAATATTTGCCGGCCGTTTCCCTGCCTCTCGGATTATCGAATTGATCTTTTCGATCGATTTGGGGTTATCGATCCGCATATACCTGGTATCGACCACATCCGGCAGTTCTACTGGGTGGGAAATTGAGCCAAGATGCTGATTTTTATCTCTCAGCACGATCGTGTCGAAGTCGCACGCTGCCCTTTGAGCCTGAAGATTTGCTCGATAATCAGGCATTACTGTGAAGATCTCTGAGACATCCATGAGTTCGGATGAATAGCTGGTAGTATCCGCCTTAACCATTTCGATTACCCGCCTGAACAGCATCGGATTATGAGCCAATTTGCTAAAGAAATCAGAACCAACGCCAAGCTTGCGGCCGGCCAACACCAGCTCGTGCATTAGCCCGAGATCTTTTCCGAAATTACCGAGACTCACCGTGGAATCCACGACACACCTCTTTCTTGGGTACCAGCAGAAACTTTCTGCCAACGCGCCAAAGTATGCCATAGATTATGGGTTTTCTCAAGCACGAGTAAGTCAAATTGAGCCCAGGCTTGCTTCTTGATTCGAGATTCTAGATACTAGTGCTATGACTAAAGACGACATCATAACTACCCCCAATCCCCTGCTGCACCAGAAATCTAAGCGTGTTGCTATTGTCGATGAGTCGACCCGCGCCCTGGCCGAGGAAATGATCCGCGCCACCCTAGACTGGGAAGATAGCCGCAAACACGAGTTTGGGGCTGCACTAGCTGCTGTACAAATCGCCAGTATGCAACGCCTCATCGTCATTCGCAATGATTTTGAAGATAAAGCCGACAGGAGTTTTGCCGTTTTCATCAATCCCGAGATAGTAAAGGCCGAGGGTAAGCTGGTCGAGGATACCGAGGGTTGCCTCAGTGTGCTCAATATCTACGGCAACGTCAGCCGCTACGAGCGGGTAAAAGTGAAAGCCCTGAATCTCGATGGCAAGGAGGTGCGTCTGACCGTGGAAGGCTTTCTGGCCCGAGTATTCCAACATGAAATCGACCACACCAATGGCCTAATCTTTCTAGACCGTATCTCAGATAAGAACAAGCTCTTCCACCTGGACAGTGATGGAGAGTTCATCCCTCTGACGGCCAGCGACAAAAAGAAGCTAGCGTGAAGACTAAAAGGCTCATCTATTTCGGCACATCCGAGTTCAGTTTGGCGCCCCTCCGAATGCTCATCGACCAAGGCTATAATCTGGTTGCCGTTATTACCAAACCGGATGCCGCCATCGGCCGCCATCATCAACTCACCCCACCGGCGGTAAAAATACTGGCCGAGCAGCATCATATTGATGTTTTGCAGCCAACTAAGCTGTCGGGAATCACAGAGGCTATCGAAGCGCTCAAGCCCGATGCCGGCGTAGTTGTGTCCTACGGCAAGATTATTCCTCAAGCAATTATCGATCTTTTTCCTCTCGGCCTGGTCAATATCCATGCCTCGCTTTTGCCAAAATACCGTGGCGCCTCGCCGATTGAGGCCGCCATATTAGCCGGCGATAGCGAAACTGGCGTCAGCTTAATGCGTATCGAAGCTGGCTTAGACAGCGGTCCAGTATACGCCCAAAGCTCGCTTCCTATCTCAGAAAACAGTACCAAGCCAGAGCTATTTGAGACCTTGAGTATGCTTGGTACTCAGCTATTATCAGATATATTGAACAAAATACTTATTCAAGAACTCAAGCCCAAGATCCAAGACCTTAAACTCGTCAGTCACGTTGGTATCATCCCTAAAAGTGCCGGCATTCTGGATTGGACAAAGCCTGCCGCACGTCTGGAGCGCGAAGTCCGTGCCTACCTCAGCTGGCCAGGCAGCCGCACCACCGTCTTCGGCCGCGATGTTATCATCACCGCTAGCCGCGTTAGCCCAGAACAACTCAAAGGCACCCCGGGCGAGCCGATTATCAACGGCCAAATGCTCTTTATGGTCACCGGTGACGGCATTTTAGAAATTGTGCGACTCAAGCCCGCCGGGCGCCAGGATATGCCAGTAGCCGCCTTTTTAGCTGGAATTCAGGCCAATAAATAGCTAGCTTGCTGGCGCGGGCGGGATGGCGGTTGCCCGTGCGGCTTCCGCTGCTTCGCGCCTTTCCCCGACAATCTCTTTACCGCGTTCAATAGCTTGCGCGTCTGCAACGGCGGCCGCTTCACGCCTACCCTCAACTATCACCCGCCCTCTCTCGACAGCTTCGGCGTTGGAGGCAGCTTGCCTTTCGGCGTCATCATCAAAAGGGCGAACATGACGCATGCGATATGATTGCACTAAAACCTGGCCAAATTTGGTTAATGGCACCCAGCTGTCACCATCTTGTCTCACATTCCCAGATTTAGCTTCGGATCGCATAATCCCTTCCATATGGACTGATGTCTTCACATTGCTAAATTGCTGGTCGACTTCGTGGCGGGCGGTAATAAAAGCTAAGGGTTCTACCATAGCAGCATAGATGACCTTATCGGCACCAGTCTTTTCGGCAATCAACTCATTTGCCCTGGCCATAATCCGGTCTGGATTCCTTGCACCGGCGCGAACTGGTTGATTATAGGCAGTTTTTAGCTGATCACGTAGCTCCCGCTGAATAACGGCGTGGTCAAAGCCAACTATAGCGCGGGCAGCCCGGCCAAGATTTAAACTCAGACCATCGCTGCCATCGGGATTATCGATACTATCCTTGGTGGGCGGCCAGCTTTGGCTCGCGCCAGGCTCGACTAAGCCGGCACGACTCAAGGCTGCGAGTATCGAAAGTAGCTGATCACTAGTCTTAGCACCGGCAATCTCTCCTCGCCAGTAGGCGTCAGCGGCCGCGTCAAATTCTGGTGGCTGACCAGACTCAGCCTGTTTTTTATCAATCCGTGTCTCTGCCCGGGCGGCCATTTCTAGAGCAATCTTGCCGACACCATTATTGGGCACCAGTTGGCCAGTCTGAGCGTCGATTTCCACCACCTTACTTGGCTCATACTGCTCATATAACACCCGTGCGACATCCGATCTGGTCACAAGCTTGCGGAATTGGGGGGCGATAACAATCTCATTACGGCGATGCTCAATCTCTGGGGCCAAATAGCTTTTGAGCGCCGCTTTTGCAGCCGGACTTCTCAGGTGATCTTTCACCGCCGCGGCCTGTGCCTGCTCCTTTTCTGAGGCCGTCGGGTCAACATGGCGCCCGGCCAGCAATTCTGCCTTATAAGCCTCGACTTCCTTGAGGGTCTTTAGCCCGGCTAGCTCTTTTTCCACCTTAGCCTGGTCGAACCCAACTATTTCCATATCACGTCGCAAAACTTCACCCAATACCTGCCGTCCCGTGTCGCTACTGGCGTCAATACCCGGCCATTCGTCGTCGGGAACAATTTCCAGGTCACCTTTATCCTCAAAATACTTGATCAAAGCGTGTAATTCATGCCTATTTTTGGCCAAAGCAATTTTATGGAAGCGGTCGACTTTTTCGGCTTGCTCTCGGCCTGAAGCCACTTGCTCAACCCGCTCCTGCTGCTGGCGCTCGCGTAAATTGGCTCGCTCCAGATGCATGAGAACGGCCTGGCCAAGCGCGTCCTTGGCTACGAGTTGACCGGTATCGTGATCCTTGATCACTGTGCCAGCTTTCAGATAGTCAGCCATAAGCAACTCACGCCCCTCAGGCGGTAGCTTTTCGAAGCCTTCAAGTATTTGCAATTGCAACTTTTCGATACCGGCGCTCACCCCAGATCCAGACTGACGTTCAAGATAGAAATAGTCGGCCATTCGCGCCAGTGTGTCGGCCGAAAGCTTATCGGCACCCTCGTTGCGAATAATCAAATAAAGGCTCATTGGGTCGGCTAATTCCTTGGAAACGACCATCTGCATATGGGTCTTATCCAGGCCAGGATCGTCGGCCGTATCAACAATCTTGAGTCCAAATATCTCCTTTTTTGGCGTAACCGTTGGGTTTCTGTCCAGTTGCTCTTTCTTGAGCGCTTCGGTGGCAGCGTGAGTAGCCTCGGTAGCTTTAGCAAAGTCGGGGTGGGCGGCCATATACTCAGACAGCGCTTGGACTAGGTTGTCCTCAAGCAGTCGCTGTTCGGCGACGGTAGTGTTTTCGGTGGCGGACCTTCGCTCCGGGTGGGTATAGGCCACATCCGGCAAGTCAGCTTGCAGCGATTCATGATGGTTTAATCTCTGAACGAGTTCGCCACGTGATAGCTCGCCGAGCAAAGCGTCGGCCTGCCACTGGCCACGCTTATCGGTGACTTTAACACTTTCACCCTTAGGGGTTACGAGGGTATATTCGGCCGGGGTTTCACCTAGGCCTACCGGCTTGTCGCCCACGTAACCACCAGGCTCTAGCCCGGCGTAAAAATCCGCCCCTGAAAAACTGGCTGCTTCTGGTTTACTCGCTGTTTCGGCCACGTTAAAGACTCGCTTGGTTCATAGCATTATCATACCACAGAGGCATAAGCGGTATTATTGCTTGAGCGTATCTAAGATATGGCCAATTTCGGCAGAGTAAGCCCCACCGGTGTCGTGGCGAAAATGAATGCGCGGCACGTATTTCATGGACATGCTTTTGGCCAGTCGAGCCTGAATCATAGGTTTAATACCTTCGATTCGGTCAAATATCCGTTTGCCCTGAGCCTCATCACCCAATATACCGACATACACGCTGGCGTTGCGAAGGTCGGGTGAAGCATCGACATTGGTGACAGTTACTTGGGCGCCGTCTTTATCAAGCTCAGTCCACAGTCCCGTGGCCACGACTTGGCGAATGAGGCTTTCAACCTTCGCAACACGCTGGGAAGACATTACAGGGTCCTGGCCCGAGATTCGGTAGTAAAGAATTCTAGTACGTCGCCGACTAGGATTGGCGTCGCTGTGGACACACTCATACCGCACTGTTCACCAGCGAAGACTTCACGAGCTTCTTGCTTTTCTTTTTGGAGATTGTCGAGCTTGCCGTTGCCAATAATTTCTTTGGAGCGGCGTATTTTGAGGTTCATTTTCGGTGTAACCTTACCTTCGGTCACTTCGCCGCCACAGACTGTGGCAGTTTTGGTAGTTTTGAAGACGCCGAGCACCTTGAGTGTGGCTACGGTAGTCTCAATAATCTCCGGCGGCAACATTTGGCTCAGAACGTCGCGCATGTCATCGAGCAGTTCATAGATGACCTTGTAGAGCTGGACTTTGACGCCTTCGCGGTTGGCGAGCTGCTTGACGGCCGAGCCAATACCAACATTGAAGCCCAGTACCAGAGCGCCCGAGGCCTTGGCCATACTCACATCCGACTCGCTGACGTCGCCGACACCGGAATGAACAATCTTGATAGCAACTTCGCTGTTTTGCAAAACATTCAGACTTTCGGTCAGCGATTCGAGTGAACCACCAACATCGGTTTTGACAATGACGTTGAGTTCTTTGACCTGGCCAGCCGTAATGGCGCCAGTCAGTTCATCGAGGCCTATCTTCTTGACGCGAACCATACTCTTAATAGAGTCTGCCCGCTGGGAAGCCACCACCAGGTCGCGAGCCGATTTTTCGTCCGGCGTTTCACGGAATTGGTCGCCAAATGTTGGTACCGACTTGAAGCCTGATACAACGACCGGCATGCCTGGGTCGGCCGACTTAATGCGCTTGCCCCGGTAGTCGTCGAGACTGCGGATTTTGGCGTACGCGCCGGCACAAACAATATAGTCGCCAACGCTCAGTGTACCGTTCATAACCAGCAGCGTAGCCACTGGGCCGCGGCCGGCGTCTAAATGCGATTCAACGACAAAGCCTTCACTCATAATTTCTTTTTGGGCTCGCAGATCCTGGAGATCGGCCACCAGTAGCACCAGGTCGAGCAGCTTATCAATATTGTCGCCAGTCTTGGCCGAAACCTCGACCATCACCGTTGTGCCACCCCACTCCTCGGACATAATGCCCAGTTCGCTCAGCTCGGTGCGGACGCGGTTGGCGTCGGCACCTGGTTTGTCGATCTTATTGATAGCAATAACAATCTGCACACCGGCATCGGCAGCGTGTTTGATGGCTTCCTTGGTCTGTGGCTTGACGCCATCGTCGGCCGCCACAACAATAATTGCCACATCGGTCATGCGGGCGCCGTGGGCACGGATTGCCGAAAAAGCCTCATGACCAGGTGTGTCTAGGAAGGTGATCCAACGGTCATTGCGCTTAACCTGATAGGCGCCAATGTGCTGGGTAATGCCGCCTGCTTCCCCAGCAGCAACGTGCGTGGAACGGATAGCATCAAGCAGCGAGGTCTTGCCGTGGTCGACATGGCCCATAACAGCGACGATTGGTGGGCGCAGTTCGCCCTCGCCCTCAGCCAGCTTAGGGCGGTCTTTGATGCGCATTTCAGCTTCGGGAGCTGCTTCGGCGGATATCTCAAAGCCCAGATCGGAACCAATAATGGCCGCCGTATCGAAGTCGATTTGCTCATTGATAGTGGCCATAACGCCATTCTTCATCAACTCACCAATAACCTTGGTGACTGGTACGCCAAGCGCAGTAGCAAAATCCCCGACCGCTATGACCGCTGGGATAATAATTTCATTGGATTTTGCTTGTTCGCTCATCGTGGCCCTCGCTTCTTTGCACCGTTGTTGTTAAGTTTGTCGCTACATAGCCCCGGGCAGCTATAAAACCCTCGGCCGACCCGGTGCCGACTCATGTCGGGCACCAGGGCGGAGGACGTTTCGGGCTTCGTCCAGCGGACCAGTTCTGCTTGTGGCCGCTTAGTGCGGCATACCTTGCAGGTCCGCAGTGGCATTAAGCTGCTTTCTTGTCGTCGGAAGCTGCTTCTTCCTTGGTCTCTTTGCTTGCGGCAGTAGCTGGCTTCTTGGCCTTACGCTCGCCGCTTTTGAGGCTGAGGCTTAGCTTGTGGGCTTCGGCATCGATGGCAATGATCTTGAACTCTTTGGCCTCACCTAGCTTGACCAGCTTATTGGGATCATCGACGTGGTCGTCGGAAAGTTCAGAAATATGCACTAGGGCTTCGATGACTGGCGTAACCTGCACAAAAGCACCAAATGGCGTAATGCGGGTAATCTTGCCGTCGACCTTATCGCCAACCTTGAATTTGGAGATTTCTTGGAGCCATGGATCGCTTTTGAGTTGCTTCATCGAAAGTGACAATTTGTCGCGGTCGATCGAAATAATCTTGGCTTCAATACTTTCGCCGACTTTGACGTATTTAGCAGGGCTATCGACTCGGTCCCAAGCGATTTCTGAAATGTGGACGAGGCCTTCGACGCCGTCAACATTTACAAAGATTCCGAAATCGACAACGCCAGTAACACGGCCCTTGACTACTTCGCCGACTTTCATCTTGGCAACTTTGCCTTCGGTGTCTTCACGGCGGGCAGCTTTCTCACTAACGATCAGCTTATTGTCACGGCGGTTGAGGTCGAGTACGCGGACTTGCAGAGGCTTACTCACCAATGCGGTCAGGCGATGAAGGATTTCATCCTTGTCGGCGCCGGAAACGCGCGGGTAATTCTCGGCTGAAAGCTGGGATACGGGCAGGAAGCCGCGTACACCTTCGATTTCAACCAGTAGACCACCCTTATTGGCATCAAAGGCAGTGACAGCAAAGACTTCACCAGATTTGAAGCGCTCTTCGAGCAGTTCCCAACCTTTTTCTTTGGCCACTTTCTTAAGGCTGAGGATAGCGTATCCCTCGTCTGATTCTGGCTCGAGCACGCTGGCACTAATGGTGTCACCAGGCTTGATATCCTGGACTTGCTCGATCTCGCGGCCAATAACTAGGCCGGTTCCTCGTGCTCCGAGGTCCAGCCAGACTTCGTGCTTCTCGGCGGCGATTACTACGCCCTCTACGACGTCACCAATAGCTACACCAAAACCTGTTTGGGTCGCCAGCAGTTCCTCCATGGTCATGTTTTCTTCGTTCGTTACTTTACTTGGCATTTTTTCTAGAAATGCTCCCTTCAAAAAGATTTCACTCCTAGGAGTGATGTATGACAATTCTACCCTGAAAACGGGCTTCTGTAAAGTAGTGGGCTTAGTCTTGGTCGTGGTTGACTAAAAAGCGCGCAGCGCGGCTTGGCGCAGGCGAGATTTGCTGGTTTTGAGGGAGTAAGCCATAGCAAGCATCAGCAGCGCGGTAAAAGGGGCCAGGCTGAGGTCGGCCGCACCAGTGTCGGGGATGGTGGTTGGTGCCTTGGCGGCAGCATCGGTGGCGGCGGCGGCGATTGTAGTGGTACTGTATTGCAGATCTGAGCCAGTAGGCTTGGGGACCGGTGCCGTTGCTCCACCTGGAGCTTGGTCGGTTGAAGAAGTGGTTAGCTGGGGTGTCGGTGTCACGGTTGCGCTAGCCGTTTGTTGAGCCTTCGATTTGGCCTCACTATCACGACGCAGCTGATCCTGGCGTTGCTTATTACCATATAAAAATGTCGCTACCACGATCAGGCCGATCACCAGTACGCCGATAATAGTCTTTATCGTTTGCCGCATGTCCCCTACTACTCCCATTAGTCACCGCTAGATCTTAGTTATAGCAACTAGCGGCTCAGATTACAATACCTTAGCCAGATCTGATAGTATTTTTTGTAAAATTAAAAACCCTTTGTTGCCGAAGAGTGGACACCGGACGGGCCGAATCTCCAGCAACAAAGGGTTTTTACTTGTAGGTACGTTCTGGCTGATGCGCAGAATTTGGGGCTTTTGAAGGTACATGGCATACGAGGAGGTGAGCACTCATATGACAAACTTTGAAAGCCCCAATTCTACCCGTCAACAGCTATGATCGACTCCCGAAATGAGTAATGTTAGATATTAACACAAATAATAAATATTGTCAATTTCTTAAGCGTAAGGAGTGTGCCGAAAGCTGCTTGGAGTATGTATGCCCCAAGCTTTACCGACTGGCCAATAAGGATTATTCTTAAGCTATGAAGATTGGCGTCGATATTGGTGGGACAAAGATAATAGCCGCTACCCGGCGGCCAGGCGGCGAGTTACTGGTGACCGACAAGCTTGCCACCCCAGCCGATAGTGCCGACGGGCTGACAGCAATTACCCGTCTCGTTGAAGCCATCGCTGGCACCGAAAAGGTCGAAAGCATCGCTGTAGTAGCACCAGGCGCGCTGGACTTCGAAAATGGCATCATGCTCCACGCCCCAAACATTCCATGGCGGAATTTCGACATTAAGCATAGGCTTGAGTCGCATTTCAAGAAGGCCCACGTCAGCCTCGAACATGATGCTAGCGCCGCCGCCCTAGCAGAAGTTCTGGAAGGCAATGGCCGCGGCTTTAAGCGGGTGCTCTACATCACCATCAGCACTGGTATTGGCACGGGGCTGGTAGTTGATGGCAAGATCGAACATGGCGCCCACAATATCGAAGGTGGCCATATTGTTATTGATCGCGACGGTCCACTCTGCAGCTGCGGTGGTCGTGGGCATTTTGAGGCTTTGGTAAGTGGGCGGGCCATCAAGCGGCGTTTTGGCATGGAAGCATATGAGATATTCGAACCTAAGATCTGGGATGAGATTACTCGGGATATGGCCGCCGGCATCGTTAGCTTGGTAGACATGATCTCTCCAGATTTAGTGATACTGGGCGGTGGCGTGAGTACTCACTATGACCGCTTCGGCCTACTGCTCCAAAAGAACTTATTGACCCAACACCCACTCTACAAACTACCCCCTATCCTGCCGGCAAAAAACCTAGAAACCGCCACGGTCATCGGCGCCATAATACTGGCTGAGAAGCTCTAACCAAACTGCTTATGCTGGCTACCGATAGTAAAAAACCTTATACTTACTTGTAACGAATAACTCGGAGGGTGTGTGGAGTTTCTGGAGCATTTTCCAGATCAGAATTTTGTGAGTGGCGGATACTTCATGTGGTCCCCTGCTTCCAAAACTATCACCTATGACATCGACCGAATCACTGAAGAGAACGGTCGGATTGCGCTTCTCCATGAGCTTGGCCACGCCCGACTAGGCCACACCATGTACAAGTACGACATGGAGCTTTTAAGTATGGAGATGGAGGCCTGGGACGTGGTCCGCGAACTAGCCCCCGGCTATGGCCTGGAGGTCGACGAAGAGCATATTGCCGACTGCATATCCACTTACGACACCTGGCTCTCCAAGCGTGCCACTTGCCCTGATTGCAATAATTTCTCTCTGCAATCCGGCCGCGACGCCTACGCCTGCTTCGCCTGCGGCGCCAAATGGGCAGTAAACTGGCGCAAAGACCGCCGCGTCCACCGCACCATCATCAGCCGCTACAATAGTGCCTTGGCCCGTCCAAGTTAATCACTTAATCGCTGAAACACCTATGACTAATGTTTGGGCTGCCCTACATGACAAATATAAAGGCGAGAATTGGCTATATAAGCCGTCTATTTTTGCTGAGACCGTTGTGCCTCACTTTCCCAAAACGGGCTCCATATTAGAGCTCGGCGCCGGCCAAGGTCAAGATAGTCGCTACTTCGCCGAGCTTGGATATCAAGTAACCTCTACCGATATAGAGCAAAGCGCCCTCGACATAGCAAGCTCGAGAACTGATAAGACTATTACCGAAACCATCTCATACCAGCCACTCGACTTGCGCCAACCATTCCCCTTCCCTAGCTCCAGTTTTGATGTAGTTTATGCGCACTTATCGCTACACTATTTCAGTTACCAGGCAACTACCGAGATTTTTGATGAGATCAAGCGCGTACTCAAAGAAGGCGGCCTGCTAGCGACTCTAGTTAACTCGAAACAAGATCCCGAGTTTGGCAAAGGTGTAATGCTCGAGGCCGATTGCTACCAAGCAGACGGCAAAACCAAGCGCTTCTTTGATACTACTTCGCTAGCTACACTCACCTCGGATTTTGATAGTATTCTGCTTGATAACTCCGGTGAAAGTTACAAAGACAACGAAAAAGGCGTGCACAACTTAATACGTTTTATTGGCAAAAAGTAGCCATATCTTTGCCGACCGTCCAATCTGTGCAACCATCTCCTCCCCAGGAGACCCCATCTGCCATTATCAACACAAAAAATCCCGCCTAGGCGGGATTTTTTGAGGTTAGAGATGAAATCTAACGAAAATTAAGCAGCTTGCTGAGTTTCAGCTTGCTCGGCTTTGCGGCGGCGTGAGGCCAAACCACCACGGCGACCAGCTTCTACAGCCAGGGCGCGGTTTTTTGCAAAACCACCGTTGCGGCTTTTAGTACCACCAGCACGGCCAATATTTTCGTAGAAATTCATACCATAACGTTGCTTGTTTGTGATAGCAGCTTTGATACCGCCGTTCTTTGTTCCAGCCATGATACTGTCCTTCGAATTACATTATGATCTATGCTAAGTATGCTCGAAAGCATAAGTAGTCTCATTAGCAAATCAACCAAAAAGCTCATGCTTATATGAGCATTTTTTGTTCGAAATCACTGCCCACCAGAGATGCCACGTATAGTAGCATAAGTACCTTTACATGTCAATAGTTATAATGCTGCTAGCTAGGCCGTGGGCGGTGTGGACGAGTCGTTGGTTTGTGAATCGGTGGCTGGCTTCGTGGCCGGATCGGCTGGAGTCACGGGCTTTATCACGATAGGCTCAGGTGTCACGGGAGTAGTCGGCATGACTTGGGTAGGAGTTGGGGTTGGCGTGACCGGGGGCGGTGTTGGAGCTGGTGCGGCTGGCTGTGGCAGGTTAATGACCATTGGAGCGTCGTTGGCGCTGTTTATTAGGTGGCTAGCAGTCATACCTGGTACATCGACGAGGCGAGTTGACTGAGAGCGTCGGCGGATGGCCAGCACGATACCGGTTAAGATAATCATCAATCCCAGTGCGCCGAGTGTCCAATAGAGCCAGATAGTTGTCGAGGATTCACCGAGTACCATATTGAAGGTCTGAACATCGCTTTGGTCATTTGCCAGTACGGTCACGCTCTTTGAAATTGACCCGAGCTTAGCGCTGGTAATCTTCACATTGTATTTGCCTGGCACGATACCTATGAATCCGGCTACACCTGTGGCATCTGTAGTAGCTTTTTTGTCACCGAGAGTGACGGTGGCGCCTTCAACGGGCTGACCTTTCGGGTCTTTGACCTTGATGGCCACTAAGGTGGTGATTTGGGGTTTTGGCGGAGTGACTAAAGGTGTTTCGGTAGGTGTGGTTGCCGCTGGCTTTGGCGTGGCAGTTGCAGGAGCTGGTGTGACGGGTTTGGGCGACGGCGTAGCAGTTGAGGCTGGTCCTGGCGTTAGAGTAGTTCCCGGCTTAGGGGTGGCGGTTGGCACGGGGGTAGGCACCGGTGTCGCTGTTGGCTTTGGAGTAGCTGTCGGTTTGGGGGTAGGCGTTGGGGGTGGTGGGGTGGGGGTTGGTGTTGGCACTGGCGTGAAGCTGACAGTTGCGCCAGCGATACCAGTCTTGACATCGGCCGTGGTCGAAGTGGACATGTGGGTATCTGGGCCCCAGGAGATAGGAGTTGAACCGCTTCCGACCAGCGCCTTGAAGGTCAGCGTGGCGACAGTTTGCTGGCCTGTAAAACCAGGCAGGGCGACGCAGGCGAAGTCCACATACCCACTGGTAACGGTTTCAACTGACGGGAAGAAGCTAGAACTACAGGGGCCATCACCAGTTGTTGAGGCTTGGTATTGTAACTTGGTCGGGTCAAAAGTAACATTCACCTCATAAGCCTGGATAGTGTCTGTGCTATTACCTATGACATTAAAACTTGTGAGTGTATTTATCTGCATGCTTCTTGAGGCCGGCGACAACGCCATGGTATTTGTAGCAGCCTGGGCAACAGTTGATAATAATAGCGCACTCAGGGTCGAAGCAACAAAAAATATGCGGTATCCAAGGTGTTTTTTCATAATGCTCACAATCGGCTCTTAATCATTAGCATAATCATATATAGCATAAGCGTAATTTGCAACAACTATAAAGTTTCTTAATTTGATAGCTTCGGGCTAGACTGTCTGTATGTACCGACTCCCCCACCAAAAAATTGCCCTGGTCCTTGTCGATGTGCGCAGCGCCCACAATGTTGGGACAATATGGCGAACTGCCGACGCCTGCGTGGTTAGCGAACTCCTGCTAGTCGGTATCACGCCCCACCCGGAAGTTCCTAAAGACCCGCGGGCAGGCCACGTTGTTGCAAGACATGAACGCGAGATTGCTAAATGCGCGCTTGGAGCCGAAAAAACCGTGCCTTTTCGCTACTTTGAGTGCTTTGATGCTGCACTCAGCTACCTATCCCTGGGTGGCTATCAGTGTTTCGCCGTTGAATGCAACCGGCAAAAGTCTATAGAGCTGTTTACCGCTCGCTTTACGTCTCCTACTGCCCTCTTTGTCGGTAGCGAGACCGAAGGCTTGAGCCAGGGCCAGTGCGATAAGCTATCCGAGATCCTCGAAATACCGATGTACGGCACGAAAGCTTCACTCAATGTTGCGATTGCGGCCAGTATCGCTCTGTATGCAGTGAGAAATAACATAACCTAGCCAGGATATAGCCTGGTGT
This sequence comes from bacterium, assembly GCA_043767845.1. Lineage (GTDB taxonomy): Bacteria > Patescibacteriota > Saccharimonadia > UBA4664 > JBBRNT01 > JAYUFZ01. The sequence goes on along the minus strand of JAYUFZ010000021.1, from coordinate 12,187 downwards.
TCTTTCAAGCAATCGATTCGACGCGAAATAGTATTGTCCGTACGGTAATGTGCCTATGCGGGAGGATTAGAGGCTATCGGTAACGTGTCTATACACGTTACCGACCCCAGTTCTGTAACACCTGAGAAAGGTCGAAGATGTTAACCACACCATCACCAGTAAGGTCACCCTGGGCACGGGTAGTTACACTCTTACCATAGTTATGGAGAACGGTGTTTAGGTCACCATTGTTTACTTTGCCATCACAGTTTACGTCACCTAGTTTGGTGCAGGTGGGCGTGGGAGTTGGAGTTGGAACAGCTGTAGGCACGGGCGTCGCTGTTGGCTTAGTTGTAGTGAGTGGGGTCGGCGTGGGAGTCGGCTTTGGAGTGATACTCGGCGCTGGGGTGGCCGTCGGGGACGGCGTAGGGGTTGGTTGATTCGTTGAAGTAAACTCAAACCAGTTTACATCGGCCACTCCCCCGCCAGCCGCTTCGGTCAAATATAATAGATGGACTATATGCTGCCCAGCGGGTAAGCTAACCACGACCGGGGTAGTCGTCTGAAATGTCTCCCAAGCGCCGGTATTCGGCACAATGATCGAGGCCAGGTCGAGCAGCCCACCGTCGCCTATTTGCAGTTTGATAACGCCGCCAGCCGTTGGATTGGCTAGCCGCATGGTGAAGCTATAGCTAGCATCAGTTGAAGGCATATTCACAGTGTACTCTGTCCACTCGCCGGCCCGGATCCGTCCAACAACACGGCTACCATTATCGGTACCAGCGGTCTCATCGCTAATACCCACTCCCTCGCCAGCCCGGTAGCTGGTATTATTGCCAGTCTGTGTAGGGTCGGCATCGTGATATGCGACTCCTTCGCCACCAATATCGAAATCCTCGGCTTCAATTCTGCCAGGTACTGAGTGCAACTTGAATGCCGCCTGAGCCTGCTGATTGGGGGTTGGAGTCGGAGCTGGCGAGGCAGTAGCTGCTGGGGTTGGTGTGGTGCTCGTACTAGTCGAGCCATATTCGTATGCACCAACATCTACTGTAGCCCCGTTCGGTCGAGCCCCGCCCATTATGTCGCTCGTGGGCGCATTACCGTTGTAGCCAGCGTTGATCAGACCGCTACCAGCAGCGAGCGCATAGTTGCCGCCATTTGCTAGCGGGTCTAGGCCGCTGGGATAGTTCATATAGCCCGGATTGACCTGCGTCAGCCCTACCTGGTAATTAATCGCACCATCTCTGTTGCGGGCCAACATTTCTGGGGTATTTAGCGAGTTATTGTAGCAGTTGTTATTATGATAGGTAATAGCGCCAATCTCGCCAGCGTATTCGCGAATACAGTAAGCGCTGTCGCGAACAGTATTATTATCGATCCGACCCCGGACGATGTGCTGGCTCACCACGACGTCACCACTGCCGACCAAAATGCCACCCGAACCACAGTGGTCGATGCTATTATTTCGATAATTCACTGTGGCCGTATCGTGCCAGGAATGCAGGCAGTAGGATGCAACATTCGATATTACATTGTTTTGGACGAGGGCATCTTCAACGCTGGTGTAAATACCTTGTAGCGTGTTGCAGCTGGTCATGCTGGCGTCACCAATATTGTAGACCACGTTGCTATCGATCAGGTATGGCCCGGGAGCCGCATTTGGGTTTGGCCCGTTTGCATTAACTCGCTTGCCCACCTCGATACCGCCTGTCTGGCTGCAAACGCCTGTCGAAATATCATGCACCCGATTACCAATAATCGATCCGCTGCCATTCTCCATATTGATCCCGCCGGCTAGCACCGACCCGCTGACGTCAAAATCTTTCATGGTAATGTTGTTGCCGAAAAAGTAGGTCGCAAAATTGCCGGCCGCCGCACCTGCAAAAATTAATTTCGCTCCGTACTTGGTTTCTGAGCGTATGGTGACTGAATTTGTAACGCTATTGTTCACGCCATAGAGATAGTTGCTGAAACTGTAAGTCCCATCTTTGGCAACCATTTCGCCGCCGCCGGCAAAAACTTGGTCCAAGGCTGTCAAAAAGTCACATGGTGCGGAACTGGTGCAGGTACTGCCACTTCCACTCGGGCTCGCGTAATAAGTATTTGTGGCAGCAAATATCCGTAGTATCACAAAAATACCGATTACCGAGGCCATGAGGCCTGCGGCTATAACCGTCGGTTGCTGGAATGGGGCGCGGCTCATGAGCGCTGGCTTTGCGATTTTGCCGCCCCGGATGTATTTGGAATTAGTTTTCATATAAATACAGCTTATGCTTTTGTTGGGGCGAGGTCAACGGACGCTGCAGATGGAGATTTAGCTATTGGCCACTGTCTTAGAAGTAGCGTGCCTAAGGCTACCAAAGTTATAAATAGAGCTTTGCGAGTGGTCATACAAATAACCCCGCATAGGCGGGGTTATTTGCCCCAGTTCCGTAAAACCTGCGAGAGGTCGAATACGTTGACTACCCCATCACCAGTTAGATCGCCCGATCCACGAATGGTTGTGCGCTTGCCGTAATTCGAAAGTACAGCTTGGAGGTCGAGCGAGTTTACGCGACCATCACAGTTAGCATCGCCAGACTTGGTGCAGGAAGGAAGCGGTGTTGGTACAGGCGTCGGAGTGGGTGTTGGCGCGGGAGTCGGCACGACCGTCGGAGCAGGTGTAGGGGTAGCAATCGAAGCACTAAAGGCAACATCGACAAAATAATTAGTAGCTTGGTAGCTAAGGGTCGGGAAAGTGGCTGAGGTGCCATAGCTATATATGCCATTTACGCTATTTGGTGCGGTCAATGGGCCAGTCGTTTGAGCTGCGGCCAGTCCCCCCGTCGTGTAGCTAAAGGCACCTGTAGGGTTGAAAACGGAAGCTACGTACATGGACTGCGCCGCAATGTTGATGGGTGAAGCGAGACCAGTTTGCTGCCAACCGGCTGAAGTCTCTGCGGTAGATGTCGCTTGAGACAAGAGCCCGCCACCGCTCGACCACAGGCTCACGGTATGCTGGCCACTATCTCCCGGCGATTTGTACCAACGAATTGCCGTGACAGCGCCCGGCGCAGACGAAGACCAACGAACGCCGACGGTTACAGCTTGGCCAGCTGAGAGCTCACTGGCCGGTGCAAGCGAAACAGGCCATAGGCAGCTGGCAGTGCATGGAACATTTGTGATACCCGCCGGAGTCGGCGTGGGAGTCGGTGTAATGGGAGATGGGGCTGGAGAAGGCGTTGGTGTAGCTATGGGACCGCCAACTGAGCAGCACCCCCAACCGTTGGCATTAATTTGGGCGTTATTGGTCGTAAAGTTACCCTGTGCAGCATCCACAAACTGCGGGTCGATTGCCAAGTCGCCACTGCCTTGAGCCGGATCAATCGGCGCTCCCAGCCCGTTGAGCGCCGATTGATAGGAAGATAGGTCGGTGAAGCAAGTGCCTGCGCTGCCCGCCACCCCATTCCAGCGCACCAGGCACGATCCGCCGTAAAAGGTATTATTCGATTCTATGAATGCCAGCGGTTTTGGATAGGGTGCCGAAGTGAGCATTTGATTGTACAGCCAGGTCGACTCGGCCTTGAAGGCAACTTGCCCAGCCAGTGAATGCACCACATTCTTGCGAATTATGACGTCGTGAAAGTCGGTCCAGTTCATGCAGCGCCCGGAATTTGGGTCGTTTGGGTCGTTCAAATAGGGGCATCGTTCTGTGTAATCAGTGACCCCCATAGCGACGGTGTTGTTGTAGAACGAATTGTTCTCGATCGTCCAATTATTCTGTCCATCGGTAGAGACCAGAATACCATAATGGTTTTGGCTAAACTGGTTGTGGTCGATCTGGATATTGTAGGCGTCGTTGACATGGTATCCGTGGATGCCGGCTAGGGTGTGCTTGACGCCAAGCGCGTCAACGTACCACGGAGCAGCATCGTCTTGCCCGTCAAAATTGTTATATTTAATAGTCCAATCATGTACACGATTTGCCAATTTGCTGGCGGCATCATAGACGTCGCCATAACCGCTGAGGTATATACCATGGCCCGATGTGGTGCGGTAAAACGTACTGCATTCGATAGTTACATTGTACGGGCCCCCGGCCCTGCCCGGTAAACCACCAGCCGGGCCGTCAGCTACACCGGATATAACCGAGTCGGTGTAGGACTGAAAATAGAGTCCATGCACGACGATGTCGTGAGCCGACGAGGATTGAAGCGACATGAACGAAGCACCTCCAGCCAGTATCGGCAGCTCGCCAGGATAATTTCTAATGACAATGTTATTCGTAGCTCCGGTGACCGTTCGACCCCACAACACGGCATTGAAATTCGCATAACTCCCCCCTCGCAGATAGATGGTTTTTCCGGCTTCTGGCGTCCAGCCTTGCAGATCAAACTTAGGCGCCGTAAAAGTGCCAGGATTGGAATTATTACCAGATGACGACAGGTACAGGGCGTTGGCTTGAATTGTATCCTTGGAAGAGCAATACGGCGCGTCTGTTACTGTATTGCCTGCTGCTCGGCTGCGAAATATGGCGAATAGGCCAAAACTCACGAATAGCACGATCAGGATATAAACATAGGAATGCTTGCTGAACGGTTTGATCAAGTTTGGACGAAATTTCTTTGGCGCTGCGGATGGCTCGGTCCGTTTTCCTGCTTTAGATTTAGGCACGGTCATTTACCCCAGTTCTGCAATACCTGCGAGAGATCGAATACGTTGACTACCCCATCGCCGGTTAGGTCGCCCTGGGAACGAAGGGTTGTGCGTTTGCCGTAGTTGGCTAGCACGATATGTAAGTCGGAGTTATTAGTTTTTCCGTCACAATTCACGTCACCAAGCTTTGTACATACGAGCGGGGTATTGGTCGGTGAAGGCGTAGAAGTCGGCGCCGGAGTGCTCGTCGGAGGGACTGTCGGCGATGGCGTGGGAACAGGAGTGGCTGTCGGAAGTGGAGTTGTTGGCGGTGAGGCAAGATTATTCACGGTGAAACTGGTATTTTGTTCCAGCAGTGTTGCGCCAGTGCTCGAGAGGACACGTACTGTAATGACATGTGCACCGTTTGGCATCGGCACACTCGATTGTGAGTAGGCCGACGCGCTGGCATCCGGCAAGTCAAAGTGCGTATCCCAGCTGCCGGCGCAGGTCGTACCGTCATCGCCGTAGGCCAGGGCGCAATATGGGGCTGTGGATTCGGAGCGTCGCGAGTTACCATCGAGCAGGAATTGGACGCTCGAAACACCTGCGAGATTCGACACACTGGCCATAGGGTTGGCGATAGTGCCGCTAATCGTTGATCCAGCGGCCGGATTGCTCAAAATGACTGCTGGTGATGGCGAAGATGTGGGTGCGGGGGTCGCAGTTGGCACGGGAGTCGTGACATTTCCCAAAGTAAATCCGGCTGGTGCTACCGAGGCTAAGAAGTGCGCCCAATAGCGGGACGTCGGGTTGCTCGCATAGTCTTTATAGCCGTTTATAGTGAAACCTTTGGATATCCAAGTAATAGCATAATAATCGTTGGCAAAGGCGGCGTCCGATGGTGACGAGCTGTTGAGTATATCCCGCACCCGCCGGGTCATATCGCGCAGGTCGGGGTTGAAAGCCGACAACAGTCCCCAGCCTTGGTCAGCAAAGCTGGCCCCCGCCATCCAAGGCGCAAATCCAAAGCCAATATTATTACCATAATTCGGGCGGTACCAGCCGTTGCTACCGCTAAAGTAATTATGAAACTTGGGATAGTTTGCATCCTTGTTCGACACCACATAGGCCACTTGGTTGGCAAGCTTCTGCATATCGCTGAGCATTGGGAAATCGCTGCCGACTAATGGTTGCACTGTGTAGAGCGATGTATACATCGGGATAAATCGCCAAGCATGCGGTAAGTCCATGGAAGTTCGGTCATCTTGAGGTACCGGCACTACATAGCCCGTTTGGCAGGACGTGACGCTCCCTTTTGAGAGAACCCGAGCTAGCTCATTTGCAGCCGTCTGATCGGCAGCCTCAATAATCGGGAAGCAGTAGCCGTTATAACCTGAGTATTGATTGTCTGACAAGTCGCGCCAAAAGCCCGGGTCAAAGTTGTAGCCAGTCACTGTTTGGCCAGCCATATTGGTGATCTGTTCAGGTACGCTGCGTTGCTTGAGCAGGCGAGCCGAATCTTTGATGTATTGCGCCATCTGGGCTTCCGTGATTGCATATTGGGCCGTATCGAGCACGGTTGGGTCGTTTTTAAATGCAAGATAGAGCTGCGGTACGGCGGCCATTGGCCATTGATAGCGGTCGTCGAGGGCATACTTATTGGTACTTTTGTCGGCGACGTTATCATACATAGTATTCACGAAGGTAGCTAAAGGCGGGACCCGATACGACGCGGAAAATTCCTGGCAGCCAGCCCAAATCCAACATTTGTAATAGCCGGCGATAACGCTCCGATAAGTAGACACAAAGGTGTTCATGCGTTCGGTTCGCTCGGCGGCTGGTATTGCAGCAACCGTCGCAAGCATCCTAGCCAGCCCATAAAACCACTGTTGTGAGCTGAGAAATTGTTCGCCTTGCGTAGCATTTGCCCATTTCAGCCGGGGGTCGGCATTATTGCTATCTGGCGTCAGGCTACCCGCCGCATTAAGGTACACATCAGCTATTTCGCTAATCATTTTATTATCTTTGCAGCTAATCGCGGCTTCCAGTAGCGTGCTGACTTCGCTTGGCACATTGTAGCCGGCGGCGTTACCCCAATCGGTACCGGCTGGATCGCCGGCGTAGGCTTTGTTTTGAGCGTACATACTCGTGGCCCAACTTTGTTGAACACGCGTATAATCGCCTGCCTCTGGGCAGAAGCCGGCTGGTGCAATACTAATTGGCGAGGCGGCGAAAATCCTCAGCACCACAAAAATACCAATCACTGAGGCCATTAGGCCGGCGGCTAGTACAGTCGGGCGGCTGAATCGGGCGTTGTCCAATAAAGCGGATTTGGATGTGCGCCCGCCGCGTATATACTTGGGCTTAGCTTTCATATATAGAGCTTATGCTTTCAGTGACGCTGCGTCAATCGAGTAGGCCGCTACAGAGCTGTAGAGAAGCGATAAATAGAGCTTCCGCTATCAAACATGGTCATACAAGTAAAGTGTTTATACACTTTACTTGCCCCAGTTCTGCAATACCTGCGAGAGATCGAATACGTTGACTACCCCATCGCCGGTTAGGTCGCCCTGGGAACGAAGGGTTGTGCGTTTGCCGTAGCTGGAGAGTACAGCCTGAAGGTCAAGCGTGTTTACGCGGCCATCACAGTTGGCGTCGCCAGACTTAGTACAGACGGGAAGCGGTGTTGAAGTTGGTGTGGGACTTGGGGTAAGAGCAGGAGTTGCTGTCGGAGTTGGAGCTGCTGTCGGTGGCGGTGTAGGTGTTGCAACGCTCACGGGGCAGACATCGACATAGTCGAGGTTGGCATATGTGCCGCCTGGTACTTGGAAGCGAATGGTGTGAGTGCTGGCACTCAATTGCAACGGGCTGGTCGTGGCAGTAGTCCAGATGGCGAATGAACCACTGTCCGTAAGCAGCAGGCTTGTTAGCTTGGTGCCATCAAGATATACATCGCGGCTAGTATCACCATAGCCAGCCCCATAGCGCAGAGTAAAATTGTAGGTCCCACCATTAGCCGCCAGATAGGTCGTTTCTACGTAAGCTCCTGCTGGCCCGTAATTCTCAACGTAGCCAGTGCTCGAATAGTACGGATTTTGAGTAGTAAGCGTCGGGCCAGCCCCGCGAACCATTCCCTCGGCCTCAATCCGACGACAGCCAACAGCAAGCGTTGGGACAATCTGAGCGCTTGGGGCAGGCGTTGCGGTAGGCACAGGCGTCAGAACCGGCGTTGGCACAGGCGTTGCCCCACTACCATTGGGTGCAACAAAGTTAGCTGGGGGAATGGAGGAGAGAAAAAGGAACCAGTAGTAAGAACTTGGAGTTTCATAATTACGATAATATGGTTCTAAAATATTGAACGTGCCTTCAGCTGCTGTACCCTTGTCAGTAGCCTTAACTGAATAATTGAACTTAGTAGCTGCCTGGTCGGCTGCCGTTGGACTATTCATAATATCCCGCGTCCGCCGTGTCATAGTGACCAGGTCGGGATTAAAACCACCCAGCATACCACCTAGTCCATTGTCCATGAAGGCAGCCGATGTTTGCCAGGGCGCATTTGGCGCACTATAGTTTAACCTCACCCAGCCGTTGCTGCCACTCCAATAATTTTTAAATCGTGGCAAGTTCATATCCTTATTTGATACACCATATGCCAGCTGGTTGGCATATTTCTGCATGTCGCTATACATTGGGAAGTCCGATCCAATGAGCGGCTGGATGGTGTACATTGCCCGCCAAAACATGATAGGTATATACATGTGCGAGGTGTCCCAACTGGTTTCGTAATTACGTACAATCGGGACGCGATAGCCGGGAGTTGTGCAAGACGTGACTTGGCCATTTGACAGGTACGATGCGAGATTGCTGGCCAGTGACATTTGAGTAGGACCATCGAGTATCGGATAGCACGGGCCATCGTATTCGGAGTACTGGTTATCTGCTAGGTTTTGCCAATATCCAACCTCGTAGTTATAGCCGGTTACAGGCCGGCCCTGCAAGTTTGTAAGATTAGTAGCTGTACTGCGTTGCTTGAGCAGCCTCGAACCATCTTTTAGCGTCTGGACAATTGTAGCCTCGCTAAGTGGATAGCCGTTGCCCGCGAGGTCGATAGTACTCGGGTCGGCTTTGTAGGCCAGATATACTTGAGATAAACCGTATAAGTATTTGCTAATAGCTGGCGGGCTATAGGTATCCTCCTTGAGATAGTCCCTTGCAATCATGGTGTTTATAAACGCGGCAGCGCCCCCACCCTGCCAGTTGGTTGCAGTGTATAGCCGGTTTTTGTAAAACCCAGCTATTGTACTCTTGTATGTGGTGACATATTGGTTCATTACGGATGTTCGTTGACTCGCAGGGGTGGCAGCAATCACGGCTAGGGTTCGGCTGAGGGCACCATACCACTGTGCCGCCGAAGTATCTGGCTCGCCCTCGGCGCTTTTCCAGTAGCGACGGGTCACACCGTCAGTATCTGTAAGCGGCTGGTAATCACTGGACTGCGATCCGGCCAAATAAATTTCGGCGATATCGCTTATCATTGCGGTATCCGAACAGCCGACTGCCATTTCTAATGGGCTGAGCAGATAGTCTGGCAACACATAAGCGGCACTACTGCCCCAGCTCGGCGACGGCATACTCGGAGCCCAGGCCTTATATTGATCCTTAAGCGCCGGCCACAGCTGCTTGACGCGGGTATAGTCTGCTGAGTCTGGGCAGAATGCAGTTGGTGCAATGGTTTGGTAGCTTGAAACAGCCGCCTTACTCCTGAATATTACTCTCAAGCCGAAGGTGGCGAGCACTATGACGAAGGCTATGAGCAACCCACGCTGGCCAAATGGCATGGACGATAAAACCGATATTCGACTAGCTGATTTTGCACCTCGGCTGGTCGTTTTCCGGATAGTTTTGTTATTTTTTGGGTTGCCAGTTACCATAATTTTCATCTCCCCCAATTCTGCAAGACCTGTGACAAATCAAAGATATTCACTACCCCATCGCCGGTCAGATCACCAGAAGAACGCAGCGAGGTACGCTTACCGTAGTTGGAGAGGATAGCTTGGAGGTCGATATTGTTCACTTTCCCGTCGCAATTGGTATCGCCGGATTTGGTGCAGGGATTTGGGATGGGTGTTGGTGTCGGGGCCGTCGTCGGTGTCGGAGCCGGTGTCGGCGCTGGCGTTGGCGTCACTGTGGTCCCGACCAGACATAGGTCGCCGTAGTCTAGGTTGGCATACGCGCCCCCGGCGGTCTGGATGCGGATGGTGTGCGACCCAGAATTTAAAGCAAATGCACTGGATGTGGCCGTACCCCAGCTGGCAAAGGTGCTGGTTTGGGGTAGGTTCAAAGTGGTAACCTTAGTGCCATCAATATATATGTCCCGGTCGGTGGCGGCGGCCCCAGCCCCATAGCGCAGTGTCATGGTGTAAGTTCCGGGCGTAGTAATACTTTGGCTGGTTTCAATATACGCTCCAGCGACACCGAAGTTTTCTACATAGCCCGATGCTGAGTAATAAGGGTTGTAGGTGCTGGCTGTGGGACCGCTGAGTATCATAGTTTCGGCCTCCATACGACGACAGCCACTGCCGAGCGGCGGAACCGCTATCGCGACCGGTGTGGCCGTGGGTGCTGGGGTGGGGGTCGGCGTTGGGACAGGCGTGGCGGTTGGGGTGGGGGTCGGCGCCGGAGCGCTCCCAACGGTAAAGTTTGCCGGAGGAACGGAACCGAGGAAATAATACCAATACCTGGAATTCGGATTAGTCGCGTAATCCCTATAGCTATCGGCCGTATAATCAAAAGCGGTCCTGGTAAAGGCGTAATAATCACGTGCTTTGGCGACGTCAGTTGCATTTGTACTGGTTAAGAGATCGCGTATCCGTCGGGTCATATCACGCAAGTCCGGATTAAAGCCGGCTAGCAGCCCAAAACCGTTCTCCATAAACGCAGTCGTGTAGGCCCAAGGTGCGTAGCCGAAGCCCACACGACCGCTATAGTTCAGCCTGTACCAGCCATTCTGTCCGCCCCAGAAGTTTTTAAACCTAGGGTAATTCATATCTTTATTGGATATAGCGTAAGCGAGTTGATTCGTCAGCTTTTGCATGTCACTGTACACCGGGAAATCAGTGCCAGCCAGTGACCGTACCGTATACATCGATGTGTAGAGAGGAATTATGCGCCAAGCATGCGAGAAATCCCAGCCCGAACTGGCTTCTGGCGGTATTGGTACATAGTAGCCAGTCTGACACGAGTTTGTTTGACCATATGATAAAACACCAGCAAGAGCGTTGGCCTTGGCTTGGTCGGCTGCTTCAATAATCGGGAAGCAAGGGCCTTCGTAGCCGGAATATTGTGTCTGGTAGTCGTTTAGAAAACCCTGGTCAAAATCATAGCCTATGACTGCTTGACCCTGTAAGTTAGTCAGCTGCTTAGGATAACTGCGTTGTTTTAGTAATTTTGCAGAATCTTTAATAAACTGCACCATCTGCGCCTCAGTAACAGCATAGTTATTACCTGTGAGGTCCACGGTTGAAGGGTCGGCTTTGTAGGCCATGTAGAGCTGCGCCACAGCTGCAACCGGCCACTGGTACCTGTCGTCAAAACCATATTTAAAAAGTTTAGTGCTCTCATTATCGTACATCTCATTAATGAAGGAGCTGATGGCTGGGTGAAAGTTAGAGGCAGACGACTCTTTACAGCCTATCCATATCCAGCATTTGTAATAGCCACTAATAACTGGCCGGTAGGTCGAGACAAAGGTATTCATGCGTTCAGTACGCTGTGCAGCTGGAGTAGCCGCAATGACAGTCAAGGTTCTTGTCAGACCGTAGAACCACTGCTGGGAACTCAGGAACTGCTCCCCCTGGGTGCTGTTTTGCCAGCGCATTCTACTGGCTGTCGTATTGAGCGTATCCGTCTGCAGTGTACCTGCAGCGTTAAGATAGACATCAGCAAGCTCACTGATAAGCTGGGTATCGCCGCAGCCGAGTGCCATTTCCATAGCTGTAGCCGTAGATTCTGGCACGGAATAGCCGCCTGCGTCACCCCAGTTACTCCCTGCCGGGTCGCCAGCCATATCTTTCAATTGCTGGTACTGGCCCGCCGCCCATATCTGTTTCGTACGGTTGTAATCTGCCGTATCAGGGCAGAAATTAGATGGGGCAATCGACTGGTAGTTGACTGTCGTCGCACCCCGGCTCCGGAACACGGCCAACACCCCAAAAGCCGCCGTCAACGCAATGAGCGCTACAAGAATTCCGCGCCGCCCAAACGGCGTAGATCGCAAGACCCGTGCCCGGCCCAAGACTTGAGGCCGGCCATGGGTATTCGATGGAGTTGCCTTACTAGTCCTCGTGTGATTTTTAGGATGCATGTCAGCCATTACTAGCATACTAGCCTACCATAGCGCTTGTGACAAAGAAAAAAGACTCCGTGAGGAGTCTATCTTGAAAATCCTTGGGCTGCGGAGAATCATCGTTAATGTGTCTATACTCATTATCGACCCCACCCCTGCAATACCTGCGATAGATCAAAGATATTGACTACCCCATCGCCAGTCAGATCGCCTTGGGAACGGAGCGTTGTGCGTTTACCGTAGTTG
>JAYUFZ010000020.1:0-12338 GCA_043767845.1 bacterium | reverse complement strand
TGGCTGGGTCATGTGGGCCCGTGGTTCGAACGTAGGAACTGGTGGTAAGCAATCGCTGAAATCCGTTCTAGCCTCCAAGCAAATCCAGAGTGCCTCAGCTGTCAACTCAAATGCCCATACCTACACGGCTTCAACTGAAGACTACGGTATTTCTACTGCCACTGCTGCCTGTACCTCCGGTGGCACACCAACAGCTGACGTTGCCTATGCGAGCGCTGGTGGTACACAGCTCGGTGTCCTAGCCGACAACACTGGTGCCTTCTACCGCGTCGCCGCACTAGCTTCTGCATCAGATACTTGTGCTGTAACCTTCAAGTTTGTAGCTGGTATCAATGTCACTACCCCAGCTGCTACTGACTATACCGACACTATTACGATCGTCGGTGCCGGCCTCTTCTAGGTACTGCCCATGGCAATTGAAAAAGCGGCCCAGGAGGGTCGCTTTTTCGTTGGCGGGGTAGGGTTGTGGCTGTAAGTGCAAGCGATTCTCTTCGCTCCGGTTGCCGTAGCTGCCGAGCCTTGGTACAATTATAACCATGAAAACTATCCACAAACTTCTTCCCGCCGGCCTAGCCATGAGCGTTTCAATACTAAGCACGGTGGGAGTTTGGGCCGCAGCTACGCCGGCCCCTGCTGCCACCCAGAGCATCCCCTACCAGCTCACTACCTCGCCAGTCAGTTTGAATGTCAGCGGCAAGCCTGGTACGTCGGTATCTTCTGATCTAAGGGTTCGCAACGACGCGCCTACCCCCCAGAAAATCCACATTAGCACGGTCAAGTTTGGTGCTGAAGGCGAGGAGGGGCGGCCCTACCTGGCGGACCGTGGTCCGAAAGACGATTACTTCGACTGGGTAAAATTCTCGGTGAACGATTTTGAATTACCGGCCAACGCCTGGCAAACAGTCAAAATGACCATTAATATCCCACTTTCAGCTGCCAACGGTTATTACTATGGCATCCGCTTCTCACGGGTTGGTGACGATGTGACCAACCCTGGCAAGCAGACGCTAGCTGGGAGTAATACAATTCTCGTATTACTCGATGCAGTCAACCCGAATGCCAAGCGTCAGCTAGAGGTAATCAGCTTTGAAGCTACTAAAAGCGTTTATGAGGCTCTGCCAAGTCAATTCCAGGCAAAGCTGCGCAATACCGGCAATGTCCATATTGTGGTGGCCGGCTCGGTATTTATCATGCAAGGTAAGAAGAATCTAGCGGTGATCGACTTCAACAAGGCTGGTGGAAATATTTTGCCAGGTTCAAACCGCATCTTTACTAACGACTGGAGCGATGGCTTCCCACACTTTGAAGTACAAAAGGACGAAGCAGGCAAAGATAAACTTGATAAGCTCGGCAAGCCGATCTACAAGATCAAGTGGAATTTTGACCAAATCCAGAAAATACGCTTCGGCCAATACACCGCCAAGCTTGTCGCTGTTTATCAAAGTAACGACGGCAAAGACATGCCCCTGGAAGCCGAGGTTTCGTTCTGGGTAATTCCCTGGCGGCTCATAGGGGTAATTGTACTTGTACTATTGTTCGTGCCCATTGGGATGTACGCGACTGGCCGCACCATTTGGAAAAAAGCCAAGCATCGCAAGGAATAGCATGAAAAAACGCCTTGCTAGTCTCGGCCTGGCACTCGCAATCCTGCTCACGAGCTCCGGGGTGGCTTTGGCTGATCAGCCCACGACTCCTGGTATCACTATCTATCCGTCACAAGTCGACCTTGTCTTGCGTGATGGCCAGCAGCTGACCCAAGAGATCACAATCCGCAACAGCACTCCCAGCGCGCAGGAACTAACTGCCACTGCTATCGACTTCGGCGGGTTGAGCGATTCAGGCGGCCTCATATTCTTGGGTAAGAACGAGATCAACAGCAAATACGGCTTAGCCAACTGGATAAAGCTGGGCGCGACCAGTATTCAGCTAGCACCGGGCGAGACTACCACACTGAAGGCTACTATCGTCGATAGAGCCGACTTGTCGCCAGGCGCGCACTATGGCGCCATCGTCGTCACCAAGGGAAGTGTACCGGTCTCAAGCGACGCCCAGGTGCCACTGCGGCAGTCCCTGGTGTCCCTGGTTTTTCTCAACAAAGATGGCGCCACCAAGGAGAGTGTCGAATTAAGTAATGTGAGGCGCACCTCAGCCTCCTGGATGAGCCCAAGGTTTGACCTAGAGTTTAAGAATACTGGTAATACCTTCATAGTCCCAAGAGGTGTGGCCCAAATACTTGACCCTTCCGGGCGTGAGCTCTTCCGTGGCGCCGTCAATGAGAGCTCGCTCCGCATGCTGCCGGGGAGTAGTCGGCATTTTCCGCTGGAGCTGATCCGAACTGGCACGAGCATCTTGCCCGGTCGTTATAGCCTGCGCATCCAATACCGTTTTGATGGCCAGGACGAGTTCGCCAATTATTCGCAAATGTTCTGGTATTGGCCGCCGCTTTTCTGGGTCGCGATACTGCTTTTGATCTGCTTTATGGTTGGAGTTGTGCTTGGACTGCGCATGGCCTATACTGCCTGGCGTCGCCGCCGGTTGCGTAAAAAACGCCGCTAGGCTAAAACCTAGTTCGCTCATCCTTCGAGCAGTACGCTACCGCGATCTTGCGGATAACTTGTGTTCATTGGCGTGTATTTTATGGTTTCACGGTGGGCAGAATCAGTCGCAAGTATTGTAATTATTTACAACACCAAAATACCCTGCCTCAAAGTTCAAAAAAAGCCTTCCTAGAGCCAAAATAAATTCCTTAAAATTCATTACTAAATTGTTGTAAATTGTACAAATTAGTCTGGTATTCTAGATACTGCTTATGGTAGAATTACATGGTAACGGTGCTGTGTGTGAACAAAAACAAGCAAAACAAAACTCGTAACTTATTATTCGCGTTTTGTCTCAGCTTAGTTATCACAGCATCCTCTTTGAGTTGGTATCACAGCCAGCCAGCCCAAGCCGCCTCGGCCACCGTCAATCATCAGATCAATTTCCAGGGCAAGCTCACCAACGCCAATGGCACGAACGTTCCGAACGGCACATATAATCTCGAATTCAAGATCTACTGCGGTGGAGAAGGAGATACGCTTACAACCGGCTCTCCGGCAGACTGCAATAACCCCACCCAGGAAAGAATTCTCTGGACAGAAGACCGGGTTTACGGGTCAGGGGCACCAGACAATCGCGTGACAGTTACGAATGGCGTTTTCCAGGTGAATCTCGGATCGGTCACCACGCTGCCTGGCAGTATCGACTTCAATATCGATACACTATGGGTATCGGTCAATGTTGGCGATACCTCAGCGGCCGCTAGCTTTGCTGCCGCCTCCGGCGATGGTGAAATGAACCCCATGATCCGCTTCACGGCCGCCCCGTACGCCTTTAACGCCGACAACCTTGACGGCCTTGATAGTACCAATTTCGTGAAGCTGGCCCAGGGGGCGCAGTCCGACTCATCCACCACCAACGCAAGCATTTTCATCAATAAAACCAATGCCTCGGGCACGCCAAATATCCTGGAGCTGCAAAAGAGCGGCGTCGATGTCTTCACGGTGAGCAATACTGGTGCTACAACCCTCCAAAACAGTGTTGACTCGACGTCGGCGCTGACTATTAATAATGTCAACGCGGCTTCGACGTTGCGGGTTGATACGCTATCCGACAATATCAATAACTTACTCGCCAACACCAGCTTTGAGCTGGCAATTGCTGGTAACTGGGCGTTTAAGGGCTCAGCGACGGTAACCCAAAACGGCGCTTCATTACAAAAGCCGCCTTACGGTACAGCCGATGGCAAGATTATCAGTTCTGGCGCGGCCAACGATGGCATCAAGCAGAACGTGACACTGACTGATAGCGCCATCTACAGCATTTCTTTCTACGCCCGCCTGGACAGCACTTCGGCGGCTATGACTACATTGGCAGCCGGCTACAATAATGGCTCAGCGGACGGCGACTGTACGCTTTCCACAAGCACAGTCACTACTAACGGCTGGACCAAATACCTCTGCTCGCTCACAACGCCCGCCAGCCACTCCGCTACGCCATTCTTCTACATCCGTGACACAGGTACCAGCCATACTTGGTATATCGATGCCGTAACGCTTGAGACCGAAGCCAACGCCAGCGGTAACTACCGTGAAGGCAAGCTCTATGTTAATGCTACCGTAGCAAGCCCGCTCATCTTGCAAAACGATAGCAATAGCTCGACAGCTTTCCAGGTCCAAAACAGTAACGGATCAAGTATATTTACCATTGACTCGATGGATACGAACCTTACCACCAACGCTGGGTTCGAGCTCAACACCACCGGCTGGGCCAAGAAAGGCGCGGCTGGGGCTACCCTAGTTCGCGACGCCAGTCAGTCGAAATTCGGTTTGGCTTCGGCCAAGGTTACGACGACCGCGGCCGCAAACGATGGCGCGCAGTATACGCTTCCATCGACACTTACCGTAGGCCAAACTTACACAATCTCTTTCTCGGCCAAGCTCTCAGCGACTGCCTTCGCGGCCGGCACCATGGTGGCTGGCTATGTCAACGGCAGCGGTGACAATAACTGTTCGGCGGCCTTGGTACCGGCTGTCAGTGCCACGGTTCCTTCGACCACTGGCTGGACCCGCTTCACTTGTTCGATGACTATCGCTTCTTCCGTCGCTACGGCTGTATACATCAAGCAAACAGACTCGGTATTGCGTAGCTTCTGGATCGACGCCGTGGAGCTTGATCTCGGATCGACAGCGTCACCCTACGGTATGGGTTCGGTGGTTATCAACGGCGTCATTGCTTCAACGGTTACCTTCCAAAATAAGTCCGACTCAACGCAAGCTTTCTTGGTTCAAAATGCCGCCGCCACGCTGACCTTGATGCAGATGGATACCACCAACTCCCGTGTGTATGTAGGTGGCCCGAACGGTGATACCACCGGCGTGGTACTAGTACTGGACAATAAAACCAATGTGGGCGACCCGACCGGAGTGAACGGCGCTATGTATTACAACTCCAACATCCACCAGTACCGTTGCTACCGCGACGGTAACTGGGAGAATTGCGGGATCAATCCTATTGATCGAGGCTTCATACTGGAAGATGATTTCGTGAGTGGCACAATAACCACCGGCCAAGTCGGCGCCCTCGGCTGGAACTGGTCGCCATCTGGTACGGCCGGTGTGCTGTCCTACAATAATGCTATCGCTGGTGTGACACCAAGCGCTGACCGGCCAGGCGTCATTCGCATCGCCTCCAATGCCGCTACCTTCCCGAACACTGGTGGCACCATCTGGCTTGGCGGCAATGCTACGACTGGTACGATGTTTGTGAACACCAACAGCGTTATTAAGGCCACGGTCGCGGTGTCAAATATCGCCACGACTGGCACGGTGGCTAGAGTGGGTATTCATACCGAGACCACCCTTCCCGCCGCATCCACATCCGGAATTTGGTGGGAGTTTGACCGAACTACCCGGGGTAACGTCAATTGGTGGCTATGCTCGGCCAATGCCGCCGCCGCTAACTGCGTGGATTCGGGTGTCGCGGCTGTGGCCAATACCTTTGCCCGGCTAGAAATTAGAATTACTGCCGCTTCGACGGCCGTCGGCCTAGTAAACGGCACTTTGGTAAACTCAGCCAATGCCTTCGATGTCGCCACTACCCGGGAAAACCCGGCCGCTAGCTGTTTCAATAGTGCCACGGCCGCGGCTCAAAACTTCTGCTACATCGATTATTACCAATTGCGTGGTGTGGCAAGCGGCGCAAGGTAGCAGTCTCTGCTAAACTGTAGACAATAACGCAAGGGAAATGGATGTCAAAAATAGTAATTGCTGAAGACGACGAATTAATCTTAAAAATGTATACCAAGATGTTCGGTTTGCGTGGGCATGAAGTAATCGGTGCAGTTGACGGTCAAAGTACGCTAGAGCTTGCTCACGCGGCAATTCCGGACGCAATATTGCTCGATGTCATGATGCCTAATATGAATGGTCTTGAGGTTCTCGACAAGCTAGCTGTTGATGCTGAGCTGAAGAATATCCCTGTAATCGTCATGTCGAACCTAGCCGATGAACACGATATTGATGCCGCACTGGCAAAGGGTGCGACGAAATACATAATCAAGAGTGAGTATGAGCCACTGCAGATCTGTCAGATCGTTGAGCAGGTGATTGCCAGCCAGAATCCACCGGCCCACGAATAGCGCGGTGACCAAGCATAAGGGTTGTATAATAGTACTATGGTAGACCAAGCCGAACTACAATCAGACAGGCCTAAACGGGGGCGTGGGCGGCCGCGCATACACCCAGCAGCCGATCCTAGCTTGCCCAGGCGGGGGCGTGGGCGGCCTCGCAAGGACTTGGTTAGGCAAGAGCCCGGGCACGTCCAGGTAGTAGCCCCCAGCCAATTAAGTGAGCAAAAACAATCGCCGTTATCAACCATTGACCCATCAACGATTGCCATAAGTAGTTTTCTGGAGGCGGTGGAACCGGAGGTCATGAGCTGGCCCGAAGCGCCGATCACCGTCGAGCAATTTACGGCGCCTACAGCCAGTCGTGAAAGTAAGTTTCCAGCGCCGAAGTGGCCGGCTATTGCGCGCCAGATCCGTAAGACGTATCGACGCCAATCAAAGCAAATTCTGGCGGGGGTTGTCGTAGTCTTGGTAGCGTTGCTTAGTATCGTGGGTTCTCGTCTCGTTCATCATAGTACCGTCGCAAACGACGCTAAGACCGCGCTCAGCCGCGAAGGACTGGTGGCCAGAGTCGGGCGTCTGACCGAGCTGCCGGCGGGGGAGCAGCCGATGGTTTATACCGTTACCGATCAAGCAAGACTCAGCCAGCCGTTTCTCAAAAACGCCAAAACTGGCGACCAGGTGCTTATTTACCAGCAGGCCGGTCGAGCAATTGTCTATCGCACAAGCACTGATAAGGTGGTTGCCATCGGTCCATTAACGGGTGCACAGAGTATTACTCAATCAACTGATGTAAGTGCGCAACCGAGCATTGCCCTCTATAACGGCTCCCAGACAGCAGGTGTGACGTCTAATTTTGAACAAAAGCTAACCTCACTGGGGCCACTCCAAGTTGTGATGCGCGAAAAGGCGGCACGCAGTGACTATGCTCGCAGCCAAGTCATTGATGTGGGTGGGACAAAGTCCGATATGGCCAAGAAAATTGCAGTTCTCATAGACGCCGACGTAGTCGCGCTGCCTGCCAGTGAAACTGCCCCACAGGCCGATATCTTGATAATCATCGGCAATAGTCAGAAATAATAAGTTTAAAAACTCACATCGAAGCCGAGTATAAAAGTACTACCTAACTTTGCTATAATAACCATAACCTGAAAAAAGAACATCGCAACTATGGCCTTTCCGTGGCTCAAGAACACATCTGAACCGCTGCGCACCATTACCCTCAAGGGCCTGGCGAGCTGCATGATCGCAGTTATCGTGATCGCCGTCCGCTCGACCGGTCAGATTTTGCAGCCAGCTTCATCGGTAGCTACCACAGCCGGTGGCAGTTACAGTGGCTCGATCCAGCGTCTGCCAAATGCTGGATCCAGTAGTCCCACGACAACCCTCTCTCCGACAGAGTCACCGCAACCTGGGGCGAATTCATCAGCCTCGCCGACCCCCAACCCGACCCCCACGCAAAACCATGCGGGCACTACCACAACGCCCACACCAAGCAATACACCGCAGCCTACAATACAGCCTAGCTCAACACCTAGCCCAACCCCAATACCAACACCTACTAGCACGCCCCTACCGACGCCAACCCCCGTACCAACCCCAACGCCGATTGTCTACAAATACCGCAACGGCACCTACAGCGCCAGTGGCAGCTACAACACTCCTGGTGGAAGCGAACCGCTTGGCGTAAGCTTGCAAATAGTAAATGACAAAGTAGTTGCTAGCACGGTCACTGCTCAAGCCACTGGCGCAACGTCACTTTTTTACCAAAACGACTTCATTGCAAATTATGGTCCTTATGTGAATGGCAAGAGCCTCGATACATTGTCGCTTGGCAAAGTAGCTATGTCCTCGCTCACGCCCAATGGCTTTAATGTAGCGGCCAGCTCCATTCGGGCCCAGGCTCTTTAGCTCAATGCTATCGATTGATTTCGAGGCTATTGGTACCCATTGGCAAATAGACTTCTATCATCCATTGTCAAAACAGCGCTTAGCGGAGGTCCAAAAGCAGGTTATGCAACGTATCGATGAGTTCGACCAGGTCTACTCGCGGTTCAGGTCTGATTCCCTGGTCACAAGCATCAGCCGCGAGGCCGGCCGCTATCACTTCCCCGATGATGGTCAAAAGTTGTTTGGTGAATACTTGCAGCTGTATGAACTAACGAACGGCAAGGTCACGCCACTGGTGGGCGATTTGATGGTCCAATCGGGTTACGACCCGGCCTACAGCCTCGTGCCCCAAATTGAGCTCGATCCGGTCCCAAGCTGGCCGTCGGCCATGAGTTACGACCACCCCATCTTAGAAACCAACCGACCCCTAACGCTCGATTTTGGGGCGGCTGGCAAGGGCTATTTAGTAGATATTGTAGCCGAACTGTTGCTCGGAGCCGGAGTAGACGCTTTTATAATTGATGCAGGTGGTGATATACTGCAGCATCACCCAGATCAGCTTGCTTTGCGGGTAGGCCTCGAACATCCGCTCGATTCAAGCCAGGCCATAGGCGTGCTAGAATTAAGTAACGAAAGTATTTGCGCCTCGGCGGGCAATCGCCGCCAGTGGGCGGGTCGCCACCACATCGTCGATCCAGACACCACCGACTCGGTAGAGAACGTATTGGCCACATGGGTAATTGCCGAATCAGCGCTGGTGGCCGATGGACTAGCCACCGCCTTATTCTTTACCGAACCGCAGCGATTACTCGAGGTCTACAGTTTTGAATACTTACTGGTGCGCAGTGATCTTACTTACGACTACTCGCCGGGGTTGCGGGCTGAATTATTTACGGGAGCAAGACCATGAATATCGTCGATCGTTGGCTGAATAAATTTACCATGTACCAAGTCGTGCTTTACGGCTTATTTGGCATGGCAGCCTGGGCGTTGGTGCTCAGTTTGACCGGCTATTCCAGCTACACATTTATTTCGTTGGCTGGCTCACTCGCCACGTTACTACTGGCCGGCTACTTGTCGCACCGTTTTTTACGCTGGATATTTAGTTCTTACACAAGTGCCGAGTCGTGGCTTATTACTATGCTAATCATTTTTTTCATCGTCAAACCAGCACTCGGTATCGGCGAATATAGCGTATTATTGTTAGTCGCAGCGATTGCCATGACCTCAAAGTATGTTTTGGCACTGGGGGCCAAGCACATATTCAACCCGGCGGCCATCACCTTTGTACTGCTTGGACTGCTGGGAAGCGGGCTCGCTTTCTGGTGGGTTGGTAGCGCCCTGATGCTACCAGCTGTGTTAGTAGTGGGGCTTGCTGTAGCCCGCAAAACACGGCGCTTACAGATGGTGACGCTATTTTTAACTGTCGCCATCACTACCATATTGCTGGGCAATAATTTGCATTTACCTCTCCTGCAATTGCTCGGCTTTGCTATCCTGTCCGGGCCGCTCATTTTCTTTGCAACCATTATGCTCACTGAGCCAGCAACGCTACCCGCGACCAGGAATATGCGTTTGGCCTTTGCCGTCATAGTCGGTCTGCTATATGGATTGCATTTTAGAATTGGCGGCTTATTCTCTAGCCCCCAACTAGCGCTCTGTCTGGGCAATATTTTTAGCTTTTTACTGAGCACGAAGCGTGGATACGCCATGAAGTTGAATTCTACGACTCAGCTTGGTGGTGGCATTTACGAATTTTCATTTACCCCATCCAAGCCCCTTGCCTTCAAAGCGGGCCAATATCTGGAATGGACGTTGCCCCACAGGCACATGGATAGCCGGGGTAATCGCCGTTATTTTACAATAGCATCAGCTCCTGGTGAGTCCGAAGTTAGGATTGGTGTGCGGATTGACCCGGCCAAAAGTAGCAGCTTCAAACGCGCCTTGTTGGCACTTCAGCCAGGCGAGGTCATGTGGGCCTCGCAACTGGCCGGCGACTTTACGCTGCCAGCTACGGCTGGGCCAGAGGTAGTCTGCATTGCCGGGGGCATTGGGGTTACACCTTTCCGCAGCATGGTCAAGCAACAATTGTTGACGCGTGAGTCTCGCAAGCACGCCATCTTCTATACATCACTTAACCCCGATGGATTTACGTATCATGAAATATTTGACGAGGCCCAATCGCTTGGCGTGAAGCCCATTTATGTCCTCACCAGCAGTGATGTACCAGCCGGCTGGACCGGAAAGGCTGGCTTTATAACAGCGGAAATGATAGGTGAGCAAGTGCCGGGCTATAAACAAGCCGTATTTTACTTATCCGGACCCAACGCTATGGTAACAAACTATGTGAAATTGCTGCGTTCGATGGGCGTATCCAGAACCCACATCCACACTGACTTCTTCCCTGGGTTCTAGTGCTGCCAAAATGATCAATTTGTGTTAAAATAGTCCTCTTATGCCAACAGTCTATGTCGCAATGAGTGGGGGAGTAGACAGCTCGGTTAGTGCGGCGCTCCTGCAGCGCCAAGGCTACCGGGTAGTTGGTGTGTATATGAAGAATTGGACAGAGGATTTCGACGGTGTTGACTGTCCGTGGAAGGAGGATTTGGCTGATGCCAAAGTGGTGGCCGCTAAGCTGGGTATACCACTTGTGATATACGACTTCCAAAAAGAGTATAAGGCTAAGGTTGTGGACTACATGCTGGCCGAATATCAGGCTGGCCGCACTCCCAATCCCGATATTATGTGCAATCAAGAGATTAAGTTTAAGCTATTTTTTGATACAGCCATGGCTGATGGCGCCGACATGATTGCCACCGGCCACTATGCCGGTACCACCGATGGCAGGCTGTTTATGGCCAGTGACGACACCAAAGACCAAAGTTACTTTTTGCACAGGGTAAGCTCCGAGGCTCTGGCAAAAACCATATTCCCACTAGCTCGTATGGCCAAAAAGCAGGTCCGCGAATTAGCCGCTGAGTTTGGTTTAGAAGTGGCAAGTAAGCCTGACTCAGTGGGCGTCTGCTTTGTCGGCGAAGTCGGCATGAAGACATTTTTGAGCAAATATTTGTCTACCGCGCCCGGCGATATCGTCCTGGCGTCCACTGGAGAGGTTATTGGCCAGCATGATGGAGCGGTTTTTTATACGATTGGCCAACGTCAGGGGCTGGGCGTGGGTGGCGGCAGGCCCTACTACGTAATTGGCAAAGATATGGCTAAAAATCAAGTCTTTGTGACCAATAAACCAGCCGACCGGCAGCTTACCACCAATAAAATCAAGCTTATTGATGTGCACTGGATTACGCAGCCGCCGCTAACCGGCCAGCAAGTCGATATCAGAGTAAGGCATCTCGGACAACTTCACGCTGCCGTTGCCCAACGGCATGCCGACGGGGCAAGTTTACAGCTAACCAACACACTGCAGGCCTTGAGTCCTGGCCAGTCAGTGGTTTTATACGACGGTCAGCAAGTGCTGGGCGGCGGAATTATTTCTAGCTAAATTAGCGTCAAAGTTGTGTGGTTTGCGGGCAAAACTCGGCCTTTGAATGTGCATAAAAACGGAGTACAAAAAAGCTGCCAAAAAGTCGCTATTTTCGTTGCTTTTTATATACCTCTAATGCTATAATTACTCCTGTAAACGATGTTTTGAATGAAGGTTTTGTGGAAAACCCGAAAGCTGTATGAAACTACTGTCCGCAAACACTCCCACAAACCCACATCGTTAATTTTGCGTACGCAAAAAAATAAATGCTATGGCTGGCTGTTCGCTACAGCCATTGTTGCCTCCGTAGCAGTATTCAACTTTGGTCAACTCACACATCCTGCGCCGGTCCAAGCCGCCGTCG
The DNA here is from genome assembly GCA_043767845.1 of bacterium. Classification (GTDB taxonomy): domain Bacteria; phylum Patescibacteriota; class Saccharimonadia; order UBA4664; family JBBRNT01; genus JAYUFZ01. Next base: position 437 of record JAYUFZ010000020.1, on the reverse strand, counting down.
GTATCAATAAAGCCATCAATTTCCAGGGTAAGGTTACCAATAGCAACGGTACGAACATTACCAATGGTAATTACAACATGCGCTTCCGACTGTATGATGCCAGCGCCGCTGGAACGCTTATATGGACCGAAGATCACTTAGTCGTCAATGGCGCTACCGACTATGTAACTATCACCGACGGGATCTTCCAGGTAAACCTGGGCGCGCTGTGTACCTTCGCCGGCTCGACCTGCATTGGCAATGTAAACAGTGCAGTTGACTTTAATTCCGACAATCTCTACCTGACCATGGCTATGGGCAATACTTCCAGCGTGGCCAACTTTGCTTCTGCAAGCCCAGACCCAGAAATGTCGCCCCGCATCCGCTTTACGGCCGCTCCCTACGCCTTCAACTCCGACAAACTACAAGGCATTGCAGCGACCGGCTTTGTGCAGCTC
>JAYUFZ010000019.1:0-31247 GCA_043767845.1 bacterium | reverse complement strand
TTCGTGCGTCAGGGGCTTCTGTTTTGTGAGCACTTGTGACGCTTATGCTTGAACCTGCAGCCGAGCTATGCCATGATCGCTTCGATCGATCTCGTGTCCGCTCTACTCTGAAAGCTTGGGCCGCTATGCACCTCGAAATGCTTTGGTTTCTTATTGCCCCTGTGGCCTACATTGTCTTGGAGTCACCACGCATCTATCATCGCAAGTCTGCCATGCGTTCATTGGCAGTACTGCTCACGGCGCTCTTATCGCTGGGGATCGCTATATTCGTAGCCGAAATATTCATCCAGGATAAATCGGCTCTGAGCCAAATGCCGACCCACCACCAGCTGGTCGAGCGCTTCTGGGGTGGCGTGAAGGCTTTCAATCTTTCGGACTGGTTTTGGATCGTCGCCTCGCAGCAAGTGCTCGGCGCGGTCATCTACGTTGTGGCCCGGCCTGTTTCGCTTAGCAGCTCAGGTGACGACATCAACGACCAAGCACTTGGTCTCGGCGCTAAGCTAGCCGCCATACTCACTGGCCTGGTGCTCGCTAGAATTGTTGGCACCTATCTGTACCATGTCTGGTTTTGAACCATCCCCGCAAGACTGCCTTGCGGGGATTTCACTTGTCGCGTGCGCACACATTTTGTATGCCAGTTTTACTGACGACTGTGTGGCGGCCAAACTGAGCACATTATTCACTCACAGAGGGTTGTCTACGTGCTTGTGGTTGGGCGTCTAATCTGATAAAGTGGGTGGGTGGTAAGCCTGTTTATTTATAATGCCCGCAATGGATTCACTGCACGTAGCGGTTATTTCTTCGTTTTGCCCAAGGCACTACTAGGTAGCGTTTTAGGTAGTTTGGAGAACGGGGTGGAGGCAGTCATTGATTAATCGCTTCCTCGGTATTTTTTCACACGATATTGGTATCGACCTTGGTACTGCTAATACCTTGGTCTATGTCAAGGGCAAAGGGATTGTTATCAACGAGCCGAGTGTGGTGGCTATTAATAGCAAGACCAACCAAGTGCTCGCCATCGGCGATGAAGCCAAGAAAATGGTGGGTAAAACGCCGGCCAATATCATTGCTACTCGGCCACTGGTCGATGGAGTGGTGAGCGATTTTGAGGTGACCGAGCAGATGTTGCGTTACTTTATCGATAAAGTTCACAAGGAATCGTTTAGCTTGTTTCCTAGACCAAGGGTGGTTATCGGTATTCCGAGTGGCGTGACCGAGGTTGAAAAACGGGCCGTGGAAGATGCCGCCACCAACGCCGGGGCTCGCCAAACTTTTCTAATCGAAGAGCCAATGGCCGCGGCTATTGGTAGCCGCCTGCCCATCCAGGACGCTGCCGGCAGCATGATTGTCGACATTGGTGGTGGAACGACCGAGGTGGCGATTATTTCGCTGGGTGGCATTGTGGCGGCCCGTAGCTTACGCACGGCTGGTGATGAGCTGAGCGAAGATATTATTCAGTTTGCCCGCGACGAGTACAACTTACAGATCGGTGAACGCACTGCCGAGAACATCAAGATTGCTATTGGTTCGGCCTATCCGGTCGGCAAACCCGGTCGGGCGCCAATGCGCGGCCGCGACCTAGTGACTGGCCTGCCTAAGGAAATAATCATTGGTGACGAGCAAATCCGCATCGCGCTGTCCAAATCGGTCCGTGAGATCATTGAGGCTATCAAAATTACTATTGAGGAAACTCCACCGGAATTGCTAGCCGATATTATGGACCGTGGCATAATTCTTGCCGGCGGCGGAGCGTTGCTTGGCGGCCTCGATGAGCTTATCCGCCTGGAGACCAAAATGCCGGTACACATCGCCGACGACCCACTAACCGCCGTCGCCCGTGGTACCGGCCTGGTCCTAGAAGACATTGATTCGTTGAAAGGCGTATTGGTCCCAACTCAGTTTGGAAAGATACCAAGGTGAGGCGGCGGGGGCAAAGGCTAGTTATTACCGTACTGGCGTCTTGCTTGATCTTAATTTGGGCCAACCGTCTCGGTCTGCTCTCGCCGGTTAAAGCCGTTGGGGGAGCATTATTTGCGCCTATTGGGCGGCTGTTTAGCGGGGCTGGTAGCGGGGTTGGTACTTTTTTTGGTAACATTGCCAATATTCGCACCCTGGACGATGAGAATGCCCGCCTCAGCCACGAGGTGGCCGACTTGCGTCGCCGGCTGAGTGAGGACGGCGAGTTGCGCCTGCAAAACGACGCATTGCGTAAGCAGCTGAACTTTACTGGTGATAAAAACCAGCAGCTGATCCCGGCCCAAGTTGTAGCCTACCAACCGGATAACTACCGCCAGTTCTTGGTCATTAACCGCGGTTCGGCCGATGGGCTCAAGGAGGGTATGGCGGTGGTCAGTGAGGGCTTTTTGGTCGGTAAAATCACTGAAGTCAACCTTAAGTCGGCCAAGGTTTTTCTTTTGATTGACCCGACATTCCGGGTCAATGGTATTGATCAGGAAACCCGGGCTAGTGGCACGGTCCGCGGCCAGATAGGTACCGGCTTGGTGATGGACAAAATCGCCCAGAACGAAACGATTAAGTCCGGGGACACGGTTATTACGAGCGGCCTCGGTGGCGATGTGCCACGTGGTTTGGTCATCGGCCGCGTCGAGTCGGTTTTAGCCCGCGACAATGCCGTCTTCCAATCAGCAACTATCGCAAGCGACCTACATTTCAATAAGCTAGAGCTCGTCTTCGCGGTGGTTGGGCCATGAGAAATGCCAAGATTTTCGTTCTCGTCGGCCTAGCGGCTGCGCTGCAGCTCAGTTTTTTTGGAGCCATGCGGCCTTTCGGCGTCATACCAAACTTAGCAATCATCTTGATAACCTGGTTGAGTCTGGTGCTGAGCGACGGTGAACTGGTACTTGCCAGTGCCTGCCTGGGGATTATTTTTGATCTGTCCAGCGGCGTGGATTTTGGTCTGCGGGCGACTTTCTACATTATGTATTGCCTGGTGCTACTGGTGGTGCGGCAGATGGGCGGGGATTTTGAGTATTGGCCGGCTAGTTTGATAGCAATCGCCAGTGGCAGTATTTTTTATAACATCGCCGTTGCTGCCAGCCTGATGCTCGCCGGTGAATCAGCTCGGCCCCTGTATTTCGGCGGCTTGGCGCTACGCGAGGTTGGGCTCGACATAGTACTTGCTATTGTTTTGCGGCCACTGGTCGTCAGGCTACTCAGCGACAGCAGCGGTCACGTGCTCAGGAGGGCTTAATATGGCTAAACGGCATGGCTCAGAATCGATATTTGGCTTCTCCTCTAACAGCGCTGGCCTGGGCGGGCGCCTCAAGCTCAATCGTGGCCCAAGCGAGCAAGAAGCCTGGACGGACGCGCTTATGCCGGGCGACGAGGCCACTAGCTTGCTCGATCAAAGCGAGGCCAGCCGCCGGCCGTTAATCATCATGGGCTCAATACTTGTCACGCTGCTCGCTATCCTAGCCTTACGACTCTTTAGTCTTCAGGTTGTCGGGGGCCAGCGAAACCTGGGACTAGCTGATGGCAACCGTATCCGCCAGAAAGTTACCCGGGCGCCTCGGGGCGTCATTTACGATCGCAACGGCCTTATGCTCGCCCGCAATACCGCCAACTTCGATCTGACCGTCGTGCCTGGACTATTGCCGCGAGGAGTCGAAGCCCGTAAACAAATCTATGCTAAGGTTTCCGATACGCTTCACCTTGACATCGGCGTCGTCAGCGCCGGAGCTGAGGAGGCAATAGCTGGCGGTCCGGCCAAGGCCAATCTCCTCCAGCCGATCCTCGTCGCCGGCAACCTCGACCGCGAAAAAGCACTATTACTCGACCAAGGCTCGCTGAATGTGCCCGGTTTTAGCCTGGATATTAATCCAGTCCGTGAGTACCTAGATGGCGGCACGCTCGCTCAGTTCCTCGGCTACACGGGCCGCATTAACCCGCAGGAATTAGCATCTGGTGGCGACCAGTATCTACCAACCGACTTGATTGGTAAGAACGGCTTGGAAAAGGAATACGAATCTGTGCTCAAGGGGGTTAATGGCAGTGAGCAGACCGAGGTCGATGCCAGCGGCCGGCCAATCAAGCTGCTCGCTTCCAAGCAACCCATAGCCGGCAATAATATATCGCTGACTATCGACTTTGAGCTGCAAAAAAAGCTGAGCACGGCTTTGGCTGGCCAGCTTCAGAAGTCGGGGAGCACCAAGGCCTCGGCTGTGGCAATCGATCCGCGCAATGGCGAGGTATTAGCGGCAGTCAGTCTGCCGAATTACGATAATAATAAGTTTAGTCGTGGCATCTCGGCCGCCGACTACGCGCTGCTGACTAGCGACACTGCCCAGCCGCTGTTCAATAAGGCGACCAGCGGTGCCTATCCTTCGGGCTCGATCATCAAACCGCTAGTGGCTTCGGCGGTCCTCGAAGAGCACATTGTCTCACCAGACACGACCATTGAAGATAAGGGGAGCTTGCAGGTAGTCAATAAGTACAACAAAGACATCACCTACACTTTCTTTGGCTGGGAACACTCGGGGCTGGGTATGATGAATGTCTATCGGGCTATCGCCATGAGCTCGGACATCTACTTCTACACCGTCGCCGGTGGGTTTGGGAATTTCATCGGTCTCGGTATTGATAAGCTGGCAGCTTACTACCAAAAGTTTGGCCTTGGAACCAGGACCGGCATTGACTTGCCAGATGAAACAGCTGGTCGCGTGCCAACCCCGGAGTGGAAGCAGCGGGTACTCAAGGAAAGCTGGTTTACTGGTGATACTTATAATGTCTCGGTTGGCCAGGGAGATATTCTTGTTTCGCCGCTGCAGATGGCAGTGGCTATTTCGGCTATTGCCAACGGCGGTACGCTGTACCGCCCGCATTTCTTGGGGAAAGTTTCCGGTGATGACGGCACAACGACCAAGACGGTACTAGCCGAAATTACTCGGAAGCTGCCAATCTCGGCGGCCAACTTGGCAGTCGTGCGCGAGGGTATGCGCCAGACCATCACCAGTGGTACGGCTTGCTGCCTTATTGAGCAGCAGGTTGCGGTGCGGGTGGCAGGCAAAACTGGTACGGCGGAAACCGATACCACCGGTAAGCGCAAGCCGCAGGCCTGGTTTGAGGCTTTTGCACCATATGAGAACCCAAAGATTGTGATTGTGGCTTTAGTGGAGAATTCTGGGGAAGGTGCTGAGTACGCCGCCCCGGCCGTTCGTGAAACCCTGAACTGGTATTTTTCGACGCCTAGACCATAGCTATTTCTCGGATGAATACGTCTAAAGTAATTATGGTCCAGATAGGCGCATTGTTTATAACTTTTGTTGACAATAGTAACTGTTGACATGGGGCTGGGGCACTGCGACAATCTATAAGCGAACGAATCAAAACAGTACGGTACCTACGTTCACACCCTAAGAATTTCGGTTACCACTCGGGCTTTTCCCGAGGTTTTTTAATAAAACAGCGGGAAACGTTTGCAAGAAGGAGAAATTATTACATGAAATCAACCAAAAAAGATTACTACTTAACAAAAGATGGTGTTACTAAGCTCAAAGAAGAGCTTGAAGACTTAACTGGTAGCGCTCGCCAAAAAATTGCTGCTAGGCTCAAAGAAGCCAAAGAATATGGCGATTTGAGCGAGAATATCCAGTGGGATGATGCCAAGGACCAGCAAGCATTTATTGAAGGCCGTATCTCAGAAGTCGAGAACATCCTCAAGAACGCCGTAATTATTGAGGCCAAGTCGACAGGCGTCGTTGGGCTAGGTACTACTGTCCACCTGGAACTCGAAGATGGCCAACAGAAATATACAATCGTCGGCTCAACCGAGGCCAACCCCGACGAAGGCAAGATTTCCAACGAGTCCCCAATCGGCCGGGCGCTGATGGGCAAGAAAAAAGGCGAAGAAGTCGAAGTGACTGTCCCTTCCGGCAAGCTGCTTTATAAGATTACGCATCTCGAATAGTTCGGTGTTTCAGAAAGTTAAAAGCGATGGCCGGATGGCCATCGCTTTTGCGTTGGGCTAAGAAGAGGACTGGATGCCGCGCTGCAGCATGACGTACTCACCAGTGCTTGGGTCGAGACGAAAGACCGAGCCATAACCCACCAAGCCCAACCATGCTTTCTGGCCTGCCGATTCCAAGGCTCTTAGGATATTCCACTCGTGAGTGACCAGTAGGTAGGCGTGGTCTGGTTGTCGGCTACAAAGCTGGTAGCCCAGCAGCATCGGGTCATCGGTTGATCTGATGTCGAGACTTGGGGCCGCGCGAGTTTCTATTGATAGCCGGTCTCCTAGGTAGTTCTCGATGAACTGAGCGGTCCTTATCGCCCGCAGAAGTGGAGAGTGCAGTATCACAAGCTTACGGCCTTCAGAGAGCTGAAATATCGCCTCGGCGGCCTCGATCAGCCGTCCGTGGGCTGCTTTGAAAATACCATCTGTCTCGTAGCTGGCATCCAGTGTGACGCGCATCAGAAATACCTGGGTTGTCGCTTGGAATATGTGAAGCTCTGTAGGCGGCTGGATCGGAGATGGCTGCTGTGCTAGAGCCAGTGGGCGCGCGGGGCGGCTGAGCCGGCGCCGCAGATTGTCGAGTGCCATGAGGTACTCCTCGGGGTTGGGGCGGGGATAGGAGAGTTATATAGGAACTTAAGCACATTGTAAAGATCCAAACTGTTCGCTCTATCTGATATAATAGCCTCAAATGGAAGCAGAACAAGCAAGTAAATATTGGCTCGATGTGGTTGTGGCTCAGGTTATGGAGGCGCATCCGACTGGTGAGATTGTGGTTTCGAGCGGTATTTCGCCCTCGGCTAGCTATCATATTGGCCATTTTCGGGAAGTTTTGACGGCCGACGCTATTACCCGTGGGCTCAAGTTAGCCGGCCGCGAAGTCCGCCATATTCATGTTGTCGACAACATGGATCCGCTGCGCAAACGCTATAGCTTCTTACCCGAGAAATACGAGCAGTATGTCGGCTGGCCAATTTGCCTTATTCCATCGCCATTCAAGGAAGGGGAGTCGTATGCTACCCATTACTTCAACGAATTTAGGGCCAGTGCCGAGAAAATGGGCGTCGAGTACGAGCTAGTCCGCAGTTATGAGGACCAGTACCAAACTGGCAAAATGGTGCCCTACATCGAGCAGGCGCTGGAGAATATCCCGGCCATCGGAAAGGTTTTCAAGGACATCAGCGGCCGTGGTGTGACCGAGGATTGGGCGCCGATCCAGATTATTAGTGATTCCAAAAGCCTTAATGAATGGCGCTATAAAAGCCTTGATAAGGATAAAAAGACGATCAGGTATATAGACCAAGACGGCGCCGAAGGTGAGCTGAGCTACACCGACGGCCGGGTCAAACTCAATTGGCGGCTGGATTGGCCGGCTCGCTGGGCATTGCATGGGGTGATGGTAGAGCCGTTCGGCAAGGAACACGCCACCAAGGGTGGGTCTTATGACACAGGTGTTGAATTCGTGAAGCAAGTATTCGATGGCGTCGCACCTTTCCCAGTGCCTTACGACACGATCAATCTGTTGGGCGACAACAAGAAAATGAGCAGCTCACTGGGCAATCTCATAACCCCCGCCCAAGCCCTCGAAATCATGCCGCCGGAGATCTTGCGCTATTTCGTGCTCAAAAGCCGACCGGCGAAGGTTGTGTATTTTGATTCTGGATTGGGCCTGTATAATCTGGTGGATGAGTACTCTAAGATCGAGCAGGACGTTGCAAACAATCTCGACAATGAGCTCAAGGAGGCATATCTGATGGCCTCGGCTGGAGCAGTCGAGCGCACGATCGCAAGCGTGCCCTTCAGCCATCTGGTGACGGCCTTCCAGTCCGCTCGAGGCGATCTGGAGGAGACTATTGCCATCCTTGAACGATCCGGCTGGGAGCCGAAAGATGAGGCCGAGCGATCGGTACTCGAGCGTGAAATTGGCTTTGTTAAAACTTGGCTAGAGAAATACGCTCCTGAAAACGTCAAATTCAGCGTCCAGGATCAGCTTCCATCAGTCGACTTATCTGATGATCAGAAGAGGTTCCTCATCACTTTAGCCGATCTGATAACTTCAGCCACAGATCTGAGTGGCGAAGCAATGCACCAAGCCATCTATGACGTCAGAGAGAAAGCTGATCTGAAGCCAGCCCAGGCCTTCCAGGCCCTGTATCGCGTAATACTCGGTAAAGACTCCGGCCCCAAGGCCGGCTGGTTCCTGGCTAGCCTCGATAAGGGCTGGCTCATCCAGCGCCTCCGTCTCGAAGCTTAATCTTGCATCACCGCTCAATCTAGCGTAATCTGGCACCATCCGACTCTCGAAAGAGGTAGTACCATGTCCGATGAATTCCCTCCCATCACCGATGTCATCCCACACCGCTCGCCAATGTTGTTTCTGACCCGGATCACGGCTCTCGACCCGGGAGTAAGCGCCTTTGCCGAGTGGGAGATCAAGGGCGATGAATGGTTTTTGCAGGGCCATTTTCCCGGCCGCCCGATTGTACCTGGCCTGATAATTGCCGAAAGTCTCGCTCAACTGACGGCTTACGTTGCCTTGACCCAACCACATATGAGCGGTAAACTGCCACTCTTGCAGAAGGTGGAATATGAGTCCTTGTTGCCCGTCATACCTGGCGACATACTCGGCATGACATCGATAATAACTTCAAGCGGAAAAACATTGGCCGCTCATTGCAATGTCTTCGTCGAAGGCCATTTGATGGGCACCGTCTCCGTTACGGCACGAGGTGCAAGCCATAAAATCATCAATCGTCTTATCGAAAGGCGATTTGAACTGGCCGTTATAGGTGACGATTAAGCTATTAGCTAGATCGTCATTTTTTATTTTACTTTGAAACTGCTAATCCGCTCTTGCTTTTAATTTGCATGAAATGGGGCTAAACTAAGCTTAATGATTGATATAAAACAGCTTCGCACCAACCCTGATTCTTATAAGGATTCCGCGCGCCGCCGCGGAATTGCTGTTGATATAGACAAGCTGCTTACGCTCGATAAGCAGCGGACCCAGCTGATTGGCGAAGTGGATGAGATCCGGGCTAGCCTGAACCTGAAGGGCAAGCCGACCGAGGCTGAGCTGGCTAAGCTGCAGACTGCCAAGTCAGAATTATCAGATCTAGAGGCTAAGTTCGCCAAGACCGACGAAAGCTATCAGGAGCTACTATGGACGGTGCCAAACCTGTTGGCCGAGGAAACTCCAGATGGTGGCGAGGAGGCCAATAGCCCCATAAAGCATGAAGGTAAGGCCGAAAAGGGCAGTTTCCAGGCCAAAGACCACATGGAGCTATCAGATAAGCATGATCTGTTGGACTTCGAGCGCGGCGCCAAGGTTGCCGGTGCTAAATTCCTCTTTACCAAAGGCAAGACCGTTCGTCTCGAGATGAGTGTTATGCGGATGGCCATGGACCTATTAGAGAAAGCCGGGTTTACGCTGATGGGCGTGCCCCACATGGTGAACTCCCGGATCGCCGCCGGGACTGGCTTTTTGCCACGGGGTGAAGAGCGCCAAATCTATAAGATCGAGGGCGAGGATCTGAACCTGATCGCCACAGCCGAGCTGCCTTTGACCGGCTACCATGCCGATGAGATTCTGGATCCGGCCATTCTGCCACTAGCCTACGTGGGCATTAGTCCCTGCTACCGGATGGAAGCTGGCGCCTACGGCAAGCACTCCAAGGGCTATTACCGGGTGCACCAGTTCGACAAGCTGGAGATGTACATTTACACCAAACCAGAAGAGAGCGACGCCTGGCATGAGAAGATCCTGGCAATCGAGGAAGAAATCTGCCAAATGCTGGAGATCCCGTATCGAGTGGTGCGGATTGCCGCCGGCGACCTTGGCGCGCCTGCATACAAAAAGTATGACGTCGAATACTACAGCCCGGTAGACGGCGAGTACCGTGAACTAACAAGTTGTTCAAACTGTACCGATTTTCAGTCCCGACGCCTGGCTATTCGCACCCGCTCATCTGATGGCAAGACAGTTTTCGCGCATACCCTAAACGGCACAGCGATCGCTTTTAGCCGGGTATTCATCGCCTTACTTGAAAATCACCAAACCGCTGAGGGAGAAATTACCATCCCGAAAGCACTGCAACCATATTATGGAGGGCCTAAGCTATGATCAACTTGCACCTGAGCAGCGATAACTTCGAATCTGACGCCAAGATTGCCGACTATGTGGCAGATAAGATTGGTAAGCTCGATAAGTACTTGCCCAAAGCCTCAAAAAATGGCCAGGGCAAGGTTATACTCATCGAGGACCAAAGTGGTCGAGAGGACAATAAGTATGTTTGTGAAGCTATTCTTTCAGTCGCCGGAACAGATCTGGTGGCTAGGGAAGCGGCTATCAATATGTATACTTCGGTTGACATTGTGACGGCCAAGCTGAAGTCACAAGTTATCAAATACAAGCAAAAGACCGAGCGCAAGCCCAGTCGGACTAAGCTTATTATCCGCCGCTTTTTGCGCCGGACCGAGGAGATGGCTTAGTTCTCAGCTTGATGTATCAAGATGACAAGCGCAAGGAGCTAGGCTATACTAGTTAGGTTACAGATGGGGATGGGAGTTTAGTATGAAATTATTATCGAAGATTATGGGTGATCCAAACGCCCGCGAAGTGAAGCGTCTGCAGCCGATTATTGCTGAGATCGCTGGGCTAGAGGACTCACTCAAAAAATTATCAGATAAGGATTTAGCAAAAGAGACCGATCGTCTCAGGGCCAAGCTGGAAAAGGGTCAGACCTTAGACGACCTATTGCCAGAGGCTTTCGCCACAGTTCGCGAGGCAGCCCGGCGGGTTTTGGGCATGCGTCATTTTGATGTCCAACTGATTGGCGGCCTAGTGCTGCATCAAGGCAAAATTGCCGAAATGCGCACTGGTGAAGGTAAAACGCTGGTGGCCACAGCCGCCGCCTACCTGAACGCCCTGGCTGGCAAGGGCGTTCATGTCGTAACGGTCAACGACTATCTGGCCACCCTCCATGGAGCCTGGATGGGCCAGGTCTATGCCGCCCTGGGCCTTTCTACCGGAGTAATCATTCACGAGCAGGCTTTGATCTACGATCCCGGCTACGATAATGAGCAGCACGAAGACCCCCGTATGCGCCCCTTGCGACCGGTTCGCCGCCAAGAGGCCTATCTGGCCGATATCACCTATGGGACCAACAATGAGTTTGGCTTCGACTACCTGCGCGACAATATGGTCGACGAAGTCGCCAAAATGGTCCAGCGCCCCTTGTTCTACGCTATTGTCGATGAAGTTGACTCCATCCTGATTGATGAAGCTCGAACACCTTTGATTATTTCCGCTCCAGCCGAAGAAAGCACCGATAAATACCATCAGTTCGCTACCTTAGCTGCCAGGTTAAAGATTGATACCGACTATACCATCGACGAAAAGATGCGCGCCGCTAGCTTAACGGATGAGGGGATAGAGGCTATTGAGCGGGCTTTGGGCGTTGAAAATGTCTATGAAGCTGGCCGGATTGAGGATGTGCACCATATTGAGCAGGCGCTCAAGGCTGAGGCAATCTTTAAAAAAGACCGTGATTATGTACTGCGTGAGGGTGAAATCATCATTGTTGATGAGTTTACCGGCCGCCTGATGCCCGGCCGCCGCTACTCAGAAGGCCTGCACCAGGCTATAGAGGCTAAGGAAAAGGTTGATATTCGCCAAGAGTCACTGACGCTCGCCACGGTGACTTTCCAGAATTACTTCCGTCTGTACGAGAAATTATCAGGTATGACTGGTACGGCGGCTACTGAAGCCGAGGAATTTAGCAAGATTTATAAGCTGGAAGTCACCAATATACCAACCAACCGGCCCATGGTTCGTAAGGATCATTCAGATAGGATTTATAAAACCGAACTCGGTAAGTTCAGAGCTGTAGCCGCCGAGGTTGCTGAGCGTCATAAGATTGGCCAGCCGGTACTGCTCGGTACTGTCTCGATCGAGAAAAATGAGCTTTTGAGCCATGTCTTAAACCAGGCTGGAGTGCCGCATACCCTACTGAACGCCAAAAATAATGAGCGTGAAGCGGCCATTATTGCTGCTGCAGGTAAGAAGGGAGCGGTAACACTAGCCACCAATATTGCTGGCCGTGGTACGGATATCGTGCTCGAAGAAGGGGTGGCAGAATTAGGCGGTTTGCACGTGCTTGGTACCGAGCGTCACGAGTCGAGGCGTATCGACAACCAGCTGCGTGGCCGGGCCGGCCGCCAGGGAGATCCTGGTTCCAGCCAATTCTACGTCTCGCTGGAAGATGACCTGATGCGTATTTTTGGCGGTGAGCGGATTGCTTCCCTGATGACGACTCTTGGAGTAGATGAGGATACACCGATCGAGAACTCGATGGTTAGCAGGTCGCTAGAGAGCGCCCAGAAGAAGGTTGAAGGCCATAATTTTGATATCCGTAAATCTCTCGTGGAATACGACGATGTCATGAACCGCCACCGGGAGTCAATCTATGCCAGGCGTCGTGCCGCTCTGGGGCATGCTAATCTGCGCCCTGAGATACTTAAGATGATAGAAACCGAGTTTGCGGCCATGCTTGTGGCTCACACCGATGCCCGGACAGATGAGATAGACTCCGAAAAGCTGCTAACAGCTATCCAATTTGTTATGCCCACACCCGAAGATCTGGAAAAGAAGCTACGTGCCGCCCATAAATCCGAGATTGTAGCTATGTTAATGGAACTAGCTGAAGCACTCTACGACAGTCGTGAAAACCAGTTTACTCCTGATGGTATGCGCCTTGCTGAGCGCTTGACCTACCTGCGCGTGCTTGATGGGCTGTGGATCGAACACTTGGAAGCCATGGATAACCTGCGCAACGGCATTGGCCTGCGGGCTATCGGCCAGCGTGATCCGTTGGTGGAGTACAAAGCCGAGTCTTATAAGATGTTTGGCCGCCTCATAAAGCTGATAGAAGGCGAGATAGCTTCGACCATCTTTAAGGTTAGTATTCAGCTGACAGGGGAGAGTGAAGCTGTAGAAACGGCTCTGACCCGTGCCGCTAAGGAAGCCGCGACCAACGCCCCGACAGATAGCGCGCCACAGACGAAGCGCCAAACGCCATCTGGCGGTGCAAGTCGTGCCGAACGCCGCAAAGCGGAGCGCGACGCCCGCAAGCACAAAAAGTAGTTATATCATCCTTTTTGGAAGGCCCTAAAAGTACCTTTCTAGATGCTTCAATCTGTTGACAATAGTATTTTACGAAAAAGGTCTGATCTTTTCAGCCCTAAAAGATCAGACCATTTTCAAAGTGCTTACCATTAATCTGCAAATATGCAAGCATAACTTGGTTAATAGTATTGACAATTCTTGGTATATGTGATACATTAGACCATCGCTCTTTTGGAGGTGAAGTCTCGCCTAGGTTTATCCGAAGCGGGGTGAGTGCTCCAGGAGAATAAGAGTGGTCTTTGACAAGCCGAATAGTCTAAATATATGAACCGATTCCAGGTTGGGGAGGCACTGCGCCAACAACCTAGGAATCGTTGTGATAACCAAATAAACACTTCAAACAAAAAACCTGCCCCTTGTGGGCAGAACTCTGCTGGCCCAACTACGTGCCGCCCACGTACTGAGTCGGCAGAATTCTGCTTACATAAGCAGAAATGTTCTCCTCCTGTTTGGGAGGTTCTTGATCTCGCGCCGGGAGGCGAGTTGGCACTTGTGCCGCCTCGCTGACCGCGAGAAATCCCGAATCCAACCAACCACTACAAAGGAGGTCGTCTTGCGACTCAAGTCCATGACGAGCAAAATCAACAAGCGCTTCGGAGTCACTCTGAAGAGCGAAGAGATCGCCTTGGCGGTCAACGAGCCCGATCTCAAGCCGGCTGACACCATCCAGGCGTCTGACGTGCGAGTTATCGAAGCTCTGGTCCGCCTCGGCAAGCTGCCCGATACGGCGCTTCGTCCCGAGAAAGTGTCCGTCACCGATCGCCACCAGCCGGGCAGCAAGCTCGTTCTGGTGGCACCCAGCAGGCGGCCAAAGAGCCAAACCGACCAGGACAATTTGGACTGGCTGGAGAAGGCTATCGCCGCCGACCGGGCAATGAAGGCTGCTGAAAAGGACGGCCGCCCCTACAGGCCACGCCACTCAGCTAGCTATAGCGGTGGGGGATATGTTTATCCCGATCCGTTCTCGCACCTGCTCGATCCGCATGAGTTCTCACCGTTCAGCCCTGATGGGGATACCGAGAACCATATCTACGTAACCATCGAGAAGATGGACGTGTTTCAGGGTATCCCGGAGCAGTCTTTCCAATGGCGAAGCCGAGAATTCCTCGACAAGATCGCCAGGAAGCTGAACGGCCTTTGGTGCGCAATCACCGAATGCCAGCAGTGCGGTGGCGAGTTGACGGTTTCAGAAGCGCAAGTCAAGCAACTCCTTCGTGGAGAACTAGTCTTGCCCGAAACCCCCGGTGCGCGCAGGTCGCAATTGCTTCCGTATCCTCGGTTCTGCCCATGGTGTCTCTCGCTCCGCAAGGAGAAGGTTCACCTGGAGGTGTTCTGTCAGGATATGGAGGGCACCGAGGAAGAGAAGCAGGCCGCAAGGACTGAGTACTACATCGAGATGTTGCGTCGAGTCACGTATCAGCATGAGGCCGATGGAGCAACAACGTCCATCGTCATCAGGTCGTGGCGCGAATACCAGAAGCGTACAAAGGAGATGATCCAGAATGTCCGACAGTCCAACACCGTCAGTACCCGTCGTGGATGACCCTGAGGATCCGGCTTTCTTGGCCGCTTCCGCAGCGCTACTCGCCGAAGAGAAAGACGCCAACTCGCCTCTGCCGAAAGGCTACGAAGGAGTCCCCGGAGCACGACGTGCTCCGATGGTTCCACGTGAGACCCGACGGCCGGGAAAGAGTGATTCGTCACGACCGGCACGCCAGCCCCGTGGTAACCCTGCCACCCCGAACCTCGGTTCGGTGGAGGTGCCGGTTGCCCAAACTGGTGCAGCTCCGGTTCTGACCCAGCCCGAGACGGGCGCTTCGGCGCCCGACCAAGCAGCAGCAGCTCCGGCTGCCGCTGTCGCTCTTGACCCCGCAGTGAGCGGATGGACACAGCCGGCCTCAGTGCCGCCAGTTTCCAGCCCGCCCCACGCACAGACCCAGCCGGCATCAACCCCGGTAGCTGCCATGTCGATCGTGATCGGTGCACCGAGTACCGAGCATATCGCCGCCATGGCAGAGCTGGACCGCCTTTCGCAAGAGATGCGTTCCAGCAACGAGCGCCTCAAGGCGCTGCTTCTCCCCATCCCGTCGAACAATCCCTAAGGAGGGAACGACAATGACTCCACAAGAGCAGCAGACGGTCGACACGATTCGTCGACAGCAAGAAGAGCTCCGACTCGAACAGAGCCGACTCCAGGCCTTGATGAGCGGGCAGTCGCAAGCCAACACGACCTTCGGCGAGCTGCATGCGCAGCACAACGTTCGTCTCGCTGGCCACGACACCGCACTCGCCGAACAGGGTGATGTGCTCGCTCGAGTTCAGATCGCCGCCCGCGACGCAATGCAGGCCGGGATCAACAACACTGAGCACATCGCCACCCTCGCCGGTCGGGTGAATGCCCATGAACCCCGGATCGCCGCTCTCGAGCGTGCCCCGGGAGATGTGGTCGCCGCCGCCGCCGAAGAGTTCTTCCGCGACAACGATCGGGTCACCGCGTCCCTCGTGGCCGCCACGACCCCCGCCATCGCCGCAGTCGATGCCCGCCTCACGGCGGCCACCGGTGCCCTTGGCGGCGAAATCAACGAAGTCCGGACCACGGCTACCGCCGCCCAGACCGCTGCTGCTGCTGCCCAGGCTCGCGCCGACGCAGCACACGCACTGGCTCAACAGGGCGGCAACGGTGGTGGAGGAAACGCCTTCGCCATTGGCATCCTGGCCATCCTCGGCTTTGCTGTCTTTGGCATCATGGGTCGCAAGATCTTTGCCCAGACGCCTTACCCGCAGCTCATCGCCTTCATGGCCGCCATCATTGGTGCCATGATTGGCACAGTCATGGGTATGGCGGTTCCGTCCCGCGCTCAGGCCCCGGCAGCTCCCGCTGTCCCGGCCCCTGCCGCAACGGTTCCGGCTCCCGCCACACAGCCTGCTCCGGCACAGCGCCGCAGCATCTGGCGTGGCATTCGCGGCTGGTACACCCAGCCAGCCACTCAGCCAGCCGCGACCCCCGCGGTTGTGGCTGTTCCCGCCCAACCCGCGGCACCCGCCGCACCGATCACCGCTCCCGGTACCCCGGCACCAGCACCCGCGCTGGTTCCGGTGCCCTGAGCACCAGTCTGTTCCCGGGCTCTCACTTCGAGGGCCCGGGGCAGACACCCCATTACCTTATGAATCGACCAGTTACGGACTTAACCCCGTTGCTGGTCGAAAATAATGTACTGTTCCGTGCCCTTGGCACCTACCAAAGAAAGGTGGTGCCAATGCGCACCATACGTACACAGCGTATGCTCATAACACTCATTGCTGTTGTGGCAGCCCTCATGGCTGTCGTGATGATGATGGGTCCGAGCAAGGGTCAGACGACCGATACCACGGCCGTCCCGCCCGACACGACCCCACAGCCCACAACGCCGCCCGGCGATACCTGCACCCACGTGGTGCACTACTTCGCCAACGACGTCACGGGTCACAAGTTTGGCACGCCTGTCCCGGAGACCACTCCGGAAGCAGCTGTCGCCGAGCTCCATTCCCGCCGTTGCGCCGACCCGATGTTGGTCGTTGGCCACACCGAGTACCAGAACCGAAAGGCCCAGCCCTATGGGTCTGTCGCCACTCGTTTGGCCGAAACCGTCCGTCTGGCCAGTGATTCCGCCCCCTGGCGGACTGCATTGGACAAGCTGGAAGCCCGTGAGAAGACCGCCACTTCGGTGACGCTCGTCGAAATGGACGACAGCTATAAGACGCTCGCCGCCATCCCGGGGGACGTACCGCAAATGTACGTCTCGAAGCCAGGATCACTGCGCTTCATCGTTTTGCGTTTCACCTACCAGGATGGCACACACGACGACTATAAGCTCAGTTGTGGGTTTCAGCCGGTGGACGTCAAGTTCCCCGGCATTCCCCAGACTCCGCCGCCTCCGGCCAACACCGTTCCGCCGAACACGGCACCGCCGGCTACCAAGCCGCCGACCGTCAACACCGTCCCGAAGGTGACGCAGCCAACTGCCCCGCCGGCAACCCCGGCACCGCAGGCTGCCCCCACCACGACCATCCCGGCCCCGACCACGACGACCATCGGTTCGGTCAACACCAACCCGTCATTGCCGACGATTGTGCGAGTCTGCACTCCGCCACAGATTGGGAACTACCCAGACTGCCACGATGCGCCGACCACCACAACGCCCGCAACGACGGCCAAGCCGACGACCACGCTTGCCCCGACCACTCTGGCCCCGACGACCACTCTCCCGGTCTCGACGACCATCGGTGGTAAGGTCAAGCCTACGTCAGTCGATAACAATCCTGTGCTTCCGACCACGGTCAGGCAGCTTCCGGCCTCGACCACCACGCCGCCGCCGGTCACTGGCCCTCCAGCCACCATCCCGCCGCCGGCCACAACCAAGGCGCCGTCCGTGACTGCACCAGGCGAAGCGGCCCCGCCGCCCACCCTGGCACACCCGGTTGTAACCGAAGCGCCTGTCGCTGCCACCGCCCCTCCGGGCGCCACGGCCCCTCCGCCGTGACACCCTGCTGCTGCCCCGGGAGTTCAATCTCCCGGGGTGGTGGCCTCCACCCTTACTTATCAAGCCTTCATATACTTTGACTATTCGGCTTGCAATGATTTGGCCCTAGCAAGTTCATTTACAAATTGCACACGCTCACTCAAACGTATTCTCGATACGCTAATGCTTGTAACCAACAGTTGATTCATATTAACTGTTACTAATAACCCCTGTTTTCTTTAAGGAGAACTTTATGAAACGTAATTTCTTAACCCGCGCTGCGGCAGTCGTCGCAACCGCGTTTATGGCTTTGATGCCTGTTGCTACAGCTATGGCTGCTGGCAATTGGGGTCCAATCCGCCCTGTCCTGACCTACAATGGTGCTGGTACCCCTGGTGCTGACCATGTCGTCTTTAACTCCTTCGTTGGAGGTACAGCCGGCGACGAGCGCACATTCTTCATCGGTAAAGATGCATCAAACACAGCAGCCAACGGCTTCACTGATCCAATTGATGTAACCCCTGGCCATGAGTATCTGCTCCGTATCTACGTCCACAACAACGCCGATCCTTCACTAAACGGCGCTGATAACACCGGCGCTGGTGTCGCAAAAAACACCCGCGTAAAGGTCGAACTGCCAACCAACGTTGACCGTTCACTGCAAGCCAAGGCTTCTATCTCGGCTGACAACGCTAATCCAGGAACGGTTTTCGACTCGCTCGACTTCCAAACTGCTGGTGCAGCTGGTTTTGGTCTGAGCTATGTTGATGGCTCGGCTATGATCTACACCAATTCAACTCCTGCTGGTCGCTCGCTTAGCGACGATGTAGTCAAGGGAGCCAATGGTGCTCAGGTCGGCTATGACCAAAACAACGGTATCGTACCTGGATGTTTCCAGTACGATATGATCGTCACTATCAAAGTTAAAGCTAATCCTTCAACTATTTCTTTCACTAAGCAAGTTGGTGTCCCTGGCGTAGCCGGTTGGTCATCTGAACTGCGTAACGAAAAAGTTGGCGACACGAATTCTTGGCTCCTAAGCTACAAGAATGACAGCACTGCGATCGTAAACAATGTTATCCTACGCGATACTCTTCCTGCCCACCTTACATTGGTGCCAGGTTCAGTTATGCAATACGATGGCAACCACCCTGCTGGTCTGCAACACACTGATGGCGCCCTGTTCTCAGGTGACGGTATCAATGTAGGTTCGCTGGCCGCTAACGGTGGTAATGGATACATTCGCTTCCGGACAACTATCGCAAACGACCTGGTCTGTGGTGAAAACCCAATGACCAACAACGCTTGGGCTAAGGCCGATGGTATTACTGAAGTTCAGTCATACGCACGTATCTATGCTACAAGCACTTGTACTGAAGTTAAGCCTGCTGTTTGTACTGCCCTGACTAAGACTCAAGATAGTTCAAATCCTATGAAATGGACTTTCACTGCAAGCTTTAGCGATGCAAGTAAGATTACCCAGTACTTGTGGGACTTCGGCGATGGCACAACTGCCACCTCGACTACCGCTTCTACTTCACACACGTACACTACAACTGGTACAAAAAACGTCTCAGTTGGAGCTAAAACAACCGATACAAAAGCTGTCGATACGACAAACTGTAAAGTAAGCTTGACTATCGCAGAAACGCCTACTACCCCTACGACACCGACAACTCCAAACTTGCCAAATACAGGTGCTGAATCAGCATTTGCCGGCATCCTTGGTACAAGTGCCCTGGGCTATGTAACCTCTAGCTACCTCAAGAGCAAGAAAGCTATCGCTTCGGCTCTCAAAGGTATCGCTCGCCGGTAATACCGCACTCGCGTGTGCAAATGTAGCCAATGTAGGTGGGGCGGGTCTTCGGACCCGTTTCACCTATAGACTGTTCTAAGCAGTCTCTAATTGGCGCTTGTCCGTTGGTAGCCTTCGGGCTGCCGACATAGCCAAAAAACTCCTCGTCTTCTAGACCGAGGAGTTTTTTGTGTCTCCTGGTATACTATCTTCATGAACGATGTCCAAAAACGATTAAATACATTGCTCGGCAAAGTAGGCGAGGCGATCGGCTTGCTCGGTATTCGGGCCGACGAAAGCCGCTTAGCTGAGTTAGACGCCTGGATGGCCCGGCCAAATTTCTGGGATGATCAGCAGAAAGCAGCCGACACCAGCCAGCAGGCGGCCGGCTTGCGCAAGCATATTCAAAGCTGGCGTGGTCTAGAGCGCCAGATCGCCGAGGCGCTCGAACTGGCCGAACTCGGTGACGAAAGCCTGCAGGCGGACATTGAAGCGCAGGCTACTATCCTGGAAGCCGATTACGCCAAACGTGAGTTCGAGCTGATGCTATCCGGTCCATACGACAAAAACTCTGCGATAGTGTCGGTCTTTGCCGGCACCGGGGGAACCGATGCTCAGGATTGGGCCGAGATGTTGCTGCGTATGTACCTGCGCTTTTGTGAGCGCAGCGAGTTTAGTGCCACAATTCTAGACCGGTCTGATGGCGAGGAGGCCGGCATCAAGAGCGTGACCTTTGAGGTAAAGGGCAATTATGCTTTTGGTAAGCTCAAAAGCGAGAAGGGCGTGCACCGTCTGGTGCGGCTGAGCCCCTATAATTCGGACAATTTACGCCAGACCTCCTTTGCCCTAGTCGACGTTATGCCCGAGCTGGAAATGACACAAGATATGGAGATCGAGCAAAAGGATCTGCGGATAGATGTCTATAGGGCTGGTGGCCACGGCGGTCAATCGGTGAACACCACCGACTCAGCGGTGCGCATTACGCATATCCCCACCGGTCTGGTGGTAGCCATCCAGAACGAGCGCTCACAATTGCAAAACAAAGAGAAAGCCATGGTCATACTGAAGGCCAAATTGGTATCGCTTATGCTTGATCAGCACAAAGAAAAACTATCCGAAATCCGTGGAGCAAATCAATCGGCCGAGTGGGGGAGCCAGATCCGCTCCTACGTGCTTCATCCCTATACCAAGGTAAAAGATCATCGTACGGGTGCCGAGACGAGCGCCGCCAGCGAGGTGCTCGACGGCCATTTGGAGCAATTCATGGAGGCCTTTTTGCGCTCGAAAATTACCGCCACCATACACCAGGCCTGAGCTAGCGATAAGATATGCTAAAATGGGGAGGTGATACTTTTTGACCGTGTTACCAAAGTCTATTCAAATAAGAGCGTCGCTTTAAGCGGACTCAATTTGCATATCCAACCCAAGGAATTTGTGACGATTGTGGGCACCAGCGGTGCCGGCAAATCAACTCTCATCAAACTTTTGACGCGTGAAGAGGTTCAGACCTCGGGTAAAATCATTGTTGGAGGTGTCGACTACGACACTATCAACGAAGCCCATGTGCCACATTTACGTCGCCGGATTGGTGTGGTTTTTCAAGACTTCAAACTTTTGCCGGGGCGTAATGTCTACGAGAACGTGGCCTTCGCGCTTGAGGTCTCGGGGGCAAGTGGCCGCGAGATCAAAAAAAGTGTACCCAAGGTCTTGCAGCTTGTCGGGCTCTCCACTAAGGGCGACAATTTTCCACAAGAATTATCCGGTGGTGAGCGCCAGCGGGTGGCTATTGCCCGGGCACTGGTGCGTCAGCCCAAGATCTTAATAGCCGACGAACCAACTGGTAATTTGGACCCCAAGAACGCCTGGGAAATTATTGAACTACTACTCAAGATCAACCGCTACGGCACGACAGTCCTTTTGACCACCCATAACAAGGAAATCGTCAATGCCTTGAAGCGGCGGGTTATTACCATTAACCGTGGCCGGATTGTCAAAGACGAAGAGCAGGGGAGGTACGCCCTATGATTACTTTGATCCGGATTATTCAGGCCGGCCTGCGCAATTTCCTGCGTAACTCCTGGCTGTCGACGGCAGCCACTGCTGTTATGGCCGTGACACTGACTGTAATCCTGTCGGCCTTTATCACCACTACGGCTATGAACCAGGCGATTCGCTCCATAGTGAACAAAATCGACGTGGTGGTTTATCTCAAAGACACAATCACCGCCGAACAAACGGCCGATTTCCAGAAGCGTATTGAGCATGTCGATAATGTCTCCAAGGTTAGCTACGTCTCCAAGGCCGATGCCCTAAAGCGCTTCCGGGGCCAGCTCAAAAGTGGCAGCAAATTGCTTGAAGCACTGAGTGACCAGGATAATGCTTTACCAGCTTCTTTCGAGATCAATGTTTATGACAAGGGTAAGATGGAGCCCTTGGTAAATTTCATGGCTCAGGATGATATTAAGCCGTATGTCGATACTTTTAGCTATACAGGCGACCGGCGGGCGACCATCGAGCGGATTGTCCGAGCCAGCACTTTCTTGCGGCTGATTGGCATCATTGCTTCGGCGCTATTCGTGCTGATTTCAATTATGATCATTTTCAATACCATTCGCATGGCTATTTTTACCCGCAAAGAAGAGATCGAAATCATGAAATTGGTCGGCGCGACCAACTGGTTTATCCGTGGGCCATTCGTCTTTGAAGGCTTATTGTATGGGATTATTGGCGCTCTGGTGGCGGTGGCCTTGTGCTATGTGGGGCTTATTTTTGGCGGGCCAAAACTATCGAGTTACATTGACGTGACGGCCACAATCCAGGCTTTTCGGGCAGTGCCGCACCTGATAATTCTCGGTGAGCTAGGTATCGGCATGTCGATCGGCACGCTCTCGTCGCTGCTAGCACTCTCCAGGTACCTCAAACTATGAGTAAGCGGAGGGTTAGTTTGACAGTTCTTATGCTACAAACCTATAATGGGTTATGCCGTAGCAAATTAACTGCGGGGCAGTCGATGACCAAGTCCAAATCTAGTCCATCGTATTTCACGAGTCTTATCCTGGCTGGTGTTATTTTGTTTAGCCAAGCAGCACCGGCTCTAGCCGACCAATATGATGATAAAATTAATGCCCTCAAGCGGGGGATTGACGCCCAACGCACCCAGATAACCCAGCTCAAAGGTCAGCAGAATACGCTCCAAAACAGCCTGGCAACGCTGAATGCTCAAATCCAAGAAACTACCGACCAAATGGCGCTTACCCAGGCTCGCTATGATAAAACTGTTACCGATATTACCAACACCAAGCAGCAAATTGCTACCAAAAAGGCTCTGCTCGGGGAGAATCTAAAAACTATTTATCAAGATTCGCAGATTACGACTATCGAAATGCTGGCTTCAAGTGGTAACTTCGGAGAGTTCGTTGATAGGGCGCAGTACCTGCAGAAAATGAAAGATCACACCGAGTCGACGCTCAGCGACTTGTCGACGGCCAAGCAGCACCTCGATGACCAGCAGACGCAGTTAACTACTCTACTAGGCCAGCAGAAAGGCTTGGCCTATAGCCTTAGCCAGCAGAAGGCTCAATCGGCCAATCTACTTGCCCAGACCCAGGGCCAAGAGGCCAACTATCAAGCTAAAATCCAGTCCGACGAGGCGGCGGTTAGTAAGCTGCGTCAACAGCAAGCGGCTGAAATTGCCGCTCGCCAGAGCCGGGTGAACTATGGTGGCACTGGGGGCTACCCATGGGCTGGATACGCACTCGACGGTGGGGTTGACCCATGGGGCTTCTACTACCGCGAGTGTACTTCGTATGCTGCCTGGCGCCGGGCCAATATGGGCAATGCTATTCCGGCCTGGGGACGGATGGGACCAGCCGACGCCAAAACCTGGGTCGGTTGGGCGCGCAATTTCAACATGCCTGTTGATGGCAACCCGCGGGTTGGCGACGTGGCCGTATTGACCGCCGGCCGCTACGGGCATGTTATGATAGTTGAACAAGTTTTGGGGGGCGGATTGATCCGCGTCAGCCAGTATAATGGCAATTGGGATGGCCGCTACAGCGAGGCTACGATCTCAACTTCGGGACTGTATTTTATCCATTAATTGATCACTGCCTGGCGAACGGGCGATAGGGAAGGGTAGTTTTGAACAAAAGATTTATTCAATTTGCTGAAATTGGTTTGTTGGTGCTAGTGCTGATGGCTGGTTCGTTTGTGGCAGGGCACGAGACTCGCAATGTGGCCATAGGGCCGGTTTTTAAGTCCAGCCAAGGCCTCGATTTAGCTAGTCTCAATGATATTTACGCTACGCTGAGCAGCAAGTTCGATGGCACCATCGACAAAACAAAGCTCCTCGACGGCGCTAAGGCGGGCTTGGTAGCTGCTGCTGGTGACCCCTACACTACCTACATGGATGCCAAAGAAGCCAAGGACCTCAATGATGACTTGAAGGGCGAGCTGTCTGGTATTGGTGCAGAAATTGCCATCAAGAACTCTAAGCTGGTTGTCGTTTCGCCGATCGCCGAATCGCCAGCCGAAAAAGCTGGCCTCAAAGCTGGTGACCAAATCCTGCTCATCAACGACGAAGACACTACCGGCATGGCACTCGACCAAGCCGTTTCTAAGATCCGCGGGCCAAAGGAGACTACGGTAAAACTCAAGATCGTCCGGGGCAGTACCGCGCCATTTGACCTTACCATAACCCGTGCGCTTATCACTGTGGCCAGCGTCAAATGGAGTATGAAGCCGGGCAATGTCGGCTATATCCAGATTAGCCGCTTCGGAACAGATACCTCTAGCAAGATGGAGCAGGCAGCAACCGAGCTAACTAAACAGGGCGCCAAAAAGATAGTTCTCGACTTACGTGGTAACCCTGGTGGGTACCTCGATGCTGGCGTGAGCGTGGCCTCGCAGTTCATGCAAGCCGGTAAGCTGGTGGTTGAAGAGCGGCATGCCGGTAAATCAACCGACAAGCTGACGGCTGAAGCTGGTGGCGAGCTGATCGGCCTACCGACAATTGTCTTAATCAATGGTGGCAGTGCCTCCGCCTCCGAAATTGTCGCTGGTGCCTTGCACGACTCCGGTGCCGCCCGTCTGGTCGGCGAAAAGAGCTTCGGCAAGGGTAGTGTCCAGGATATTACCAATCTTGGTGGCGGCGCTCAACTCAAGGTGACTATCGCTCACTGGTACACTCCCAACGGCGTCAATATCAACAAAGAGGGGATTAAGCCAGATGTTGAGGTGAAGCTGGAGCAGGCCGACTATGATGCTGGCCGTGATCCGCAACTCGACAAAGCACTAGAGCTCCTCAAGTAAAAACCCTTGCGGCGTTCTCAGAGTATGGGCTATGATACAGGTTAGTTATTGCTTATGCTTTTGTGAGGGCGGTGGCAAGATTTAAGGAGGGTTCTTTTGGCTGCAAAACGGCAGACTAAGTATATTTTTGTGACGGGTGGAGTGCTTTCAGGTCTTGGGAAGGGTATTACGGCAGCGTCGCTGGGGACAATACTCAAAGCTCGCGGTTTTAGCGTCAATATCCAAAAATGCGACCCCTATCTCAATACCGATGCCGGTACGCTCAATCCGGCCGAACATGGCGAAGTCTTTGTGACCCACGACGGCGGAGAGACCGATCTCGACCTTGGCCATTATGAGCGTTTTTTAGGCCAAGAATTGTCACGATCAAGCTCTCTGATGAATGGCCGGATACTTGCCAAAGTTATAGCCGATGAGCGCGAAGGTAAATACCTCGGCAAAACAGTCCAGATCATCCCGCACGTTACCGCTGCAATTCAGCAGGAGATTGCCGCCAGTGCCCGTGGCTACGATATTCACATTGTTGAAATCGGCGGGACCGTCGGCGACTATGAGAGCCTAGCTTTCCTGGAAGCCATCCGCCAATTTCGGCACAAGGTTGGCAGCGACAATGTGGCCTACATTCACCTGGTGTACCTGCCCTACCTGGAAGCTAGCAAAGAGCTCAAGACCAAGCCAGCCCAAAACACTGTCCGCGATTTGCGCGAAGCCGGCATCCAGCCCGATGTGGTTGTCGCCCGTGCCGAACGCCCAGTTTCAAAATCGATACTCGAGAAATTAGCGATGTTTACCGATGTGCCAATAGAGGGTATTGTGGCTTTGCCAACTGTAAAAACTGTCTACCAGGTGCCCTTAATGCTCGAAGAAGCCAAGCTAGCAGACTACATGATCAAAATTCTGAATTTGCGCAAAGGCCACAAACCGAAATTGGCTAAGTGGGAGAAACTGGTTGAGGCTATTATTGACCCTAACGGCCGCAAGCGTTTAAAAATTGGCGTTGTGGCTAAGTATATGAGCCACGAAGATACCTATATGAGCGTCTTTGAGGCTATTAAGTCAGCAGCCTGGGCCAACTATGCGCACGTCGATATCCAGTGGGTAGACGCCGAGAAGCTGACCAAGGAAAATGTTGAAGAGGTATTGGCTGGACTGGATGGGGTTATCGTGCCAGGTGGTTTTGGCACGCGCGGGGTAGAGGGTAAGATTATTGCTGGTGGTTATGCCATGGAGGCGGGCCTGCCTTACCTGGGGCTGTGCCTTGGGCTACAGACCGCAGTGATTGCTCTGGCGCGTAAGGTGCTAAAAACTGACGATGTTAACACCACCGAGATAAATCCAGACACCAAACATCCGGTAATCGACATTATGGAGCACCAAAAAAACATTACCGATAAAGGTGGCACTATGCGCCTGGGTAACTACCCCTGCGTACTGGACAAAGACTCAATAAGCGCCAAGGCCTACGGGTCCAAGCGCATCGATGAGCGCCACCGCCACCGTTATGAATTCAATAATGCCTACCGTGCCCGTCTCGAGAAAGCTGGCCTCAAGCTGGTTGGCCAGTCACCCGACGGCCAATTGGTGGAAGTAATCGAAATGTCGGGCCATCCCTTCTTCGTGGCTAGCCAATTCCATCCCGAATTCAAATCCCAACCGCATAAACCTCACCCTTTGTTTGATGCTTTCGTGAAGGTTCAACTTAAGTCCAAATAGGGGATACCACCCGCCGGATTCTTACATTTTTCGGTGCGCTCTGCCTCTGTTAGGTGTGAATCCTTGCTTACTCGCGCTAGCAACCCCTGCAAAATCTAAGAATCCGTCGGGTGGTAGGCTTGGTAGCGCGCAACCCCGGGCGGCTAGTCAACCAAGCCTTATGAACGAGTATGATTTGCAGCCGCAAGGGTAGGCGAGCGCGAGAGGACTAGAACAGATGGATCGGCCAGAGCAGAGCGCCCTGGAGAGTGCAATTCATACTCGTTCATAGAACTAAAAAACTACCCGGCAATTGCTGAGTAGTTTTTAGTAGGCCCGTAGAGCTAAAGGACCGAGACGACGGTGCGAGTAACTTTGTTGCCAGTGAAGCGCGTAACGCGCTTGGTCGTGAAGGTAACAGTACCTGGCTTCATGGCGAAGATGGTTTGGTCGACCGAAAGGGCAGTACCGAGGCCTGGGATCATCTTGCTGCCGCGCTGACGGACGATAATACCGCCGGCTTGAACTGGCTGGCCGCCGTAGAGCTTAACGCCTAAACGTTGTCCGGAACTGTCGCGACCGTTTCGTGAGGAACCGCCGGCTTTTGTATGACTCATAGTTAGTTTTTCCTTAGGGTTAGTATCATGCGACCGACGATCTGTCCGGGGCGCCAGTAGACTGGCAGGGGACTGGGCTTACCGAGGCTCGCAAATTGTTTCAAAGTATAGCCTAAAATAGGGAGAGAGTCAACAATTTCGGGGGTCTGGAAGCTGTCGGCGATGCGCCAAGCGGGGAGGCAGATAGTTAGGCTCGCACCACTTTGAAGTTGGTCGGCGACGTTTTTGAAAAATCCTTCCAACAGCGTCTTCATATCTGCCTTCAGGGTGCCCAATTCATCGGCTGTCGGTGTTTTCTCCAGATGGGGGCCGAGGTAGCCTTCGCTCGCAATATTGTAGTTCGTAGGAATCTGAACAGAAGTAGCGTCGGCTTCAGAGACGTGCCAGCTAGGTAGACTGTGTTCAACCTGATGGGCTAACCAAGCCAGATTATTGCTCGTCGCTTCCACCATTTCTGGGTTAAGATCACTGCCGGCTGTCATTTTGCCCATCAGTAGTGCTTCCTGAAGCACTACTCCAGTGCCGCAAAATGGATCATAAATAGACTCGCCGCCGCTCAAATTGATTAGTATTTGGGCTAGCTTGGGCGGCAGCATCCCGACCTTGGCGCTTCTAGACGGGCGCTCATAGTCGCGCTTGGAATACCAGTCGACGTCCTGGACTTGCTCGGTCAGACCCCAGAGCGTTCTTGAGCCGTCGCTTGCTAGCACCAACTCGAAACCATTCTCCAAGACTTTATTGAATTTAAGACTGGCGGCTGATAATTCGGTCGAAGGGGCTTTAGGCTCATTAAAACGTACGCTGCCACGTTGCTTGAGTTGTTTTTTGAGGGCAAGGCCATACGCCAGCACGTCGCGATGGGTAGTTTTGGGCGCGTAAACGCTAACACCGAACTGCGTTTTGCCATCGCGCAATGGTAGCTGGTCCAAATCGGGCAAACTCTGAGCCAAATGGCCACCATTAAGTTCGCCTAGAATTTTAACGATCTTAAGGCTGCCGCCTAGACGTGTGAGATCCGGCGAGCTGCGGACCAAGGCGTGATCACCAAAGGGCGCTACGGCCGATTCGCCAAGCACAGCCTGAAGCTCGAGTAAGCCAATTTCTGGTTGTCGGCCTAATATGGCGAGATATTGCATGCCGGTATTATACAGCACTCGGCCCGATACCTCGTATGTGAATACGCGTGAGTGGGATGGTGGGTCGGCAAGCTGGGCTGCTATACTACTACTACTATGAATAAACGTCGTGTCATGATCGCCATCAGCCTTGTAGCTTTTGGGCTGCTTATTGTCTTTAACCTAGCCCGCCTCGGACAATTCATCGCGGCTGTGAAGAGCCTGAGGTGGTACATGCTTGGCCTAGTAATCTGTGTGCAGCTAGTGAGCTACTATTTCAACACCATGTACTACAAATCATTCTTTGCCATTTTCGGCTATGATATCGATTTTCGAAAAATGTATGAAACAGCGTTGGCCATGAATTTTGTCGGCCAGGCTTTTCCGACCGGTGGGCTGAGCGGTTTCTCGTATTTATCGACCCAATTGCGTGACGACGTGCCGGCTGGCAAGACGACCCTGGCCCAGCTCATGAAGTATATCTTTACTTTTGTATCCTACTTGATCGTGTTGGTTCTAGGGTTTCTCTTACTGTTTCTGAGCGGGAACCTTAATCAAATTACCTCAAGGTTAACCTTACTCATTCTGCTGGGCATTATTATTATTAGCGGCGTGATTTTGATGCTGGTAAGCGATCGTCCGCGGCTGCAACGGATAGTTTTGGAGCTTGCGAACTGGATGAATGCCGTAGGTAAAAGACTTTTTCGAATGAAGCGCAAAATGGTAACCGAGACCCAGATTACCAAATTCTTAGACGAGTTTTATCATGGCTATGATCTGCTGTTGGAACGCAAGGGCAAATGGCTAATGCCGCTGTATTATTCGCTGGGGGGCAATATCATGGAGGTACTAACAGTTTTTGCTGTTCTGTTTGCTCTGGGGCGAATTGTGAATCTGGGGACAGTTATCGCCGCCTACACGCTTGCCAACATTGCAAGCCTAGCTAGTCCGGTGACTGGTGGTGCAGGCGTATTTGAGGCGACTATGGTGGCGACTTTTGTGGCCCTTGGCCTACCCTTCGCCGTAGCCTTTACGGCCGTACTGGTGTATCGAGTCTTCAACTTCGCCGTATTCTTGCCGATCGGCTTCTATTTTTACCAGAAAAATAGCAAGAAACCTGTTTGATGGAGCAGCAGGTCATCTCGGTTAAAGAGTTTGTGGCTATTCTCAATGAGACGCTGAGCTTCGCCTATCCAAGCGTGACTGTTGAGGGTGAAGTCTCGGGTTTTAAGGTCAATCAGGGTAAGTTTGTGTTTTTTGACCTCAAAGACGGCGATGTGACCTTGTCGTGCTTCATGATGCGCCATCAGCTCAAAGTGGCGGTTGAGGACGGCATGCGGGTGCGGGTGAGTGGTAGCCCGAAGTTAACGAATTGGGGGAAGTTCAGCTTTACTGTTCGAGAGCTGGAGCTAGCCGGCGAGGGGGAGCTACGGCGGGCTTTTGAACTACTCAAAGGCCGGTTGGCGGCGGAAGGGCTATTTGATGCCGAACGTAAGCGAACTTTGCCGGTCTTTCCATCGCGAATTGGGCTCATAACTTCGGCTACCTCGGCCGCCTACGCAGACTTCAATAAAATTCTTGGCCAAAGGTGGGGAGGGTTGGTAGTGACGGTGGCCGACGTCACCGTGCAGGGCCAGACGGCCGAAAAGCAGATTGTGGCGGCCATCGCCAACTTTAATCAGACCAATCCACAACCTGACGTCTTGGTACTCATTAGGGGAGGAGGCAGCCTGGAAGACTTGCAGGCCTTCAATACCGAATCGGTCGCCAGGGCGGTGGCTGGGTCGAGGGTGCCGATCATCGTTGGCGTTGGTCATGAGGTAGACACCAGTCTGGCCGACCTCTCGGCTGATGTCCGGGCAGCAACTCCTACAGACGCGGCCCGCTTGGTTGTACCCGATCGGGTGGCTATTGCTCAGCAAGTTAGGGCGCTGAACCAACAGCTAAGCTCAGGTGTCGGCCGACTCACCCTCGCGCTTAAAAACAGCCTTCTGTGTAGCTTCGAGCTCCAGGCCGGCTTTATAGCCCAGCCGCGTGAGCGAATTGCTCGTCTAGAGAACACGCTTTCGAGCAGTATAGTCATACTGCACCAAGGTTTGAGTCGGGAAATTGCCGCCATGACTCGGCTGATGGCCGGCTTTGACCCAGCCGCTGCTTTGGCTCGCGGCTATAGTATTGTTCGTAGTTCATCTGGCCGCGTTATCCGAGATGCTGCCCAGGCACCGGCTGGCTCACGGCTCGTGATACAATTAGCTAAAGGTAAATTAGAGGCAACAGTAGAGCATGGCACAATCAAAACATAGCCCCACTCACAACTTCGGCCAAAAACTGGCAGAGCTCGAAGAACTTACCAGCTGGTTCGAGTCGGACAAAGCTGACCTAGACTCAGGCTTAGAGAAGTTTGAGCGGGGCATGCAGCTGATCGGTGAACTCAAGGCCGACCTGGCCCAAGCCGAAAACAAAATAGAGCAGATCAAGGCCAAGTTCGATGGCCCAGAAGCTAGCGCCGACTGGGGCGAGCCAGAAATTGGCCTCCAGACTCCGGTTGCCAGCGACATCAACAGCCCCGGGTTATTTTAATTGCCCGGTTTTTTCTGGATAGTAGCCTGGCTGTTGCTCGTCGCCCTGGCTATCGGCGCCTTTTTTGGGGCACCATACCTGCCGATACTTAGTAGTGAGCAACGTCGCTTACTCCGCGACCTGGATTTAAAGCCGGGCCAGAGCATTATTGACCTGGGTAGTGGTGATGGGCGGTTGCTACTGGCGGCGGCTAAACTCGGGATTCGGGCTACTGGCTACGAGATTAGCCCCATATTGTGGCTCATTTCGGTGCTTCGCACCTGGCCGTATCGCAAGCTGGTGAGTGTTAAACTCGGCAATTTTTGGAATCTGGACTGGCCGCCAGCCGATGTCGTCTATCTCTTTTTGATTACCCGCTATATGTCCAAGATTGAGGGCCAACTGGCTAAGCGTTTGACATCGCCGACGGTGGTAGTGAGCTACGCTTTTGCGCTGCCCAGCCGCAAGCTGTGGAAGAAGAAGGGGGCAGCTTTCTTATATCG